>NZ_BAABDK010000029.1:0-362328 GCF_039539585.1 Hymenobacter glaciei | reverse complement strand
ACGACCGCCGTTTGGGTGAAGAGGACACGCGGGTCCAGGGCCCTGGCCAGCTGGGCTTGCCCCCAGCTGGGGCCGGCCACGCCGCCGAGCAGGGCCATGAGCAGTAACGTGAAGTGGAGGGAGGCCGAACAATTCTTCATGCAAAGGGAGAGAGTGAGCCAAGCAGGGTGGGACCTTGGCAACGTGAAATCAGGAGAGCAAGCTACCACCTTACTGGGCGCAGCGCGCTCATCGAAAGGGTTCACAAAAACGGTGGAATTCGTAGTCTACTAACTTTTCGCAAGTTAGTCCGCTTAACGAAACCATACCCACCAAAAAAGCCCCGCCAGCTACTGGCGGGGCTTTCTGTTTCTTCAGCGGCTGAAGCGGCAGGGTGGCCGGGCGGGTTGTTAGTAAAGCCAGCCTGCCCGAAATGCGCGGGCCGAGCCCCTACCGGCAGCCCAGCTACCGCTACGGGGGGGGCTCAAAAAAATGGCGACTAAAATTTGAGTCCTCCCCGAGGGGGGACTCAAAATATAAGGCCCTGTAATTTTGAGTCCCCCCATGCGTTAGCTCCCCATGACTGAGCTTCCCTGCGCCTCCGACCAGCGCCTGACCACCACCCGCGCCCACTTCGGCCTGAGCCAGCGCGAGGCGGCCCACCTGCTGGGCACCACCCAAACCCGCATCAACCACGCCGAAATTGGCCGGCGGCCCCTGCCCTACGCCGCCGACCAGCGCCTGCGGGCCTTGCACGCCCTCGTGCTGGCCGCCCCCGCCGGGCCACCCGCCCCCACCCCCGACGAAGCCGACGACCTGGGCCCGGCCATTGGCCGGCTGGCCGACTGCCGCTACGCCGCCGCCCGGCTGGCCCACCGCCTGGCCCAGGTGCTGCCCGCCCGCGCGGCCCCGGCCCGGCAGCGGCTGGGGGCCGCCACCGCCGTGCCCGCCGCCCTCGCTCCGGCCGCCGACCCGCTGCCGCCCCAGCGCCTCGGGGCCCAGCAGGCGCAGTGGGCGCTGCTGCTCAGCCAGGCCCGGCAGGAACTGCTTGGCACCAGCGGCCGGGCACCTACCCTGCTGGCCCAGGCCCGCCTGGCCGGCCTGCGCGCCGAAGCCGCCGTGCTGGCCGCCGCCCTCGAAGCGTAGGGGCGGGCCCGCGCCGGATTATTCGTAGGGACACGCAATAAAGAAGGATAGCAGTGGTTGTATGCCGCAATGGAGCCGTTTAGGAATAGGTCGAAACGTCAGGCTTCGACCATGCGGGACACTGGCTGAAGCCTGACGCTTCAGCGGCCTCTTATTCGCTCAGCATTTTTCCTTTCACTTTTTTCCACATCAACCAATTCCTGCCATGTCCTACACCGATGCCCAAATCGTAGCGGCGCTCCTCACCAAGGCCGAATGCGACCGATTCACGGTCTTCCTGACCAACAGCAAATCCACGGCCGAGTACCAGCGCCTGGGCCTGACCAATTCCGTGGCCAACTTCGACAGCGCCGAAGGCCGCGCCACCGAAATCACGCGCCTCACCACTCAAAACGCGGCCCGCACGCTGGAGGTCGCCGCCATCACCGAGCCGGAAGCGAAGGCGAAGGCCAAAGCCGAGCTGCTGGCCGACGAAACCCGGCTCAATAACCTGGTGCTGAAAACCTACAAGCAGGGCGGCGACGACAAGGCCGAACGCATGTTCGACGCCAACACCGCCGACAGCCGCCTGACCCGCGCCGATGTGCTGCTGCCGCTGGTAGCCACCCGCAAAGCCGAGTTGCCCGCTTAATGCCCCATGGCCGGACCGCGCCCTTCTCCAACGCAAAAGCCCTTTTGGCCGTGTGGCCGAAAGGGCTTTTGCATTGGGGGCCATTACGCTCCTGACGAAGTAGGGTGCGGGGCTTGCCCCCGCCCGTCGTTGAACGATTGGTCCGGATTTCGTTCAACGACGGGCGGGGGCAAGCCCCGCACCCTACTTGGCTAGGAGCAGGTAAAGAAAAAGGCCCCCGACGCAGTAGCATCGGGGGCCTTTATAGCAGTTATTAGCAATGGTGCTTAAGCTTGTTCCAGCATGGGAGTAACCCCGGTAGCGGGCTCATCTTCCATCATTTTGGTCAGCTTGCGGTAGATGAGAAGCAGCAGGAAGGCCGTGGCGCCGCATAGCACCACGAACACCATGAAGAACTCGTAAAGGCCGGTAATCTCGAAGCCCGCGAAGTGCGGAGCGGGCTTGCCCGGCTCGGGGTACAGCGCACCCAGCGTACCCGAGAACTTGTTGCCGGTGGCAATGGCCAGGAACCACACGGCCATCATCAGCGAAGCCACGCGGGCGGGGGCCAGCTTGTTCACCAGCGCCAGGCCGATGGGCGACAGGCACAGCTCACCAAACGTATGTACCAAGTACATGGCCGTGAGCCAGAACATGCTCACCTTGGTGGTCGCCGTCACGTCCTTTACGCCAAAGGCGATGATGAGGTAGCCCACAGCCAGCAGCGCCAGGCCATAAGCCATTTTCAGGGGTGAGGAAGGCTCCCAGCCGCGCTTGCTCAGCCAGGTCCAGAGCACGGCGAACACCGGGGCGAAGAGGATGATGCCGAACGGGTTGATGGTTTGGAAGAACGACGCCGGCACCAGGAAGGAGCCCAGCTGCCGGTCGGTTTGCTTGTCGGCGAAGGTGGTGAGCGAGTTGCCGGCCTGCTCGAAAGCGGCCCAGAAGAAAATCACGAAGAAGCCGATGATGAGGACCACGTTGATTTTGCGGCGCTCGACGGGCGTGAGGGATTTATCGGCCAGCACGGCAATAGGCACCACCACCATGGCCGAATAGATGAGCGAATCGATGATTTTCTGGTCAAGCACCAGGAAGTACAGCAAGGCAAACACGCCGGCAAACAGAGCCACCAGCATCAGGTTCTTGCGGTTGCTAACGGCGGCATCGGCGGCGCTTTGGGCCGGCAAACGCTCCGGCTTGGCTCCCAGTGGCCCGCCTTCGGGGGTTACCACAAACCTGCCCTTCAGGAACTCGAACGTGGCCGTGCCCAGCAGCATGCCGATACCGGCCAGCAGGAAGCCCCACTTGAAATCGGCCGGGCGGCCCGTATCGCCGAAGTAGCCGCATATGATGGGCGCGAACGTGGCTCCCACGTTGATGCCCATGTAGAAAATGGTGTAGGCCACGTCAATACGCCGGTCGCGGGCCGGGTAAAGGTTACCCACCATGCTGGAAATGTTGGGCTTGAAGAAGCCGTTGCCGAAGATGAGCAGCGCTAGGCCGGTGTAGAAGGCCATGTGCGAAAAACCGACGTTTTGGTAGGCACTCGCCGAAGCGAAGAGCACGAACTGCGCCAGGGCCATCATCAGGCCGCCAATCATAATTGAGCGCCGGTTGCCCCAGTAGCGGTCGGCTACGTAGCCGCCGAGCAGCGGCGTGAGGTACACCAGGCCCAGGTACGAGCCGTACAGGTTCGAGGAATCGGCTTCGCTAAACAGCAGGGCCTTTACCATGTACAGCTTCATGATGGCCCGCATGCCATAGAAGGAGAACCGCTCCCACATTTCGGTGGTGAACAGCACGGACAAGCCCTTGGGGTGGCTCGTGGATTCCGCCGACAGCGGTTGCTCGGTCTGAGCAGGAACAGTTTGCATAGAGGAAACTAGGGTGGGAAATGAGATGATGACGGGTAAAACCGGCTCCAATGCGCAAGTAATGCAGTACGGGCACGGTAAAGCTAGGAAAGTTTCGGGATTGTGCGCCTTTTGATAAGTAATACCAGCGCCGATGCCCTTTGTCATCCTGAGCGCAGCGAAGGACCTTATCACATCTGCGATAACGGCCGCGCCAATGAGAACTACGGCAGTGGTTCAAGCGTGACAAGGTCCTTCGCTGCGCTCAGGATGACAAGGCAGCATCCCCCTTTCCGGCCTTGCCTGCACCCTCGCTGCGGTAGGCTTTGGCGCGGTAAGCCCCGGGCGCGAGCCCGGTTTGCTTGCGAAAAAACCGGGCGAAGTAACCCGGGTCGACGAACTGCAGCGCGTAGGCAATTTCGGCCACCGAGAGCGAGGTATATAATAAGTAGTTGTGCGCCTTGCGAATGGTATGCGCCTGCACAACCTGCTGGGCCGTTTTGCCCTTCACGGCCTGGCAGATGCGGTTGAGGTGCACCTGGGTAATCTTGAGCTCGTGGGCATAGTCTGAGATTTTGCGGCTAAAATCTTGGGTGCGCTCAATGGCTTTCTGAAACTCGCGGTAATAGTGCAGCGCGCGGTTGGGACTCTCCTGCTTGCGGCGGTTGTGCTGCAGCAGGCGGAAAATCTTCACAAACAGCAGCTTGAAAAAGCCGTTCAGCGCGAGCTGCTTGCCCGGCAGCTCGGCATGAATTTCCTGGTGAATCTGCATCTCCAGGTCGAGCAAATCACCGAAGGTGACTTCCGTGTTGAAATCCGACAGGATGTGCACCGAGTTCAACTCGACCAGCACGCCGGGCGAGGCCTGGAGAATGGTATCGAGCAGGGCCTCGGAGAGCGTGAGTGTGCGCCCGCGCACCTGCGGGCTGAACGTAAAGCCGTGCACCGTGTTGGCCGGAATGATGACCAGGCAGGGCGTGCGCAGCGGCACGGGTTCGGGGGCCTCGAAGGCGGCACGGCCGGCCTCGAGAAAGAACAGCTGGAATAAGTTTTCGTGCAGGTGGGGCTTGAGGCCCCAATCGGTGGCCCGGGGGCGCGGCGCGATGAGCTGGCTCTGCAGGTAATCGTGCGAGAGCTGGGCCTTGTCGTCGCCGTAGAGGCCGTGGTAGCGAGCAATGTGGGTGGGCATGGTAGGCAGAAAAAAGCAGGGACAAAGCAAACCAATTGCCGGCCTATGCGTAAGGGCCTGTCCAACGATTTGGCCTCCTGACGTCCCGTAGGGGGCGTTGCGAAACTAAAAACCATTGGATGAACGACGACAGGTTTAATTTGTCCCAGTAAAGAAACGAATTGTTTCACTACTGTCAGCCCGTCCGATTCTACCTTTGTATTCTCAATTGCGAGTATTCCCACCCAACCCCTTCGTAGTCATGTCCGCAGCTCCCACCAATGCCGCCGATGTCCGGAATCGTTTGCAGCCCCTGGGCTTCACCGATACCGCTACCGTTCACCTCAATTTAACGCCTGCCGAGCTCGTTGAGCACGCTTTGCGCAACGGCGAGGGCTCCCTCACCGACAACGGCGCCCTGATGGCCGACACCGGCAAATTCACCGGCCGCTCGCCTAAAGACCGGTTTGTGGTGAAGGACGCCAACACCGCCGACAGCGTGTGGTGGGGCGACATCAACATTCCTTTCGAGTCCGATAAGTTCGACCAGCTGCACCAGAAAATGGTGGCTTACCTGGCCGACAAGGACCTGTATGTGCGCGAAGCCTACGCCGGCGCCAACCCCGACTACCAGCTGAAGCTGCGCGTGGTGAACGAGCAGGCCTGGCACAACCTGTTTTGCTACAACATGTTCCTGCGCCCCACCGAAGGCGCGGACACGAGCTGGACGCCTGACTTCAGCATCATCTGCGCCCCCGGCTTTGAAGCCGACCCGGCCGTGGACGGCACCCGCCAGCCCAACTTCGCCATCATCAACTTCACCAAGAAGATGATTCTGATTGGCGGCACGGGCTACGCCGGCGAGATGAAAAAAGGCATTTTTGGCGTGCTGAACTACCTGCTGCCCCACGAGCACAGCACGCTGAGCATGCACTGCTCGGCTAACGTGGGCGAAAAAGGCGACACGGCCGTGTTCTTCGGCCTGTCGGGCACCGGCAAAACCACCCTCTCGGCCGACCCCAACCGCGGCCTCATCGGCGACGACGAGCACGGCTGGACGCCCGACGCCGGCATCTTCAACTTTGAGGGCGGATGCTACGCCAAGGTGATTGATTTGAGCCAGGAGAAAGAGCCCCAGATTTGGGACGCCATCCGCTTCGGCTCCATCGTGGAGAACACGCGCTTTATTCCCGGCACCCACACCGTGGACTACGCCAACAAGTCGGTGACGGAGAACACCCGCACCGCCTACCCCATCAACTTCATCGACAACGCCATCGAGCCCGGCGTGGCCGATGCGCCGAAGAACATTTTCTTCCTCACGGCCGATGCTTTCGGGGTGATTCCGCCCATCAGCAAGCTCGATAAGAGCCACGCCATGTACCTGTTCATGTCGGGCTACACCGCCAAGGTAGCTGGCACCGAAATGGGCGTGACGGAGCCGCAAACCACGTTCTCGGCCTGCTTCGGCGCAGTATTCCTGCCTTTGCACCCCACCAAGTACGCCGAGATGCTGGGCCAGAAGATGGACGAAAACCCCGACATCAACGTGTGGCTCATCAACACCGGCTGGACCGGCGGCAGCTACGGCACCGGCTCGCGTATGAAGCTGCCCTACACCCGGGCCATGATTACGGCTGCGCTGAATGGCCAGCTCGACGAGGTGAAGTTCACCAAGCACCCCGTGTTTGGCATGATGGTGCCTGGCGCGGTGCCCGGCGTGCCCTCCGAAATTCTGGACCCGCGCAACACCTGGGCCGATAAAGAAGCCTACGACAAAACCGCCAACTCGCTGGCCGAGAAGTTCGTGACCAACTTCCAGAAGTACGCCGAGTACGCCAACGAAGAAATCCTGGCCGGCGCCCCGCGCGTGGCTGTAGAAGCATAACCTTTCTTACCCCACACTTCCCCTCTTTCACTCACCCGCTAAAAACCCCGTCAGTTGCAGCTGACGGGGTTTTTGCGTTTTAGCGAGGTTTATGACGCGGTTTTTAATATCCTATTCGCATATTATTAATGGCAGGGTCTGCTTTATCAACCTGGAATCTCATTTTAAAAGCATCGGATTGTGCATTCCACCATTCAACCAAAAGCTGCCGAGCCGTTTCGGAGGTGCAGATAGTAAGTCCTTCAGCATTGAGATAATATTGAATCCGGCTTTCATCTATATTTTCTAAAAAGGTTGCAATTGATAAAACTTCACCCCCAACCCCAATGCAGTTTTTACATCCAAATTCTGTACTCCAACGTCCCCAGAATTTCTTTTCGTGAAAGAGTGCATTCTCCACATGGATATCTGGTCGGTTCAGGCTTTTGATGGCTTGCAGAATCCCCAAAATCTGCTCGTCATCACTACTTAATTTGCTTTCTTCAGCCGCTACTTTTTCTTCAAGCCGGGTTCGATGAATTACACGAGGGTAAGGAAAAACTGTTTCACTAATCCTCTTCGGAATATTTCGCTCCTGCTGAATCGGCAGCCCCGGAAGATTCTGAAGTTTCAAAGCATTGACAAGAATCCAGGAGTTATCTGAAGGCTTGGCTAATAATGTGAAATAATTAGGCACATCCGATTGCCAAGGGTCGCGCATTAGTAAGTGAATAACAGCAGGAGATAATTCGGAAGAGTTCAGCAACGACAACAGTGCTTGGCGTGCTTTTTTACTGGTGAATTCTTCATAAAAACGGCCGGCTACAACACTGTTTATACCTATCAAGTGTAGGGTATACACGACCCCGTATTTGCCTTGTGGAGTAGCAGATGACTTCAGAAATTCCATCAGCGGCTTAATCGCAGTTTCTCCATGAGCTGCGATTGAATACATATCGTCAGTGTAGCCGATGTAATAAGCTTTGCCTGTTTCAACAAACTCCCACTTGCCATTGAGACGGTGAATTAGCGTGTCAACAGCAGTAACGGTATCAATAGGCACTTCCATTCCGGAGCCTTCGGTCGGCCGGTGAGCATATTTTCCTTTTGGTAACGGCTCAACCCTGGTGGCAGCTTGAGGAAGAAATTTGGGTGAGCAACCAACCAAAAATAGCAGGATAAACAGGGTGTTTTTCATATCCAAATCACGCGTAAACAAGAAAACACGCAGTTAACACTCATTCGACAAAAGTCCTGCAATCACTGACTGCCCTAAGTTAATAGTTATCGAAATTACCGCCTGCTGCCCGAACTTCGCCCCCATGCTCACCTGCTTCGCTCCCGACCTTACGCCTGCCGCCGCCACCTACCAGCTTTCCGAAGAGGAGAGCAAACACGCTGTGCGGGTGCTGCGCTTGGGCGCGGGCGATGAAGTAGCGTTGGTAGACGGCCGTGGCGGCCTCTACACAGCCGCTGTGGCCGACGCCAACCCCAAGCGCTGCCAGTTGCGCATTACCCACCACGAAGCAGTAGCGCCCCGCGCGCACTTCACCCACGTAGCGGTGGCGCCCACCAAAAACCTCGACCGCATGGAGTGGTTCGTGGAAAAAGCCGTGGAAGTGGGCGTTGAGCGCATCAGCTTCCTGCGTTGCGCCCGCTCTGAGCGCCGCGAGCTGAAGCTAGAGCGGCTGGAGAAAATTGCCATCAGCGCCCTGAAGCAGTCGGGGCAGGCGTGGCTGCCGCAGCTGGACGAGCTACAGGATTTCGGCGCTTTCGTGGCGGGCACTGCGCCCGAAACCACCTACATCGCGCACCTGGAGGAAGGCGAGCGCACGGCGCTGACGCAGGTAGTCGGCGCGGGAGCAAGCTGTTGTGTGCTCATTGGGCCTGAAGGAGACTTTACGCCGCAGGAAATTGCACTGGCGCTGGCGAAAGGCATTCGGCCGGTGACGCTGGGCACCTCGCGGCTGCGCACCGAGACGGCGGCGTTAGCGGCAGTGTTTACCGCCCAGCTAGCGCACTGATTTCAAAGACTTCAGGTTTTTATCTCTAGTTAAGCTGGAATGGGGTAAGCGAAGCGTACTGAAGATTTCGGTTAATAAAATTTCTGCTCCATTTATGAGGTCATAACTGCGCAGAGTAATGTCAGTGCGGCCTTCACAATCATCTCCGCTTGTCATTATTACTCGCTGGCCTTCTTGGTAGTAAATTCTGGTGGCTTCGAGTACGGCCTTTGTCGTATCGCAGTCTTTTTTGATTACATACCAATTTGAGAACTCCTCATAGGTCAGGGATATGTTGCGTTTTCTTGAACGAATAACGCCGCCCTCAGTATCAATCCCTTGTAGCTTCCTGATTTTGAAATCCTTTGGAACGTTGAGGAGCCAGCCATGAGGAAGCTGAAGTACTTTCCAGCCCGATTGTATTGTTTTTGTTTGCGCGCGAACAATAGTAGTAGGAATGGCTGCGGTTAATATGAAGATGAGAGCAGTGGTGCGTAGGAATGGTAACATGATAATTTGTAGGTCATCCGGTTATTCCACGGTAAGCGCCGAGGTATCCTCCTGCGTGTCCACTCCTCCCTGGGCCGCCAACGCTGCCGCCGCTTTGGCCAGCTTCTTTTTGCGCCAGGGGGCGTCCTGCTCCCAGTCGCCGGCCATGATGCAGCCGTAGGGGTGGATTTCGTCGATGACGGTGGCCAGGTTGAAATCGGTGATTTGCTGCTTCACGTCCTCGGCATTTTTGTAGGCGCTGGGCAGCTCCGAAATATCAATGCGGTTAAAATAAAAGCGGGCGTCGATGCCCTGGGTTTCGGCTTCGAAAATGGCTTCGTTGGTTTGGCCAATTTTGCTGTATTTGTGGCGCGTGCGGCTAAGGTTGCGGCCCGCGCCGTGCGGAGCGAAGCCCAGGTTGTTGGTGGTGGTGTCGCCTTCCACAATCAGAATGGGCTGGGCCATGTTCAGCGGAATGATGCGCGGGCCGGTAATGTCGGGCATGAACTTGGCGGCTAGCGGCGTGGCGCCCTTGGCGTGGTAGAACACGTCGCCGTCGCGGAACACGAAGTTGTGCTCGTTCCAGTAGCGCTGCTGCACGGTGGCGGCCAGCTTGGCGGCAATGGCCTCGTGCAGCACCTCGTGGTTGCGCTTGGTCCATTTGCGCACAGTTTGCAGGGCATCCCAGTAGTTCACGCCTTCGGGCGTTTCGCTGGGAATCCAGGCGTTGTCGGGGGCGGTGGCGGGCGATATTTCGCGGCGGAAGAACTCGGCCACTTTCATCCCGTGGCCATACAGCACGGCTCCCACGCCGCGCGAGCCGTGGTGCGTTACGAGCATGGTGTCGCCAGTGGCTTTGGAGACGCCGACGTACAGAAAGTGGTTGCCGTCGCCCTGGGTGCCGAGGTGCTCGCGCGCCATTTTCAGGCTGCGCTCGGAGTTCAAAAACGGGTTGGCCTGCATCTCCGCCAGAATTTCAGCGGGTAGCGCAAACTGTTTTTCGGGGTCTCGCCCGCCGGGGCCGAAGTGCGTGATGGCCTGGGCCACGTCGAGCACCGTTTTGGGGTCAGTTTTGCCCAGGTTGCTCAGCATCACCGAGCAGCAGATGTCGGCTGAATGCATGCCCGGATGGATGGCGTTGCGCGTGGCCACCACCCCGCCCACCGGGATGGTACCCAGCGGCCCCGCCGGGCAGGCATCGGGCATAATAGCGCCGGCCACCACCGTGGGCGTGCGCATGAGCTGCTGCATCGACTGCCGCACGTAGTCGATGTTGGCTTGCTCAACGGCGGTATCGGCCCGGATGTTTTCGTAGAAATGCACCGGCGCATCCAGTAGCGGGATGACCGGCGCGGGTTTTACCGTATCGAGGTAGGCGTGCAGCGCGTCGCCAGTCAGGTCGTGGGCATTGATGTGCTCCAGCGCTTCCTTGAACCATTTGCCGGGCTTCAAACCCAAATCGAGTAAATCCTTGCCCGTTATCATTGGTCGTTGGTTTCAGTAATTAAAACAGCTGCTGGACAAATCAAGCCAATGCGGCGGGCTCAGCTACCGCCACGGGCACCGTCTGGTAAAACGCCCGCATAAACTGGCTGCGGTACACCAAGTGCATCACCAGCGCCACGGCGCCGTTGAAGGCGAACCCGAGCGCCAGCACGAAGGCGTGCATGAGCGGCACCTCGGCGCTGCCGCTGAGCCAGCCGCGGTAGAAGCTGAAGGTTTCGGCGAGCACCAGTAGTGGCAGCAGCCACAGCAACCGACGGCGGGCGGCGTCCGAGCGGTTTATCATGCGCATTGCCGTGAGTAGCGCGAGCAGGGCCAAGCCAATGTGCAGCAGGTAAAGTGGCCAGTGCGCCTCGCCCGGCACATAGCCCACGGCAACGCCGAACTTCTGCTGCGCGTCGGCCCAATGGCTCACCAGCCAGCCCAATTGCCCGAAAATGCCGGCATACGCCTGCACCAGCAGCGCCAGGCAGATGGCCTGCCACGTTTTGGCCTTGCGGTGCTGCCCGGCATCCTGCTGATAATTGTGGTAGAGGCCGAAAGCCAGAATGAGGAGGGCAATGATTTTGAAGCCGGTCATGAGCATTGCCCGTGGGGGTGTATTCGGGCCAAGCGAAAGTAAGCCGGTTCCGCTACTCCGGCGGCTCCGCGTGCGTAAGCACGCTGTTGAGTTGCGGCAGGATGCGCAGGAATGGGTGCGTCAGTTGGTGGGCGCCCGAGCAGCAGGCATTGTAAGATTGGGCCTGAAATGCGCCAGTGTCGCGACGAGGCGTAACCCCTGGAGCCTCACCTGCTACGGCTATGGCAACACCGCGCTCATAATTTCGGCGGCAACAGGTTTCGCAGCTGCTACCCACAGCCGACGAATGGCCGTGAGGTGCGCCAGCAGCACCAGCGGCACCACCACGCCCGGCAGCCACACAAACGGAAAATGCAGAACGGCCACGTTCGGCTGTTCGAAGCCAAATTGTTGCACTGGCGTGGGCGCTGACAGTACCGCATTCATCACAATGTTGAGCAGCGAAGCCAAACCCAGCACGTTCCAGAGCAACAAACCGCGCCGCCCCAGCCACCGCTGCCGAAAGGCCAGGAAATACACCAGCGGCGCAGTGATACCAGCCAGCACGTCCCAGTTGCGGCCCTCGAAGGTCATCAGCTGCGGCACGGCGTGGTGCAGGTAGAGACCGAAAAGCACCAGCTCCACCGGAATGCGCACGACGTGCAGCAGGGTCAGCACATCGAGGCGCAGGCCATCAAGAAAACGACGGCCGGCGGCCGTAGCCAGCAGCATCCCAGTAACCAGCAGCGGCGGTCCGAGGAGCAGTGCTAGCCGCGGCGGCACCGTGTTGCTGACGGTATAGAACCCACTGAGCCCGACGGCACCTTGCAGCAACAGCCACGCCCCCAGCCCGGCCAGCACGCGCCCCGACCGCCGCGCGGCTACATAAAACAGCCCAACTGCAAGGGCCGTGGTCAGTATAAACGTGAGTGGCAGCGCCAGCGGCAGGGTTTCCATTTCGGGTGGGCTTAGTTGCGGAATTCGTGTTACAAAACAACCCGCTGCCTTCGACCTGCCGCTTGCCATTTGGCAAGAAATCAGGGCATCTGCTTATTTCTTGCCACCGGCTTTACGGATGCGGCTCAGCGACGTGTCGGTGATGCCCAGGTAGGAGGCAATGTACTTGAGAGGCACGTGCAACAGCAGTTCGGGGTGGGCCTGCAGCAGGTGCTCGTAGCGCGCCGAGGCCGACTCGGTAATGGTGGCCAGCATGCGCGCCTTAAGCGCCGCGAAGCCCCGCACCAGCACCCCGCGCCCAAATTCCCGGAACTCACTGCGCGCGTGGAACAGCTCATTCAGCTGCTGGTAGCTCAGGCACCAGCCTTCGCAGTCGGTCAGGGCCTGAATGTATTCGAGCGAGGGCGTCCGGTTGAAAAACGAGGCGACTTCGAATACCACCTGGCCCGGGCCCGCCAAGCCCGTCGTCACTTCGGTGCCGTCAGGGTCGAGCGCAAACGAGCGCAGCAGGCCCCGGCTGATGAAGAAGTACGTGTCGCTCACCTGCCCGGCTTGCAGCAGGAAATCGTGACGGGAAAGATGCCGTAAGCTGAAACTGGCGGAGATTTCCACTGCCTGCACCGCGCTGATGGCCCCGGTGCTTTGTAGAAATTGCTGGAGTTGAAGTGTGGGCATGGAATGAGACAGCAAAGAATCAGAGGTGGGAAGTAGTGGCTTGGCGCTACTTTGCAGCCTTGCTACGCCCAATGGCCCCAACCACGGCCAGCAGGCCCGAACTTTCCGGCCCGGCTCGCAATTATAAGCCCATCCGGCTCAGCCGCGCTTCTCTACTTATGTTCAAATCCCTGCTGCTTTCTTTCGCGCTGCTGCTCACCCTCACGGCGGCGGCCCCGGCCCCTAGTTTCCGCATTGCCAAGCTGCACTACGGGGGCGGGGGCGACTGGTACGCCAACAAAACCTCGCTGCCCAACCTCATCAAATTCTGCAACCAGGCCCTGCACGCCAACATCGCGCCCGACGAAGCCACCGTGGAGCTCGATGCGCCCGAGCTGCTCTCCTACCCTTTCGTTCACATGACCGGGCACGGCAACGTGAGCTTCACCGACGCCGAGGCGCGCAACCTGCGCCGCTACCTCACCGGCGGTGGCTTTCTGCACATCGACGACAATTACGGGCTCGATAAATTCATCCGCCCCGAGATGAAAAAGGTGTTTCCCGAGCTTGAATTTGTGGAGCTGCCCTTCTCGCATCCCATCTACCACCAGAAATACCAGTTTCCCAGGGGCTTGCCCAAGGTGCACGAGCACGAAGGCAAGCGCGCCCAGGGTTTTGGCCTGCTGTACAAGGGCCGTTTGGTGTGCTTTTACTCCTACGAATGCGACCTCGGCAACGGCTGGGAAGACCAGGGCACGTACCCGGAGGACTCGCCCGCCGTACACGACACAGCCCTCCGCATGGGAGCCAACCTGGTCAGCTACGCCCTGACCCAGGATTAGCCCGAAAAGTGCGTTTATCGGGCGTCATCCAATTTTCGCAGCTTGAACTCATTGCAACCCCCGATGGCCGCTCCGGCCGAAAGCCCGGCCATACTCCCGCGTCTGCGTCTCGAAACCAGACCATTCCACGACGGAGTTGAATCCAATGCCTTCAACCAAGCCCTGACAAACGGCACCGTTACTGCCGCCCAAACCGCGCATTTTCTGGCCCGCATGTACGGCTTTGTCCAGCCCTACGAAGCTGCCCTGCACCGGCACGCCGCTGCCCTGGGCCCCGAGTGGCAGCTCGAGCAGCGCTACCGCGCCCCGCTCATTCTCGAAGACCTGGCCCGGTTGGGCTACCCCGGCCAGCCGCCGCTGTGCCCCACCCTGCCCCCGCTCGACACTCGTGCCCAGCTATTGGGCGCTATGTACGTGCTCGAAGGCTCGAGCTTGGGCGGGCAGGTGATTGCCCGCCACTTGGCTGCCGCGGGCATCGAAGGCCGCAGTTTCTTCGCGGGTCGTGCCGAGCGCACCGGCCCGCTCTGGAAGCAGTTTGGCCAATTGCTGGAAGCCGCCGCGGCTGCCGAAGACGCGGATGCCGTTGTGGCGTCGGCTATTCTCACGTTCCAAACCCTCGCCGCATGGCTCATTCAGGAGTAAAACTGTCCGACGAAACGCTGGTCGGTCAGCCCATCGACCTCAACAACTGCGACCGCGAGCCCATCCACATTCCCGGCCTGATTCAGCCTTATGGCTTTCTGCTGTGCCTCGATGAGCAGACGCGGCAGGTAGTGATGGCCAGCGCCAACACCCAGGACCTGCTGGGCGTTGCGCCCGAAGAATTGGTGGGCACCGGCCTGGGCCGTCTCATGGAGGCTGAGCAGCTGATTGAGGTCGAACGCCTCTGGCCGAGCATTACCGAGCAGGGCCGCCTGCTGGGCGTGCGCCTCGACCGCGTGCTGAACCGGCCCTTCTACAAGCTTATTCTGCACCGCTACGACGATTTGCTGTGGGTAGAAGGCGAGCCCGTGGCCGACACCACCGTGAGCGCGCTCGACCTGCCCACCCTCAACCTCACGCTGGGCAGCCTGCTGGGCGCGGCCACGACCCTCGGAATGTGCCAGGTAGCGGTGGAGCAAGTGCGTGCCCTCACCGGTTTCGACCGGGTGGCCGTGTACCGCTTCACCCCCGACGACAGCGGCGAGGTGATTGCCGAAGCCGTGCGAGAAGACCTGCCGCCCTGGCTGGGCATGCACTACCCGGCCACCGACATTCCGAAGCAGGCCCGGGCCATGTACCTCAAAAACTGGCTGCGCTTCATCCCCGACGCCTCGTACATGCCCACGCCGCTGGTGCCGGCCCGGCACCCCATGAGCAACCGCCCGCCCGACATGACCTACTCGGTGCTGCGCAGCGTGTCGCCCATCCACATTCAGTACCTGCACAACATGGGCTCGCAGGCCACCATGACCATCTCGCTCATCGAAGATGGCCGGCTGTGGGGCATGATTACCTGCCACCACCAAAGCCCGCGCCTGGTGAGTTACGAGCTGCGCGACCTGTGCCAGTTTCTGGGCAAAACCCTATCGGCGCTGCTCAAAACCAAGCAGCAGTACGACGAGCTGGCCTACCGCCAGCGCATTGCCGAAACCCAAACGCGCTTATTCGAGCTGGTGAGCACCCAGCCCAACTTCGTGGATGGCCTGCACCGCTTCTCGCCCACCCTGCTCGACGTGTTCGACTGCGGTGGGGCAGCCATTTGTTTCGAGGGCGAAACCATTCGGCTGGGCCACACGCCCACGCCCACACAGCTGGCCGACTTGGTGGACTGGCTCCGCGAGTTCGCCCCCAACGAGGAGGTGTTTCACACCGATTCCTACGCGCAGCTCAACCCAGCCGGGCGCGCCATTCGGGGCACAGCCAGCGGCATTCTGGCCATTCGGCTCGCCCAGGCACCCAACGAATACATTTTTTGGTTCCGGCCCGAGCAGCTGCAAACCGTGACCTGGGCCGGCCGCCACGAAAAAAACCAAACCACCGTCGACGGCCAAATTTTCCTTTCGCCCCGCCAGTCGTTCGAAGCCTGGAAGCAAGCGGTAGAAGACACAGCTGTGCCGTGGCAGCCGCTGGAAATTGCTGCCGCCCGCGACATCCGTCTGTTTATTTCCGACGTGCGGCTGAAAATATTTAACGAGCTCCAGGCCCGGGCCCGCAGCCTCACGGCTCTCAACACCGAGCTCGAGCGCAGCAACGAGGAGCTCGACTCGTTTGCCTACGTGGCCTCGCACGACCTGAAGGAGCCCCTGCGCGGCATCCACAACTACTCGCTGTTTTTGCTGGAGGACTACGCCGACAAGCTCGATGCCGAAGGCGTGAGCAAGCTGCGAACCCTGGTCCGCTTGAGCCAGCGCATGGAGGCCCTCATCGAGTCGCTGCTCCGGATTTCGCGCGCGGGCCGCGAGGAGCTCAACGTGGAGGAAGTGGACCTGAATGAGCTGCTGGCCGGGGTGCTTGAGCTGCTGGCGCCCCGCTTCGAGCAAACCGGCACCACCGTGGCGGTTCCCATTCCGCTGCCCACGCTGCGCTGCGACCCGGTGCGCCTGGGCGAAGTGTTCAATAACTTGCTCACCAACGCCCTGCGCTACAACGACCGGCCGGAGAAACACGTAGAAATCGGCGTTGCGCCAACCGCTCATCCACCCTATCACCGGCTGGTCGACACCACGGCCTTCGAGGTGCTGTATGTAAAAGACAACGGCATTGGCATCGATGCCCGCCACCACGAAAGCATCTTCCGCATTTTCAAGCGCTTGCACGGCCAGGACAAATACGGCGGTGGCACCGGGGCCGGCCTGGCCATCGTAAAGAAGATGCTGGACAAACATGGCGGCGAGCTCTGGGTTGAATCGGAACTGGGCCAGGGCGCAACGTTTTATTTCACTATCTCTAAATTATTGTAAGTGACTTCATCCCTTAAACCCGTACTCGTGGTGGAAGACAGCACCGAGGACTTTACCGCCCTGGGCCGTGCTTTTCGCAAGCACGCCCTGCAAAACCCGGTGTTTCGGTGCGAAGACGGCGACCAGGCCCTCGACTACCTGCTCGGCTACGGCGACCGCCCCAACTGGCCGTCGGCGCTGCCCGCCCTTATCCTGCTCGACCTGAACATGCCGGGCACCGACGGCCGCACCGTGCTTGGCACGTTAAAAGCGGACCCCAAACTAAATAAAATTCCGGTTATCGTCTTCACCACGTCGTCCAATGTGAAGGACATTGACGAATGCTACCGCCTGGGGGCCAACAGCTACATGACCAAACCCGTAAACTACCCGGCATTGGAAGAGAAAGTCCGGCTTATTGTGCGATATTGGCTGGAATCCAACGAACCACCCACCGTAAATTAGCCGCAGGCACAGTGCCTACCCGCGTGAAGAAGATATTAATTATTGACGATAACGCGCAGGACTGCCTGCTCTACCGGCGCTTTCTGGGCCTGCAGCCGGGCTTGGAGCGCCTCGAAATCCACGAAGCTTACAGCGGGGACGAGGGACTGGCTCTTTTTCGGGACGTGCGCCCCGATTGCGTGCTGCTCGATTATAACCTGCCCGATACTGATGGCCTGACCATGCTGGCCCAACTGGCCAAGCTGGTGCCCGAGCATGCCATGTGCGTGGTAATGATAACCGGCGACGGCAACGAGCGCTTGGCGGTACGCGCCCTCAACAGCGGCGCCCTCGACTACCTCGTGAAGCAGCAATTCGACAGCGAGCTACTGAACAAAACTGTTCGTTTTGCCATTGAGAAAAACGAATGGCGCCAATACGAGGCCCGCTATCACAGCGAGTTGAAAGGCATGAACCAAGAGCTGCGCGATTCCCTGGCCGAGCTCACCCGCACCCGCCAGGAGCGCGACGAGCGCAACGCCCTGCTCAACGCGGCCAACGAGGCCGTTGAGGCCCGCAACCGCCAGCTGGCCCGCACCAACCAGGACCTCGACAACTTTGTGTACGCTGCCAGCCACGACCTACGCCAGCCCGTGAACAACCTGCGCGGCCTGTTTGAGGAATTGCGCCGTTCGGCGGTGTTTCAGGACCCCGAACAAGCCCTCATCCTGCGGCTGTTCGACAATTCGCTCACCAGCCTGCACACTACCGTCACCGACCTGGCGGCCGTGGTGCAGGAGCAGCGCCAACAGGGCGAGCAGCTACCTGAGTTGGTGGCCCTGGGCCCGTTGCTGGCCGAGGTGCTGCAGTCGCTGGACCCGCAGATTGTGGCCTCCGAAGCGCGCATCAGCGCCGATTTCGGCGCCCTGGCCGACGTGCGGTATGCGCGCGGCAACCTGAGCACCATTCTGCTCAACCTGGTTAGCAATTCCATCAAGTACCGCCACCCTGGCCGCCCGCCCGAGGTATTCATCCGCTCCTACCACCACGATGGTTGTCCCGTGCTCGAAGTAGCCGACAACGGCCTGGGGCTGAACCTCGCGCAGCATGGCCACGAGCTGTTTCACTTGTTCCGGCGGTTTCACCCCAACGCGGGCGACGGCACCGGTGTCGGCTTGTTCCTGGTCAACCGCATTGTGCAGTACGAAGGCGGCCACATCGACGTGGAGAGTGAAGAAGGCCAAGGCACCACGTTCCGGGTGAAGCTGTGTGCCACCAGCCCCGCGCCCGCGCTCGTCTCCGAATCGGTGCAGCAAGCAGTTACCTAACGCGGTTTAGTGGCCATCCAACCGGCGTATTTAGGCGCCTGGTTGCTTAAGCTACCGCACGCCCTGGCTGGGGAACCGGCCGGTTTTGGTCCGGTAGAATGCTTTTATCTTGGCCTCGTCGGCCTCATAGTCGCCGGTGGGCCACACGGCTTCGCCAATGCCGGCTTCCTTTTTCGCGTAGTCGAGGTAGCCCAGCCGAATAGGCACGTGCGCGCCGAGGGCGGCAAAGTAGTAGCCCTTGCGCCAGCGCGGCTGGTAGGCGCGAGTGCCCTCCGGGGTAATGAGAATCACCAATTCCTCGTGCGCGGCAAACAGCTTCACCATGCCATCCACGAGGCTGTTGTTGCGGCTACGGTCCACGGCCAGGCCGCCAATGGCTTTCACGAGCCAGCCCATGGCCCAGTTCTCGGTCCACTCCTTTTTCACTGTGAAGCGCACGGGCACGCCCATTAGGTAAAATGCCGCGCGAGCCAGGATAATGTCCCAGTTGCTGGTGTGCGGGGCGGCAATCATCATGCTCTTCTTGATGTCCGGGTTATGAATCTCGCCCAGGCGCCAGCCAGCCACTTTGAAGACGAGCGTGGCCATAGAATGCCAAAAAGGGGATTTATCGCGAGGAGACATTGTCAGGGAATAGGGGTAATGAGGCAAGCTTTAGCTGCCACAATCGGGCCGGAACGTATAGAATAGTTGGAGCAAAAGGCAAAACTAGCCGTTTTGCCCAATCATCGGGCAAGCGACCTGTCCGGCCGGGTCTACGACAAGCGTAAGCTCAACGCACAATTCATAGCAGCGCCGCTAGCGCGGCCGCCTGCCCCATGGTATATCGGTAGCCAATATCGAACAGCTCGGGACCGCGCTTGTAGCCCAGTGGGCGGTAGTGCCGCAGCTCGGGCGGCTCGAGCAGCAGGTGGCACTGGGTTTTGCGGGCCGCCGTGTTGGCGTTGATGGCCAAATGCAGCGTGCGCTCGATGAGGCGGCGGAAAGTAGGAATCCGCGCTTCGGTGTTGATGGGGTTGCAGTGCACGCCCACCACGCGCAAGCCGGGCTGGCCCAGCAGCGGCTCCACGGGCAGGTTGTTCAGCAGGCCACCATCCACCAGCTGCCGGCCCTGGTATTCTACTGGCCGATAGATGATTGGCACCGCCGACGACGCCAGCAGTGGCGGCAACAATGGTCCCGAGCTGAAATACACCGACTCGCCCACCATCAAATCGGTAGCTACCAGCGTAAGCGGCCGGCTCAGCTGCTCGAAGGTAAGCGTGGTGCCCAGGTGCCGGGCCAGCAGTTGCTCCACCGCATCAAAATGCAGCAGCCCAAACCGGCTGAAGGCTGGCCGGGTGAGCCGAAACAAATTGGTGGCCAGCAGCAGCCTCAGAATCTCGCGCGGCGGAAAACCAGCGGCGTAAAACACGCTGGCAATGGCTCCCGAACTTACCCCCGAGAGTTGGCCAATCGGGAGTTGCAGCTCATCGAGCGCGGCCAGTACGCCCAAGTGCGCAATGCCCCGCGCCCCGCCTCCCGATAACGCCAACCCGAGTTGCGGATTATTGGTCTGGGGAGCTGCTGGATTGGCGGGGTCGTAAGGAAGCTGCACGTTCTTTTCGGTCGAATTTTCTCCTCATACGGTATTCTTCCCCTACTCCGCCATGCAACAAACTCATAAGTCAGCCACCCGCAAGGTTTGGTCGAGGCGCACGCCTTTGTCGGTTAGCACCACCGTGCAGGCTTCGTTTGTGGGGTCGTGCTCGAGCAGCAGCACCCAATTCTCGGCGGCGGCACGGCGCAGCACCGCTTCCTTCTCGGGCATAGTAAGCAGCGGGCGCACGTCGTAGCTCATCACGTAGGGCAGCGGAATATGCGCGGCACTGGGCAGCAAATCGGCCATAAAAGCAAGGGTACGGCCTTTGTACTCCATCACCGGCACCATCATCTTCTCAGTGTGCCCGTCGGCCAGAATGATTTCGCGGAACTGCGGCAGGGAATTGGGCACGCCGCCAGTAAGCTCAACGAATTTCAACTGCCCACTCTCCTGAATCGGCAGGATATTCTCCTTCAGAAAGCTGGCCTTTTCGCGCGGGTTGGGCGTCACGGCCCAGTCCCAGTGCGCCCCGTTGCTCCAATACGTGGCGTTGGGAAAGGCGACTTGCAGCGCGCCATCGGGCCGGCGCTGCACCGACCCACCGCAGTGGTCGAAGTGCAGGTGCGTGAGGAACACGTCGGTAATGTCGGCGCTGGTGAAGCCCAGCTTGCGCAACGACTTCTCCAGTGTATCGTCGCCGTGCAGAAAGAAATGGCCGCGGAATTTCTCGTCCTGCTTGTCGCCAATGCCGTTGTCGATGAGTAGCAGCCGGCCGCCATCTTCAATCAGCAGGCAGCGCATGGCCCAGGTGCACATGTTGTTGGCATCGGGCGGGTTCAGCTTCTGCCACATGCTTTTGGGCACCACGCCAAACATGGCCCCGCCGTCGAGTTTAAACAAGCCGGTATCGATGGTATGAATCTTCATCAGGAAAGTAGCACGCAGCCTTTGCTGCGGGTATGATTGAGCATTATTGAATAGGACTCGCCTCAAACACGCAGCAAAGGCTGCGTGCTACGATTACTCCACCACCACGCCCATTGCCGAGAACTTGTCGATGCGCTGCGAAATGCGGTCGGCCGCCGGGATGGCGGCCAGTTCCTTCAGCGTCTTCAGCAGCGTGGTTTTCAGGGTTTCAATCATCGCCTCGGGCGCGGTGTGGGCCCCGCCCAGCGGCTCTTTTACGATGCCATCCACGAGGCCCGCCTTGTGCATATCGGTAGCCGTGAGCTTGAGCGCCTCCGCAGCCTGCTCTTTATAATCCCAGGTGCGCCACAGAATACTGCTGCACGACTCGGGCGAAATCACCGAGTACCAGGTGTTTTCCAGCATCAGCACCCGGTCGCCGATGCCAATGCCCAGGGCGCCACCGCTGGCCCCCTCGCCGATGATGACGCACACAACCGGCACTTTGAGCATGAACATCTCCTTAAGGTTGCGGGCAATGGCCTCGCCCTGGCCCCGCTCCTCGGCCTCCAGGCCCGGGAAAGCGCCCATCGTGTCAATCATCGTTACAATCGGCACGTTGAATTTCTCGGCCATTTTCATCAACCGCAGGGCCTTACGGTACCCTTCGGGGTTGGCCATGCCGAAATTCCGGTACTGGCGCTCCTTGGTGTTGTGGCCTTTCTGCTGGCCAATAAACATCACGGTTTGTCCATCGAGCTTGCCCAGGCCACCCAACATGGCCTTGTCGTCGCCCACGGTGCGGTCGCCGTGCAACTCAACAAACTTATCAACCATCACGCCTATATAGTCCAGCATCTGGGGCCGGTCGGGGTGCCGCGACAGCTGCACCCGCTGCCAGCGCGTGAGGTTGGCGTAGGTTTCCTTTTTAAGGTCTTTGATGCGTTTTTCCAGCGCCGCTACGGCCTCTCCTACTTCCACATCGCTTTCGGCGGCGAGTTTCTGCATTTCCAGGAGTTTGCCTTCGAGGGCGGCGATGGGTTGTTCAAAATCGAGAAGCATGGGCGGCGAATGGCTTGGCAAGTGAGTGGGAAGGCGAAAATAGCGGGTAGCAGCGGTCTGGACGGGACTCGAACCCGCGACCTCTGCCCGTAAATGCCGTCGATACGGCGGTTGGCAAAGGTAAAACATCCGTAGTTGGGGTGTAGTGCAAAAATTAATGTTCCTGAGAAACAACCCCCAAGCTTCCGTGAACCCGCTTTTTTGAAGAAATATTGGCCCCAGGTTTGCAGGGCGCGGTTTTCTTGCCCTACCTTTGTAACACCAAAACGGAAAAGCACACGGCTTCTCCACCAAGGCAAACGGTTTGGTAGTTCAGTTGGTTAGAATGCCGCCCTGTCACGGCGGAGGTCGCGGGTTCGAGTCCCGTCCAGACCGCCAGTTTGCTAAAAAGGCCATTTCCACTACGGAAATGGCCTTTTTTATTGTCCAAGAGAAAAAGGGTGCCCGACGGGCCGCCGAACAAGGTGGCAGCGTAATATTGCCTTTCTATCTTCAGCTCCTTTCCCATGACCTTCTTCTCCCGCCAAACCGGCCTCTTCGGCCTGGCCCTGCTGCTCGCCGGCAGCCTCATTGCTGCTAAGCTGCCCGCCGAGGGCAAGCAGTACGACTACGTCATGGTCGAGAAGCGGGGCAATTTCCTCTTCGTCTCGGAGGGGGTAGGCAAGTTCGAGGAGCGCAAGGTCAAAGACGAAACCAAGGACTACCACGACGTGGGGCCGCTGTTTAAGGCCGTCAACGAATTCGAGGCGCGCGGCTACGAAGTGTACGCGGCCAATCCCATGGGCTATGCTTCCAGCAACGGTACCACCCCCGCAGTCTTTGTGCTGCTGCGCAAGCCCCGCTAAGCTCCAAAGGGTGGCCGTCGCGCGCGTCGCGTGGCCCAGGCTGACGCAGCCTGACACCCCAAAATGGCCTTCACGTCCTGCAGACGGATGAGGTAGGGGCGAGCTTCGGTTGGTCACCGGATGGGCGCGGCGCGCGTCCAGCGGTGAGCATGATGGTTCATTTAGATATCGGACGCTACCTATTTTGGTGGCAAAGGTGCAGCCATCAATTGCACCAGCCGTAACAGCTTGATAAAGACAGTACTACCAAAAGCAAGAAGAATGAGCAAGCCAACGTCAGGCTGAAGCTTCAGCATGCTGGTAAACGGGACGTTGGTGATTTTTCCGAACAGGAATATGCCCCCTCCAAAACATAGGATGCTGATGGCGAAACCTCGAATTTCCTTGCTCCTGGTCGTATTATCGGGGTGGCCTGTGCACCACATGAGCACAACCTTATACGCCAGGCGCCCCACTACAAACAGCGTCAGCAGCGCTATCAGCCACCTCAAATACAATTCGTTACCAGACGGGCTTTTGGCTTCGCCGCCGGTGATGATGCTCAGAATGCCTTCCATGAGACCTTCCGAAAAGCCCATGGAATTGGAGTTCGTCAACACCACCAGTCCGAGGTTATCGTCGGGTAACAAAAAAATACCGGAATACGAAGTGGCCGTGGAGCCGAGGTGCTGCAGCAGCCGCTTGCCGTTGTAGCTCCCCTGGTTCCAGCCCATGGCGTACCCCGCCCGGCCTTTTGTCCAAGGCGTGTGCATGGCCTTCATGAGGTTGCTGTCCAGCGCATTTGTTGTGCCTACGGTGCCGTTGTTAAGATTCGCCTGCACGTATTTCCCCATATCGGCCGCGGAGCTACAAATAAAACCGGCGGGAACCGCCGTGAGCGAGTAGTTGACTTGGGAACGCTTGATGGCGAAAGGCCCCCAATACTGGTACTGCGAAATGACCCGGTCTTCGTTCTGCTCGGACGAACCAATCCGCGAATGCGTCATGCCCATCGGCGCAAACACCTGCTCGGCCATGTACTGCTGGAACGAGCGGCCGCTAACTTTTTCGATAATTAACCCCAGCAGGGCGTAGTTCATGTTGGAGTATTCGTGCCGTTGGCCCGGCAAGGACGTGGTGGCAACGGAAAAGCCCGCTCGTTCTACTTCACGAAGCAGGGGCAGGACGTCAAACCCCGTTTTTTTGGCAATTCCGCTCGTATGATTCAGGAGGTGGCGAATGGTAATCTTCTTGCCGCCGGTAAAGTGAAGCGTAGGAATAACGGTCGTTACGGGTTGGTCAAGCGTCAATAACCCTTTCTCTACCAGCGTGAGCACCCCAAAGGCGGTCAAGGACTTGCTCACCGACCCCAGGTAATACGGCGTGTCTGGGCTGGTTGCCCCACCCACTGATTTGGTGTAAATGACGGAGTCGTTTGTCACAATGATTACCTCCACATTAGGCACATCGAATTTCTTCAATTCCCGCAGGAGATAGGCATCTACCCGTTGCTTGAGGGCTTGCCCTTGAAGAAGCGGGATGAGCAGGAAGTATGAGCAAGCCGCAAAAAATAACTTCATGTTGGCGTTGGAACTGCGTTTGGGCGGTTTGTTTCTCGTATTGCGTGTCCGTAATAATATCGTTAATCAGCAGTAGTGCAATAATAAAGTTTTTAACCCAGTTAGAGGTTGCCATAGGCCACTATGGCGGCAAAGAACCGAGTCGTCTGCGGGGCAGGCGTTTTGGTAGATGATGCCCCGCTCGAGGCATTCTGCTTGAGCGGCTCAAGGAAAGCAGTGTTTCCAGCTGCAGTTTAGCCTTTGAAGGACCAGTAAGTTTGACAGGCACAATTCCAGCTTACTTTATTTGTCTCGCTGGTCGAATTTTAAGGCTTCATCCCTGAATGCGTCAAACCAGGGAAATGGTGCCGTGGGCCAAAACAGCCATGATAGAAACCAGCCACTTATTGCATCAGCTTACGCAACACCCCACCATTAACGTGTACGCGCGTTGCTTTGGGGAGGGCGAGCCTGAACGCCAGCGGCCTGCCACGCCGCACCGGCACCCGTATTACCTGCTGCTGTATGTAGCCCAGGGCCAGTCGCAACAGGGAGTGGACCTACAAGAGGTCGCCGTAAAAGCCGGGGAGGTATTCCTGATGGTGCCCCACCAGATACACGTCCCGGCGAAGCAGCCGCTGCCACCGGGCAGCTGGCAACTGGTGTTCGATGACGAATGCGTAGCCCGATTGCCGCAGGCCTACCCGTTTCTGCGCAACCCCTGGCATCAGCCGGTATTCGGCTTGGCTGGCGATGCGCAAAGCCGCGTGCAGGTGCTGGTGGAGGCCGTGCAGACAACCGCAGCCGAAGCACGGCGGGCACCTGCCGCTACCAGTTTACTGCTGGCGTACCTGCACACCCTGCTATGCGAGCTGAACTACGCCTATTTTCAGGCGGAATCCTCGCCCGTGGTAGAGGCCAGCATGAGGCAGTTTGGCCACTTCAAGCAGCTCGTTGACGAGCAGTTTGCCCACCAGCCGAGTGTATCGGCGCTGGCGCAGGCGGTTGGCGTGTCGGGCCGGGTGCTGGGGCGGCTGGTGCAGCGCTACACGGGGGTGTCGCCCAAACAGTACCTGCATCGCCGGCTGGTGCTCGAAGCGCAGCGGCTGCTCCTGCACGGGCCGTTGTGCTCGGTGAAAGAGGTAGCCTACCGCTTGGGTTTCAACGACCCCCACTACTTCTCCCGGCTTTTTCGCCAGCAGACCGGGCAGAGTGTGACCGAATTTGTGCAGCTCACGCACCATTCCTCCCCCATTCTGGCCACTTTGTCCAGCGCGGCCGGGGAAGGCTAGCCAGACCTTTGTGGCGGGCTTTGGCAGCGGTTGCTTTCAAGGCGCCCTTCGCTAATGGCAAAAAACCGCCCTTCCTCCGCCTGGCTTACCGGGCATGCTTCCGTGTTTCCCATGCTGGCAGTGCTTCTCTGGACCGGCAACACGCTCGTCACCAAAGCTGCTGCCGGGTTGATTGCGCCAGCGGCCATCGCATTCTACCGGTGGCTTGGCGCGGGACTGGTCCTAACCCCTTTTGTGGCTCGCGCGGTGTGGCAGCAGCGTGCCGTGGTGCGGGCATACTGGCCTAAACTGGCGCTTTTGGGGGCCCTGAGTATGGCCGCGTACCAGGGACTGGCCTACGAAGCAGCCCGAACGACCTCCGTGGTCAACATGGGCATTATCGTGGCGCTGATGCCGCTGTTCTCGTCGCTACTCAGCGCCGGGCTCGCGCACGAGTCGCTGACGGCCAACCGAGTAGGCAGTGCGTTGCTCTCACTGGCGGGACTAGTGGTCCTCACGACCCACGGCCAGTGGGATACCCCGGGAAACGGGGCCCTGCACCGGGGCGATGTGCTTATGGTGCTGGCCGTGGGCTCGAACGCGCTGTACGGAGTGCTGCTGCGCCGCTGGGCCTTGCCCCTTTCCACCTGGCAGCAGTTGTACGTACAAGTCGGCTTTGGCACGTTGGTGCTGCTGCCTTTCTGGCTGCTGGCGCCAGCATCGCCGCTCACAATGCGCAACGCACCTTTGGTGGGATACGCAGCCCTGGCTGCCTCCATCGGCGCGCCCTACTGCTGGATACGGGGTGTCAAGGTCTTAGGCCCCGCCCGGGCTAGTCTGTTCATGAACCTGCTGCCTGTTTTGGTCGCCCTTTCGGCCTGGGTGCTGCTACAGGAGCCGTTGCACCTCTTCCATGCCGTGGGCGGCGGGCTAGCCCTGGCGGGGGTATGGTGGGGCAACGCTGCTGCTGCCAAGTAAGTCCTGCTGCAGAATAGTCGTTACGAGATGCGATTTAAACGGTGTGTCTAACCAACCAAACCCCAATAAAAATGAACGACTCCTGGCTCGAAAAGTGGAATAGTAGATACGCCACCGAAGCGTTTGCCTATGGTGAGCAGCCTAATAACTACTTAAAAGAACAATTACAAGAGCTACCGGCCAGCACCATCTTATTTCCGGCAGAGGGTGAGGGACGCAATGCCGTTTTCGCCGCTACGCTTGGATGGAAAGTTGCGGCATTTGATATTAGCATTGAAGGGAAGAAAAAGGCCCTTCGTTTAGCGGAGGCTGCCAATGTAACCATTGACTATCAGGTTGGTGAATCACCAACCCTGCAATACCGCCCGGAGCAGTTTGACGTAATTGCGTTAATTTATGCGCACTTCCCAGCCCAGGACAAATCTAGATACCACAATTTACTGAGCGGCTATTTACGCAAAGGCGGCCTGGTGATTTTTGAAGCGTTTAGCAAAAATCATTTGAAGTTCAACGCAACTAACAAGAACGTTGGCGGACCAACTGACGTCGCGATGCTCTTCTCAGTTGATGAATTAAAAGCGGATTTTCCAGATTTTGAAATCATCGAATTAGCAGAGCAGGAAATTGAACTGACTGAAGGCTTATTTCATAATGGGAAAGCTTCGGTAATTCGATTTACAGGCCGGAAAAACAAGTAATTAGAGAGGCAACTATCGCCTGAAAGCATCACTGAATACCGATACAGTGCAGTTGCACCTTGCTTCGGTTGCACCCCTGCTTGAAGGTGGCGCAGGGCCAAGTGCTACAATTAGGGCTTGCTGGTAAAAATGCGCTGCGGACAGTAAAATCCAGGTTATGCCGTGGTTCCTTCGGCTTTCACTTTATCGGGGTGGGTCCATTGATAAGGTTTCATGACTTCATCCAACTCCGTCTTTGCCAAAATATTGATGTAATTCGAAATCATTTTAGCGGACAAGCCACCAATTACTTCCACGATGTTTTGCTGGGTGTACCCGGCATCAATAAAAGCGGCGATGGCGGATTCGTCCACGTGACCGTGACACACCAATAAGTCTTTGGTGAAGCTTCTGAGGGCTTCTAACTTAGAATCCTTGATGGGCTCCCCATTTCTGAGAGAATCAATTACGTCTTGCGGGACCTTGGTCATTTCCATTCCCCACGTGTGCACAGCCATGCAGTACGGGCTATTATTCTCGAAACTAGCCGTCATGATAACAATCTGCCCTTCGAGCAGGGAGAGGCTGGATTTGCCCAAAAACAAATCAAAAGAATGATTATACGCCTCGTATATGGAGGGCGCAACAGCGAGGATTTTATCCTGATTGGGAATGATTCC
Source organism: Hymenobacter glaciei (assembly GCF_039539585.1). Lineage (NCBI taxonomy): Bacteria > Pseudomonadati > Bacteroidota > Cytophagia > Cytophagales > Hymenobacteraceae > Hymenobacter > Hymenobacter glaciei. The sequence goes on along the minus strand of NZ_BAABDK010000029.1, from coordinate 334,463 downwards.
AAACTTATTCAGGACTCTTTGCAAAGCCTCTTGTGACTTCTCGGGTGCTGTATCGGGGGTGTGGTAGGTAAAAAGCGGGCGTTGCATGTGGGATATTGGTAAACCGTAGATTTGTCTTATTTTATTTATTTCACAAAAATAAATATATATTTCCGAATAACATGCTGGCAGAAAAGGCGGGCAATGCCAACCGGACTCGTTTGTGGTAGGACTTTCAAAACTTGGTGGCGGCTGCAATTATCCAGCCGGCTTTAGCAAGGGGCTTGAAATGGGTAGGGCATCAGAGCGCAAAGCGTGCAACATCTATTGCCCTGGCCCTTTCGATGAAGGTGAAAATCCCGCCCGGCAGTTTACTATTAAAATTAGTTAGTAATTGCTACCATAATTAGCATATAACTACTGCTTCATGTCTGACTTCGCATACGCATACGCCCGCCCCTCTACTTTAGAGCAGCGCCCGGAGGGCAATGCCCTGCTGCTGTCCGCTTTTGCCGAAGAGGGCTTGGACGCGGAAACCGCCTGTTTTTTCTGGGGTCGGCTGCGCAACTCCTGGCTGGCAGCGCGTGGGCTGTCTACCCTGGCTAAAGTGGTGGCCTCGCGGTTTGTACCGCAGAGTGCCGCCTTGCGGGACCCCATTGTGACAGCCGGCGCCGGCCAGCTGCGCTTCGAAGCCTTTTCGTCGTGCAACGGCGTGTATGCTCGGCTGGACCTGGGCCCGGAGGCCCTGGATGGGGAGTTCCTCAGCAGCGGCACCACCAACGTTGATTTCAACGAGCCGATGGTGAACGCGCTGGCTCGCATCTCGCGCACCGAGCCGGTGCTGCTGTCGGTGGGGCAGCAGGAAGTGGTGCTGGAGCGGGCCGCGGGCAAAGTCGTGGAGCGCAAGGTGGCCCTGCCCGAACGCTGGATTAAAGGTCTGACCTCGGTGCAGGCCTACCTGGCGCTGATGGAGGAAAAAATGCGCCTGACGCGCGTTCAGGCGGTGCAGCTGGTGCAGAGTATTCCGGCGGGTACTGCCAAAACCGACTACTACCTGGTGCTACGAGGCCCGCGCCCGAGCTTTGCCCCGGTGGCCAGCGTGGGGGCCGTGCGGGTGGGCGGCGTGCACCGCCTGCGCCTGCTCGACGGGCTGCTGCCCCTCTGCGAAGCCGTGCGCGTGTACGCCACTCCCGACGGTCAGGCCTCGGCCTTTGTGCTGGAACTGGGTGGCGGGCAGCGCTTCTTGCTGGCCCTGTCGGCTGACGTGTGGCGCGGCTTCTCGGGCGAAGGCAACCAGCTCGAAACGCTGATGGATGAGTTGCCGACGGAATGGATGAGCGGCGCTAACCGCCTGTTCCGTGGCAACGAGGTGTTCAATCCCAGCCTGTTTGCCCTAGAGCACGACCTGGCGCCCGATACCGTGGAACGGCTCTGCGCCAGCCTTTCGGCTATGGGCCTGCTGGGCTTCGACCTGGCCGAAACCAGCATTTCTACCGCCGCCTGCCCTTCAAGCTCGACCGCATCCTCAAATTAAACCCCCGGTTGAAAAATGCCCGCGCCCTGCTCGACGCGGCCGATGACGTGCAGCTGGTGGGCGTGGGGGCCGGCGGCCAAACCGAGGCCCGCGTGCGTGGCACCGACGTGTGGCATACCGTGGTGGTGGGTGGTACGGAGGCGGCCCGCTGTACCTGCTCGTGGTTCAGCAGCCACCAAGGCCAGCGGGGGCCGTGCAAACACATATTAGCGGCGCAAATGCGCTATTTATAGGCTCACCGATTTCCGTTTACGCGCTTCGCTTCATTTGCCCATCTTTCTGTAATTAGTAATGTCTCCCGTTGATATTTTTGAACGCATTGTTCGCCATCCGAGCGTGCTCCCAGTGGTACCCTTTCTGCTGGCGCTGGACAAAAAAGACCAAATGGCCGTGCGCGCCAGAACCAAGGCGCTGCGCAAGGAATTGACCGAGACGCGTCAAATCGGCGCCTCTACCTGGGGGCAGACGGGTACGAAGCCGCAGCTGGCGATGCTGTTTTTGGCGAGCGTGGCGACGTATTCCCGCAAAGAAGCCCTGGGACTGACCGAACGCCTGGGCTTGTATTGGGGAGAAGGGGCCACCTTCGCCGCGCACGAAAAGGACTTTCTCACGGTGGCGGAGCATGCCCGGCCGAACTGGTTTGGGGAGTGGTTCGAGCGCCAGAGCCGGGGTGGGTCGTGGAGCCTGCCCGAGTACACGCTGCTACGGGAGCTGGAAGCCCGGCAACTCCTCGACTTCGAGCCGGCATTATTCTGCCGCACGCTGGCGCATTCGTTGGGTATGAAGAGCCACTACTACCGCGAGAACAAGTCGGTGGTCAATTTAGCCGAGAAGGTGCTGCAGGAATTTGAAACCAGCTTCGACACCGACCAGCGGGATTTGCTTGGTTTTTTTGATTACGACACGACGGTCGATTCGGCGCAGGCCTACATGGGGGACGGTAAGCAGAACGTCACCTGGCTCGACGTGCTGCTGCGCCTGGTGGCGACGGGCCGCCTGACGCGCATGGAGCTGCTCACGCGCAGCTTGGCCGCCTTGCGGCGCGACTTTCGCCGGCCACTGCTGACGTGGTTCAAAAACCTGGTTCTGGCCCTGCAACCCACTCTGGAGGAGGGCCTGGCCTACCAGGAAGAACTGGTTGAGCTGCTGGCGCATGCGCAGCCGCAGGTGGTCAACTTTGCGATGGAGCAAATAAAAGTCCTCTGGACGAGCGCAGATTTTGACCCAACCTCCCTGCTGCTGTACGCGGAAGGCTTGGTTACCCGGCAGGACCTAAAAACAGCGCAACGCACGCTGCTGAGCGGATTCGAGAAACTGCTGAAGCGTACCCCTGCCCTGGCACCGGAACTGGCCCGGCTGGCATCGGCGGCTCTGGCCAGCTCCGATTCTGCCGTGCAGGCCAAGGCAGCTAAGCTGCTGGTTTCGTTGCTCCAATCCAAGCAACCGCTGCTGTCGGCCGATGAAACGGCGGCCCTGGCCAGCTCCCTGACGGATTACGCCGACCTGATGACGGCCGGCACCCGGCAGCTGCTAGCGCCCTGGCTGGCTCCAGCTCCGGAATCCGCGCCGAACCTGGGCGCCAGCTATGTCCCGCAGGCTGAATTTGTGCCCGATTTGTCGGCAGCCAATGCGGTGACGCCCGTGGCCGACTGGCACGAGCTACTGTTCCTCACCGGCCAGGTGCTGCGCCACAAAGACGCCTTGGAGCTGGAACGTTGGATAGATGGCCTGCTGCGGCTGCAGGCGCAGTTTCCAGCTGAATATGCTCCGCAGCTGCGGCCCTTCCTGGTGCAGGTGCAGCCGGCGCTGAAAGGCAAAACCGACGAGCAGGCCGCTGCCATCGTTGCAGAAACCAACCTTGCCGGGCACCACGGGCTGGTCGCGACCCTGGCACTTGGCTGGGCGCAGGGCTTCACGACTGAGCGGGTGAACAAGGTGAACGCACGACACGACAACTCCGACCCGCTGGTGCTGGTGGACCAACGCCGTTTCGCCGCCGCCGAAACCCACCTGCGCACCCGCTCTGGCCTGCCCTTGCTGAGCACGCCGTCGCACGCCCCGCACTGGGTGGCTCCTTCCGTGTTGGTCGAGAAGCTATTGGTGTACGAGGCTGCGCAGGTTGAACCAGACCCGGCCGACCTGGTGGTGGCGCTGGCCCGCTTGGCCTTCGCACACGCGGCAGATGCCCAAACAGCGCTGGGCCGGCTTCCCCACCTGCAGCGGCCGGAGCTGCGCGAGCTGCTGCAGTGGCTCCTGACGCCCGGCCAGCCCCCTTTACCGGCATTCCAACCCGTGAAGATGCCGGTGCTGAAGCACCTGACCGCCCGCCTGGGCAAGCTGCTGCCAGGCAAGGGAGAATCTACTGGTACACTGAACGATGCCTGGCCGTGGCTGTGGGCGGTAGCGGCGCGCACCCGTCAGCCCGATGGCGTGTTCGAGGAGCTGGCCGCCATTAGTTCGACGGCTTACATCGGCGTGGTTCGTCCCTGGGCTCCCGGGTGGGAATTTGAGGTTAAAGTCAATACGTGGGTGGAGAAGTGGAAACCCGGCCAGCCTACGGTTACGCACCGATACACCGAGTTGCAGTTTCCGAGCCGGTACCTTACCCAAACACCCCAGTCGCTGCTGCTGCTCTATTCCCAGCACGCCAGCATCAAGGCGAAGAACCACGTTGATTGGTTCTTACCTCATGACTTCCGATTCTTGGCCAGCCTGATACCCCATAACCCAACCCCTTTGCACTGGCACGTGGTGCGCACTGCCGCCTGGGCCGACGGCCTGGAAGCCATTGAGCGGGACGTTGTGCAAGCGGCCCTGCAGGAGCTGCTCGGCCCCGGCCCCGTGTTTACCGAGCCCACCAGCCTGCTGCTGGCGCTGGGCCTGATGCACAAGGTGCCTGGCTGCCGGGCCCTGGCCCTGGAAGTATTCCTGGCGGCTTGTACTACCGGACGGCTCAACCCCAAGGCGTTGGGAACGATTCTCGGGCAGTTTTTAGCCCACGAATTTGCCCCCATGCAGCGCCTGGCCGACAACCTGCTGCAGGCCCGCGCCATCGACGCAACCACCGACGACGCCCTGCTGCAGGTTCTGAGCAGCCTGTTGCCCGAGCTGCCCGCCGAACCGCTGCGCAACACCAAGAAGCTGGTTGAACTGTACGCCGACCTGGCCAGTCGCAGCGGCCGGCAGCCGACGGAAGCGGCAAAAATCAATCTGCGCACCTGGAAGAGCACGGCCGCGCTCAAGCAGGCCGTGGGGCAGTTGGTGTAGCCGCAGACTGCTTGGGCAGGCATTGGGAACTGGAGGGCATCTACTGGCCTCGGGCTGGTGCGTATGCTGTTAGCTTATTTTTCCAGTGGTGGCTTACCTGTATCGGTAAAATAAGTACTAGTTCAAAAGTAAACGAGTACAAGCACGTCATGCAGAGCGCAGCGAAGCATCTCGCTCGCATCGTCAAACGATTGATTTACTGCGGCACGCGAGATGCTTCGCTGCGCTCTGCATGACGGTTATTTTTATTTGAGTACTTAATTGATTTACAACATTTTGTTTCTTAGTCACCGGACCTATTCATACGTCTTCGCTGGCTTCCCTCCCGCACCTAAGTAAAGTTGCTGCCCGCGCGCTTCAACCACAAGCTTGTGCGTGCTGCTGGGCAGGGGCAACCCTGCAGGGTACTGGCCGTTTTCTGAGCCATCTTCGTTGGCCGAAAGTTGCGCGTTGCCCGACCGCTCCTTGGTTCGGTTGCTTTCCTCCGCCACTTTTGCTCATGCTTCCTGCCACTTCTGCTCCCGCCGACGACGTACTTCTGGCCCTGCTGGACGTTTCGCTTACTGGTGTCATCATCTTTCGGCCCGTGTACGCCGCCGGCGACCCGGCCACCATCACGGACCTGGAATATGTGCACCTCAACCCGGCGGCCCAACGGATGCTCCAGCTGCCGGAGCGCCCCACCGGCTCGTTTCTAACCTTGTACCCCAACGCCGCCGAGGCCGGCATCTTTGCCTTCTACCGCGACACATTTCTGTCCGCTGAGTCGCGCCGCTACGGCGTTAATTACCAAGCCGACGGCCTCGACAACTATTTCCACCTGGCCGCCCGCCGTGCCGGCGACCAGCTGGTGGTGAGCTTTACTGACACCGCCGAGCAGTCCCGTTCTGCCGTGGAAGAAGCCTTGCGGGAAAGCCAGGCCCGCGAACATGCCGCCCGCGCCGAGACGGAGGTGCAACGCCAGCGTTTCTATGATGTGCTCATGCAGCTGCCCGCCCAAGTGGCCCTGCATGAAGGCCCGGAACAGGTGTTTACGCTCGTGAACCCTGACTACAAGCGCATCGCCAACGGGCGCGACCTGGTGGGGCAGCCCATCCGGGAGGCCTGGCCGGAGCTGGCCTCGCACGGCATTCTCGATGTGCTGGATGAAGTGTACCAGACCGGCGAGCCCTTCATCGCAAGCGCGCTGCCCGTCCAGGCAGATTTCACGCGCACCGGCCAGTTGGAGCAGGTGTACTACGACTTCTTCTTCCTGGCCTTGCGCAACGCCCAGGGCCAGATAACCGGGGTACTTAACTTCTCCTACGACGTAACGGCTCAGGTGCAGGCGCGTCAGCAGGCCGAGCAGCTCAACCAAGAGTTGGAAACCCGCGTGCAGCAGCGCACCCAGGAGGCCGAGGCCGCGCGCGCCGAAGCCGATGAGCAGCGCAACCGCATGGTGCGCCTCTTCGGCCAGGCGCCGGCCCAAATTAACCTGTTCTTCGGCCCCGACCATGTCTGGACCCTGGTGCATCCCCGCACCCAGGAGCTGCTGCCCAACCGGACGTTGCTGGGCCGGCCCCGCCGCCAGGCCCTGCCCGAACTGCCCGAGGAACAGCACGAACCCTTCGACCGGGTATACCGCACCGGCAAGCCGGTGCACGTGCTAGAATCGAGCCGCCACCTCGACCGCTTCGATAACGGCGAGTCGCACGAGGAGTACTTCGACGTCACCTTTCAGCCCAAGTTCGCTGCCACCGGGCAGGTGGAGGGCGTCATGAGCTTTGCCATCAATGTGACGGAGCGGGTGCGCGCCCGGCAGCAGGCCGAAGCGCTGCAGGCCGAAGTGCTGGCCGCGGCCCGGCGGCAGGCGCAGGAGCGCGAAGCCCTGTTCCACATCCTGGCCGATACCCCCGCCGCGGTCGCCTTGCTGCGCGGCCCGGAGCACCGGTTCGAGTACGTGAACGCGGCTTACCAGCAGCTGTTTCCCGACCGCCAGCTTACCGGAAAGTCCGTGGCTGAAGCCCTGCCCGAAACCCGGGAGGCGGGCTTCCTGAACGAACTCGACCGCGTGTACCGCACCGGCGACACCTTCTTTGGCCAGGAGCTACCCATGCGCCTCGAGCCCACCGATGGCCGCCCGGTGCAGCAAGTGTACTACACCTTTACCTACCAGGCCTACCGCGAAAACAGCCAGATTGCCGGCATCTCCATCTTCGCCTTCGACGTGACGGAGCAGGTGCAGGCCCGCCAGCAGCGCGAGGCCGAGCGCCAGCAGCTGCACCACCTGTTCATGGAGGCGCCAACACCCATCGTCATTCTCGACGGCCCCACCCTGGTGTTTCAGCTGGTAAACCCGGCCTACCAGCGCATTTTTCCCGGGCGCGGGCTGCTCGGTCGGGCCCTGCTGGACGCCCTGCCCGAAGTCCGCGACTCGCCCGTTCCAGACCTGCTGCGGCAGGTGTACGAGTCGGGTGAAACCTACGTGGCCCAGGAGCTGCCCCTCATGTTGTCTCGCCACGATGGCGCCCCGCTCGAGCAGATGTACTGGACTTTCACCTACCAGGCCCGCCGCAACACCGAAGGAGCAGTGGATGGGGTGCTCGTCTTTGCCCATGAAGTTACCGACCAGGTGCAGGCTCGGGGCGTGGTGGAGGAAAGCGGGCAGCAGGCCCGGGCCCTGGCCCAGGAATTGGCGGACTCGAATCAGCAGCTCATCCGTACTAACGTCGACCTCGACAACTTCATTTACACTGCCAGCCACGACCTCAAATCCCCGATTTCGAACATCGAGGGCTTGCTTTACCTGCTCCAGGAAGAGTTGCCTGCCGAGGTAGCCCAGGGCGCGGAGGTAAGCCCCACGCTGGCCCGCATGCTGGAGGCGGTGGAGCGCTTCAAGCGCACCATCGACCACCTCACCGAGGTGTCTAAGCTGCAAAAGGAACACGCACCCGCCACCACCTCGGTCAACCTGGCCGCTGTGGTCGAGGACGTAAGGCAGGACCTGCTGCCCCTGCTGCAGGCCGCCGGGGCCAAGCTCTTTATTGATGTGTCGGTGCTGCCGCCCGTGCAATTCGCCGAGAAAAACCTGCGCAGCATCGTGTACAACCTGCTCAGCAACGCCGTGAAATACCGCCATCCCAACCGCACGCCGCACGTCGACGTGCGGGCCCACGTGCGGCCGGGCCACACCGTGCTCGAGGTGCACGACAACGGCCTTGGCCTCGACCCCGCCCACCTGCCGCGCCTGTTCACCATGTTCCAGCGCTTCCACGACCACGTGGAGGGCACCGGCATTGGGCTTTACATGGTCAAGCGCATGGTCGAGAATGCCGGGGGCCGCATTGAGGTGCACAGCCAGCTTGGTGCCGGCACTACCTTTTTTGTTTTCCTACCTCATACCGCCAGCCCTGTTGGGCACTCGTTTCCCGCTTTCCTCCCTTAAGCGAATGGCGGGTATTGCCTGCGCGTATGCACGGCTTTGAGTTTCTGCAGGCATATGCTGAGTGGCCCCACCCCGGAAGCCCCACGGCGGTCATCCCCATGCTCACGACCTCCATCAACCCAAACGACGTGGCAAAAATGCAGGGCCTGCCCATTAACGGCTACCTTACCCAGCCCCACCCGCGACACGCCGAACCGGTTGCTACAACAGCATTTTGGCCATCCCACGGGGAAACTACTCGTAGAGCCCTTTTATCCCTGAAATAATGCGAGCGGCCCACTTGGGTCGCTCGTTTCATTTAAACCTGTCGCAGTCATGCATTCTGAAGCCAATAGTGAAACGGCTGTTGGTGGCAGGGTTGCAGGCCACCATCAGGTCCCGGTCCTGCAACCGGGCGTGGCGGAGTTCGGAGCAATTACGTAATGGGGGCCTGCAAAAGCAGCTCAACCATTTTCCGCCATGCCCACCCATACAATTCGCAAGCTTGGCTGCATCATGCTCAGCCTCATGGCGGTGCTTTTCCTGATTCGCCCGCAGGTGCTCGACATTGCTTATTTCGTCGTTTTTCGCTACCCCCGGGCATTTTACATGGTGCTGCTGGCTAGCTATTACGACTTGCTGCTGGTGGCGGGGCTGGGCGCGGCTTTTATGGCGTTGGCGTACCTGTTTCGCTCCTTTGCGCGGGTACAGCGGTGGCTGCTGGGGGCCTTTTTAGGCCTGGCATTGGTGTGCGTAGCCGTCGGCTTAAGCTACGTAACTACCAGCACGCTCCTCGGTGGCCCCCTGACCTACGGGTGGCTGTACTACTCCGACTTTATGCAGAACAGCGACTTCTACACTGCGCTGCAGGCCAATTTGTCGTGGCAGTGGGCGGGGCAGCTGCTGGGGTGGTGCGCGGGTTTGCTGTTGGGCAGCTACCTGCTTTGGGCGGGGCTGCGGCGGCTCGACCCGCAAGGGCAGAAGCTTCGTGGAGTGGTGACGCTGTTGGCGCTGGGCCTGGTGGTGTACTTTGCGGTGGCCCCGCGGCGCATTGCGGCCAATAACCTGACGTATAAGCTGACCGCCAACCCCGTGCTGGCATTTTCCAACTCAGTATACGCTGCCCTGGCCACCCCACCCGATTTATTCACGCTGCAAATACCAGCCAAATTCGAGGCTTTTCCTACCCCGGCAATGGCTGGCGGCACCACGGGGCATGCCCCGAGCAACCCGCGTATCCGCAACGTGCTGCTGTTCGTGCTGGAGTCGGTGCCGGCCGAGTACGTGCCGGGCTACCAGCCGCGCACCGACGTGATGCCCGAGCTGGCGCGGCAGCTGCCCCACGCCCTGCGCGTGGCGGACATGTACGCCCACATTCCGAGCACCAACAACGCGGTGGTGGCCCTGCTTGCCTCGCTTTACCCGAAAATTTCCTACCAGAGCATCTCCAAGGAACACCCCGATATCCGGCGGCCATCCATCAGCTCGGAGCTGAAAAAGAAGGGGTTCAGGACGGGTTTCTTTTTTGCTGCCGATACCCGCTTCCAGAACATGAACGGCTTTCTGGCCAATCGACAGCTCGACACCATTGCCGATTTCCAAACTATCCCCTGCAGCCAGCCAGCGCAGGAAATCGACCCCGAGAAAACCGACTTCCTGAGCAGCAGCGACGAAGCCTGCCTGATACAAAGCGTGGCGAAATGGCTGCCGAAGGACTCCGCGGCTGCGCCTTTTTTTGCCACCGTTTGGACGGCACAAACCCATTACCCCTACTTTCCTGCCGGCGCCGAGCACAACTACGGCGTGTCGGAACGCTACCTCAACCGCTACCTCAATGCCCTGCACTACAGCGACCAGCAGCTGGGGCAATTGCTACGTGAGCTGCGCCGCCGGGGCCTCGCCGAGTCGACGCTGGTGGTGGTGGTGGGCGACCACGGCGAAGCCTTTGGCCGGCACGTGCAGTACGGCCACGCATCCAACATTTACGAGGAAAACGTGCGCATTCCGCTGCTGCTGCTGAACCCCGTTCTCTTTCATGGCGAGACGTTGCCGGTTATTGGCGGGCAGGTTGATGTGGCTCCTACCCTATTCGATGTTCTGCGCCTGCCCATTCCGGCCGAGTGGCAGGGCACCAGCTTATTTAACCCCGAGCGGGTAAACAGGGCCTACTTTTTTAGTCCCTACTCGCAATACACATTTGGGTACCGCGACGCCCGGCACAAGGTCATTCTCAATGCGGCAGCCGGCACCACCCAGGTGTACGACCTGCAGCACGACTCCCACGAAACCACCAACATCGCCGACCGGATGCCCGATTACGTACTGGCAAGCCGGCGGCGCCTGGCCCGTTGGGTGCAGTACCAGGATGCCTACCTGCAGCAGGCACTGGCGCCCCCAGCAAAGCCAGCACCGGGCCGGTAGAGGTGCCAACTAGCGGAGGCCCGGCGGCCACTAGAAGAGCAACATGAGCGGAGCGAGACGCGCACAGGCAGAAGGCACCAGGAGCGGGTAACATTGAGTAGAGCAGCTTTTTTCGGAGCAAATTGGGTTGGCTGGGTGCCCTACACATTACTGCCGGGCTTGAAGAAGTATGCCCCAGCGGAAAACCAACTATGCCGGTAAGAGTACAAGGCACTGGCCGGGGCAGCAAAGCACCGGCCAGCCCGTTGCTCGTCTTTACCCCACGTTCCCATGAGTTCCCGCCGACCCACCACTTCGTCGTCATTGCCAGCCGAGCTCCTGGGCAGCGAGTATGCCGAGGGCGAAATAGCGCGCCTGCGGGCGCAGCTGGAAGCCATTGCGGCCGGCCCGCCCCAGCCCGATGCCATGCAGGAGCTGGCGGGGGTGGTGGAGCAGCTCGCCAACCTGGAGCTGGAATTTGAAAACCAGCAGGGCCTGGTGATGCAGGTAGTGAACGCCAGCCCCAACCTGATTTCGGTGGAAGACGATGCCGGACGCCTGATTATGGTGAATAAAAGCTACGCCGACATTTTGAGCTGGATGAGCAGCCGTAGCCGGCCCGAGGTGGAGGTAGACGGAGCCGTGGCGGCGCTGCAGTTCCCGCAAACGGCCCGCACCCTCGAAAAACCCATCACGTTTGAAGAGTCCTACCACCTGCAGAACGGCGAAACCCGCACCTACCAAACCACCCAAAGCCCGCTGCTGCGGTCCGACGGCAGCTGCTACCTGCTCACCTTCGCGTCCGACATCACCCAGCTGAAGCAGGCCACCCGGCTGGCCCAGGAGTCGCTGCAGGCCAAGCAGGACTTTCTGGCCAACATGAGCCACGAAATTCGCACGCCCCTGCACGGGGTGATGGGGCTGGCCGGCCTGCTCACGAAAAGCACCCTCACCACCGAGCAGGCCGATTACGTGGAGATGATACAGTCCAGCACCGAAAACCTGTTGGTCGTCATCAACGACATTCTGGACTTTGCCAAAATTGAGTCGGGCAACATCTCGCTCGAAAAAATCCCCTTCGACATCGGCAAAACTGTGCAGGACGCGGTGCGTTCACTGAATTTGAAAGCCAACGAAAAGGGGCTGCTGCTGCGCGTTGTGGGCACTGCCGAGCCGCTGCCCCTGGCCCTGGGCGACCCCTTCCGCCTGCGCCAGGTACTGGTGAACCTCATCAGCAACGCCATCAAGTTCACCCGGCAAGGGGCCATCACCATCAGCATCGACGCCAGCCAGCGCAACGGCAGGGCCCTGCCCGTCACGTTTAGCGTGGCCGATACGGGCATGGGCATCAGCCCCGAACACCTCGACCAGGTGTTCGGCAGCTTCCAGCAGGCCAACAGCAGCATTGCGCGGCTGTACGGTGGCACCGGGCTGGGGCTCACCATCTGCAAAAACCTGGTCGAGCTGCAGGGCGGCCACATCGGGCTGTGCAGCGAAGTGGACCACGGCAGCTGCTTCTACTTCACGGTTCCCTACACCATCAGCAGCGAGCCCCTGCTTGCCGAGCCAACTGAGGTGGCCACGCCCGACCTGCTCAAGGGCCTCAGCATCCTGTTTGCCGAAGACAATGCCATCAACCAGCTCATTGCCGTGTCGATGATGCAGCAGTGGCAGGTGGAGGTTGACATTGCCCACAACGGCGAGGAGGCCGTGGAAAAATCCAGGGCCCGCAAGTACGACCTGGTGCTCATGGACATTCAAATGCCCAAGATGGACGGCACCCAGGCCACCGCGCTGCTACGCGCCGAAGGCAACCCCAACGCCAACACCCCGGTGGTGGCCCTCACGGCCGATGCCGTGCGTTTCAACGGAGAAACCTTTAAAGAACAGGGCTTCAACGACTTTCTGAACAAGCCATACTCCGAGCTGGCGCTCTACAAAGTGTTGGCACGGGTGAGCCGCCGCTCCGATGGTACCGAAGCGGCGACTGAAGCGACTATTGGGGCGTCGGAACTGGGGCTGCACTACGACTTTAAGATGCTGGGCAAGCTGGCCGATGACTCCGAGTTTGTGCGCAAGATTCTGCAGATGTTCATCGACCGCGTGCCCGGCCAGGTGCAGGCGCTGCTGGAGGCTACCGACCGCGGCGACTACAAAACCATCCAACGGGAAGCCCATGTGCTGAAATCCACCTTTGGCACGTTCAACATTCAGCCCGAGGTAAACAACCTGAAGGTGATGGAAGAGTTGGCCGAGGCCCGGGCCCTCACCAGTGAGATACTGCCGCTCGCAACAGCCGTTTCGAAAGCCACGCAGCTCTTTCTGGCCCTGTTTGTTGAAGACCTGGCCAAGCTGTCTCCGCCTACTGCGTAGCCTCATTCATAAACAACGGGGCCCTGCGCCCGCTGCCAACCCTTCTGGTTGGGGCTAAACCCGGGCCGGGTTTTCCCGGTTTGTTGCATTGCGTGGGCCACCGACAGCGGCAACTGGCAGCCAACACAGCCGGGTTTGGATAGCCCCAGGCCTAACCTCAACAAGTTGAATTATATCAAGCCACAGAAATAAACTACCGTGCTAGTCAAAATGAGTTGCGGCAAGTAGAAACTTTTTTCTGCTGGCCACGATATAAGACACCTTCACCAAACCTAAAGGGAATATCGAATTACATGATTTTGTGCGCACGCGTACATCATCTTGCAAGTCAACGTTTTGAGCTGATAATTCTACCGCTATTGTTTCGCTTCCAGGTATTTTAACTTTTCCATTTTCTAAACTCTTAATGTGCCTTCGCCTTCCCATCGGAACGCTGCGCAGCACAAAGAGCATATACCTTATATATGAAAAAATCATTACTTATAGTTGACGATGAGCCTTCTATTTGCCTGATTCTGGAACACTATTTTGGGGCCGACTACCATGTTGAGGTGAAAGGCAATGGCCTGGAAGCCATGCAATGGCTGGAGCAGGGCAACAGCCCCGACGCCATTGTGGCCGACTACGACATGCCTTTGATGGACGGGCCCGATTTCATTCGTCAGATTCGGGCCAGCAGCCGGTACCGCGACGTGGGCATGATTATCCTGTCGGGCAAGGACAGCACCAGCGATAAGATTAAGTGCCTGCGCCTGGGGGCCGACGACTACATGGTGAAGCCCTTCAACCCCGAAGAGCTGAGCCTACGCATCCAGAACATCCTCAACCGCATTCGGGTATGAGCCTGGAATCCCTACCCCACGCCCGCATTCCGGTGCTGCTGCTGGCACCGGAGGAAGCAGACAGCCAACGCATCCAGCGCGAATTTGCCGAAGAGCTGGAGGTAACGGTGGCCACCACCGCAGAGCAGGCCCTGGCTATCTGTGCGCAGCCATCTGCTACTTTCACCGCCATCCTGAATGCCGCTGACCCAGCTTCGGGCATGGGGCTGCGCTTGGTGCGCATGCTGAAGGATGAGCAGCAGTTGGCACAACCCATTTTCTGGCTCACAAAAAAATCGGTGCCCCAGGCCCTGCGCAAGGTGCTGCTGGAGCGCCCGGGCAGCGAGGTATTTGCGGCCAGCGGCGAACAGGAACGCCTGCTCACGCGGCTGCACTTTCTGGCGCAGCCCAAGCCGTTGCCCGTGGATGTGAACAGCCCTTATGCCCTGCGCATGCCCGTGAGCAAGCGCCTGCTGGACGTGGTGTGCGCCGCGGGGGCGTTGGTGGTGCTCTCGCCGCTAATGCTGGTGCTGGCGGCGCTCATCAAGCTTGAATCGCGCGGACCGGTGTTCTATTACTCGTACCGGGTGGGCGCGGGCTACCGCATTTTCAAGTTCTGGAAGCTGCGCTCGATGCGCTCGGATGCCGACAAGCTGCTGGACTCGATGAAAAGCCTGAACCAGTACCAGGCCGGCAGTGGCGCGCCGGGAAGTATAGCTGCGGCCCCCAGCCAGTTGTGCGCCACCTGCACCGCCAACGGCACGCAGTGCCAGCAGCAGCTTGTGAACGAAAAAGGGCAGCTGATATGCGAGCAGCAGTACCGCACCCAGAAAAAAGCCAGTCAGGCACCTGCTTTCATCAAAATTGCCAACGACCCCCGCGTGACCAAGCTGGGCCGCTTCCTGCGCAACACCAGCATCGACGAACTGCCGCAGTTGTTCAACGTGCTGCGGGGCGACATGTCGCTGGTGGGCAACCGCCCGCTGCCGCTCTACGAAGCCGAACAGCTGCTCACCGATGGCTATTCCAAGCGCTTTATTGCGCCGGCGGGCATTACGGGGCTGTGGCAGGTGAGCCGGCGCGGCAAGGGGGGCGACATGTCGGAAGAGGAGCGCAAGGCCCTCGACATTGAGTACGCCCGCGACTTCTCGATGAAGAAAGACCTCGAAATCATCCTCAAGACCTTTCCCGCCTTGTTTCAGAAAGAGAATGTATGAGTAGAACGGTCCTTTTTGGCTTGATGCTGGCGCTGCATTCTTCCCTGGCCCTGGGCCAGGCCCAGCCCGCTTCTGCCGACGCTTGGCAAAGCGTTTTTTTTAATTCACCTGCCACCGCCTTGCCCCTGCTTACGGCGGCGGCCGTCAAGCATTCGGCCGACTTGCAGGCGCTGGAAATTGACAAGTCGCTCGGCGAGCAAAACCTGCTGCTGGCCCGCAAAGCCATTCTCAACAGCGTGGGCGTGGGAGCCGGCTACACCTACGGCAACCAAACCAGCATTGGCGTGAACAACCCGCAGGACCCCAACCAGTTTGGCACCTTCAGCGCGGGCCGCTACTCGGTGGGGGTTAATTTCTCGCTGCCGGTGGGCCAGGTGGTTAGCCGCGGCCACCTCATCAAAAAGGAAGAGCTAAGCATTCAGCGCAGCGAAGCCGTGCGGCGGGAGCGGGAAAACCTGCTGCGCCAGCAGCTCATTCCGCTGTACCAAAACGTGCTGCTGGCCCGCAAGGTGCTCACGCTGCAGCAGGAAGCCTACGTGAACACGCTCACCGGCCACCAGTTGGCCGAGAAGCAGTTCCGGCAGGGCCAGCTGAGCCTGCAGGAGTTCTCGGCTACCGGTAGTCAGCTTACCTCTGTGTCGGTGGCGCAGGAAACCGCCCGCACGCAGTACGACACGGCCTTTCTGCTGCTCGAAGAAGTGGTAGGCGCCAAAATACCGACCTTAATGACGCCCCCTGCCCCGTGAGTGTACCTGAATTATTCCGGCTGCTGGCCCGCAAATGGGCCCTGTTGCTGCTGGTGCCACTGGTGCTTGGTGCCTCGACGTGGTTTTTCGCCCGCGAGCTGCCCACCGCGTACAGCTCGGACACGACCATTTACACGGGCATTGCCTCGGGCTATTCACTCGCGGGCAATGCCTCGGCCGACTACAACGCCACCAACAACGCGTTCGATAACCTCACCAACCTGATTACGGCCCGCTCGACCAAGCAGGAGGTGCTGTGCCGCCTGCTGGCCCAGGACCTGTGGGACACCCGCCAGCACCCCGAATACCTGCCCCTGAGCCGATACGAGGACCTGCGTGAGGGCCTGCCCGCCACCCAGCGCCAGCAGCTAACGGCCTCCACCCTCGAAGCAACCCAGGAAGCGGTACGCACAATGGCCGAGGCGGACAATTCCAACGCTGTGCGCAAGCTGCTCGACGCCAAAAATGCCACATACTCCCTAAATGCCCTCAAAAAGCTTACGGCCACCCACCTGGGCTTCAGCGACCTGATAAAGGTGGAGTTTGAGAGCCACGACCCGGAGTTGTGCCAGAACACGCTTTCGCTGGTGACGCAGGTATTTCTGTCGCAGTCGAAAAACCTGCGCGAAAGCCAGACGACGTCGGTGATTGCCTATTACGAGACGGAGCTGAAGCGGGCCAAGGAGCGGCTGGACAAGGCCGAATCTGAAAATCTGGCCTTCAACCGCGCCAACAACATCATCAACTACGACGCACAGTCGCAGAACGTGGCCACGGAAAAAGAAGCCCTGGCCACCCAGCTGACGGAAACCAACCAGCAGTATGCCGGAGCCATGGCCGCGTTGCGCGCAGTGAACGGCAAGCTTGGCAGCCAGCAGTCCGCCATTCTCAGCAGCCGCGAAGTGGTGGAGCAGCGCCGCAAGCTGAGCCAGGTGAATGCCAGTCTGGCCGACCAGCAGCTCTTTGGGCAGCAGAACGCCGAAGGCACCGCCAAGGCGCGGCAGCTGCAGGCCGAGGCTGATGCCGCAGCACAGGCCATTCAGAACAACGTCAATACCTACTATGCCCAGAGCAACACCCCGGGCGGCATCCCCAACAAGGACCTGCTGGGCGAATGGGTGCAGAACATGGTGCTGGTGGAGTCGAACAAGGCCAAGCTGGCGGTGATGGACCGGCGCCGTGATGAGTTTGAGCGGGAGTACCAGCGCATGGCACCCTTAGGGGCCTCGCTCAAGCGCATTGCCCGCGAAATTGACCTCGCCGAGAAAAACTACCTCGCCGTGCTGGCCAACCTGAACGCGAGCAAAGCCACGCAACAGAACACCCAGCTTACCGCCAACCTCAAAATAGTAGACCAACCCAACCTGCCCGCGCAGCCCAAAAGCAACCCGCTGCTGCTGCTGCTGCTGCTGAGCACCATTGGTGGGCTGGTGCTGACGGCGGGCACGGTGGCGGGGCTGGGCTTGCTGGACCGCACCCTGCAAACGCCGGAGAAGGCCAGCCGGCAAACCGGCTTACCGGTAGCAGGGCTCCTGCTGGCAAACCACGCCGCCCCCACGGCCCGACAGCAGGAACTGCAGCAGCGTAGCCTGGAGCAACTGGCCCGCTACCTCCTGCTCAAATCGAACACCACCACGGCCCCCGGGCCGTTTCTGGTGGGCATAGGCAGCGTGCAGGGGCAGGAAGGCAAAACCACGCTGTGCCAAGCCCTGGCCACCTGTTGCCACACCATGGGCATGTCGGTGATGGCGCTATATCCGGCCGGTACCGATGGCCTTGCCACCGGCGAAGTACCCACGTTGTATTACCCGGCCGAAACGGCGGCGGTGCAGGCCTGGCCGCTGGAGCAGCTGCTGGTGCACGCCACGCCCCGGCAACCGGCCGGGCAGCCTTTACCAAAGGTGGTCTTAGTCGAGTTTCCGGCTCTGCGTGAAGGGGCTCTGCCAGTGGGCCTGCTGCGGCAACTGGGTCAGGTGTTTCTGACCGTGTCTGCCACGCGGGCCTGGCGCCCCGCCGACCGGCAGGCCGTGGACCAGTTGCGGGCTGCTACGCCGGCCCCCATCGAAATGGTGCTTACCGGCGTGACCGAAGCCCATGCCCAAGAAGCCATTAGCTAAGTTACCTGCCTGCTGGTGACCCGACGTGCCAGTGCTTGCCTATATGAAACCCGCGCCGCCTTTTTCCTACTCGCTCCTGAACTCGCGCTGGCTGCTGCCGGGCGCGGTGGCGGCAGCAGTGGCGCTGGGGTGGCTGGCCGGCACGCAGGGAACCACGGTGCCTACGGTGCTGGTGCTGGGCCCACCGCTGCTTTTTTTCGTGGTGCTGGTGTTCTACTACCCGCGGGCGGGCTATATCGCGGCCCTGGCGTACGGTTTTGCACTTAACTACCTGGCCCGCCATTTTGTGGACTTGCCGGTAGGGCTGGCCATGGAAGCCATTCTGCTGCTTACCTGGCTGGCAGTGGTATTTCATCAAACGGAGCGGCCCGACTGGACCCGTCTGCGCAACGACTTGTGCCGGCTGACAGTGCTCTGGTTTGTGCTCAACCTGCTGGAAGTGGCCAACCCGGCCGGGGCCAGCGTGCTGGGCTGGTTTTACGACATCCGCGGCAACGCGTTGCTGTGGCTGCTTGCCGTGCCACTCTGCTATCTGGTGTTCAGCCGAAAGCGGGACCTGAACCTGTTTCTGTACCTGATTATTGGCTTTTCCGTGCTTGGCACGTTGTACGGCTTCAAGCAGAAGGTGCTGGGCGTGGACGACATGGAGCAGTACTGGCTCGACTCGGGCGCGGCCCGTACCCACCTCATCTGGGGGCAACTGCGGGTGTTTTCCTTTTACAGCGAAGCGGCGCAGTTTGGGTCGTCTCAGGCTCACATTGCGTTGGTTTGCGGCATTCTGTCGCTGGGGCCGTTTTCCTGGCGCAAGCGCATTCTGCTGGTCGCCATTGCCTTACTGTTACTCTACGGTATGCTGATTTCGGGTACCCGCGGCGCATTCTTCGTGCTGGCAACTGGCACCTTCGTGTATCTGGCCCTGAGCAAGCGTGTGCTGGTACTGGTGCTCGGGCTAGCGCTTGCCGCCGGAGCCTTTGGTGTGCTGAAGTACACGCACATTGGCGACAGCAACGGCAGCGTGTACCGCATGCGCTCGGCCCTAGACCCCAGCGACCCCTCGCTGCAGGTGCGCCTGCAAAACCAGGCCACCCTGCGCGAATACCTCGCCACCCGGCCCCTGGGCGGCGGTCTGGGCGTGATGGGCCACTGGGGCGAGCTCTACAACTCCGACAAGTTCTTATCAACCATCGCGCCCGACAGCTACTTCGTGAAGGTGTGGGGGCAATATGGCATCGTGGGCTTCCTGATTTGGTTCGGCATCATGCTCTATATCCTGGGCAAGTGCGCGGGCATTGTGTGGCGCATTCGCGACCCGGCGTTGCGCCAAAAACTGCTGGCCCTCACGGCCGGCTTCGCGGGCATCCTGATGTGCAGCTACGGCAACGAGATTATGAACCAGATGCCTTCGAGTATCATCCTCTATACCTCCTGGGTTCTGGTGTTTACGGGGCCATCGCTCGACACGCCCGCGTTAGCCTCCATCGACCATGTCTAAGCCGCTGGTTTCCATTATTTCCATCAACTACAACCAGGCCCGGGTTACCTGCGCCATGCTGGCTTCGCTGCGCCAGCTCACCTACTCCAACTACGAGGTGATAGTGGTGGACAATGCCTCGCCGACCGAAGACCCCGCTCCCATTGCCGAACAGTTCCCGGAGGTGCAGCTCATTCGCTCGAAGGAAAACCTGGGCTTTGCCGGCGGCAACAACCTCGGCATCTTGGCCGCGCGCGGCGAGTATTGCTTGTTTCTGAACAACGACACCGAGGTAGTGCCGCACCTGCTCGAGCCCCTGGTGGCGGTGCTGGAGCGCAATGAGCGCGTGGGTGTGGTATCACCGAAGCTGATTTTCTACGGCACCAACAACCTGATTCAGTACGCGGGCTGCGACGATGGCATCAACCCCTGGACTGGTCGGAGCGAGACGGCCGGCTACCTCGAGCCCGACCACGGCCAGCACGACAACTCCCGCCCCACTGCCCTCATCCACGGCGCGGCCATGATGGTACCCACGGCCGTTATCCGCCAGGCCGGCCTGATGCCGGCGCTGTACTTCCTCTACTACGAAGAGCTGGATTGGTGCGAGATGATTAAGCGTCAGGGCTACCAGGCTTATTACGAAGCTGGCGCAACCGTTTACCACAAGGAGTCGGTATCGGTGGGCCAGGGCTCGGTCTTGCGCACCTACTACATGAACCGCAACCGCCTGCTTTTTATTCGGCGCAACTCCCGGGGCTGGCGCCTGTGGAGCGGCAGTTTGTTTTTCCTGCTGGTGGCCGTGCCCAAACACAGCCTGCGCCACGCCCTGCGGGGCGAGTGGGGCCACCTGGGGGCGTTGTGGCGGGGCCTGGGCTGGCATTTGCAGGGCCACAACGTTCATCAGAACGAGTTTCTGCCTGCCACTCCCGCGGCCCCCATAGCTGCTATCAGCCCCGCCCCTACCGCTTCCATTTAAGCTACCGGGCTTCACTTCTCGCGACTATGCTGCTTTCGTTGGCAACCCTTATTTTTTCCCTGCTCGACGGCTTTTTGCTGTTCAATGTGCTGTACCTGCTGGTGTTTGCCGTGGCCGGCCATCGACGCGCGCCCCAGCCGCTGCCAGCTGCTACGGGGCAGCCGCGCCGCATGTGCGTGCTGATGCCCGCCTACCGGGCCGACGCCGTGATTCGGGAAACCGCGCCGGTGGCCGTGGCCCACCAGTACGCCGGCTCGGCCGACGTGCACGTGGTGGCCGACGGGTTGGCGCCGGCTACGGTGCAGGCGCTGCGGCAGGATGGCGCCGGCGTGATTGAGGTGGGCTTTGCCAAAAGCACCAAGGGCAAAGCCCTGCTCGCAGCGCTGACCGAGCTGCCCCGCGGCGCCTACGACGTGGCTGTGATTCTGGACGTGGACAACGAAATGGCGCCGGGCTTTCTGGCGCAGGTCAACGACGCCTTTGCCGTGGGCTACCGCGTGGTGCAGAGCCACCGCACGGCCAAGAACCTGGACTCGCCCTTTGCCGTGCTCGACGCTTGCAACGAGGAAATCAACAACCACATTTTCCGATTGGGCCACGCCCGGCTGGGCATGTCGTCGGCCCTCATCGGCTCGGGCATGGCCTTCGAGTACGACTACCTGCACCAGCTGCTGCAGGACATCGGCGACACGCCCGGCGAAGACAAGGAAGTGGACTTCCGGGTGCTGCGTGATGGCGTTAAAATAGCTTACCTGGCCGACGCGCTGGTCTACGATGAGAAAATCCCGAACGCCAGCGTATTTGCCAACCAGCGCACCCGCTGGCTGGCCACGCAACTGGAGTTCCTGGTGAAGTACTTCGGGGAGGGCCTGCGCCAGCTGGGTCGGGGCAACTTCGAGTTTTTCGACAAAATTCTGCAGTCGTTGCTGCTGCCCCGGGTGCTGCTGCTGGGTACGCTGACGCTGCTGCTGGGGCTGTCGTTGCTCTTGCCCGTGGAGCCGGGTCCGGGATTTTGGCTGGCGCTGCTGCTGGGCACGGGCGCGGCGCTGCTGCTGGCCTTGCCCGCCCGCCTCTACACCCGGCAGGTGGGCCGCGCCGTACTGCACCTGCCGCTTGCTTTGGGTGCTATGGTACTGGCGTTGCTGCAGCTCAAGAAAGCCAAAAGCTCGTTTATGCCCACTCCGCACGCCCCCGCCGCGCCGGCTCCCGGTCATCGTCCCTCCTGAGTTGTCAGTTGCTAGTTATCCGTTGTTAGCTTATTCTGATAAAATAGCCTGACAACTACCAACTAATTCACTCCTGAACGAATACTTGCCTTATGCCCTGGGAAATCATCTTTATACCTGCCCTTATCAGCCTGATTATCGGGGTGCGCCGGGGCCTGCGGGCCTCGGCCCGGAAGTAGCTCCTGCCCGCTATGAAAGACGGTA
This sequence comes from Hymenobacter glaciei, assembly GCF_039539585.1. NCBI lineage: Bacteria > Pseudomonadati > Bacteroidota > Cytophagia > Cytophagales > Hymenobacteraceae > Hymenobacter > Hymenobacter glaciei. The sequence goes on along the minus strand of NZ_BAABDK010000029.1, from coordinate 312,726 downwards.
ACATCATCATGCTCTGCCAGCAAGGCTGGGACCTCGGCATTGCGAGCAATGCCAAGAACCTGGCAAAGGAGCTGGCCAAGGACAACCGGGTGCTGTACGTGAACCTGCCGCTGGATGTGAACACCGTGCTCCGGGGCAGAAAAGAGCCCGCCGTTCAAACCCGGCTGCGGGTGCTCCTGGGGCAGAAGGAAAGCCTGGTGCAGGCAGAACCGAATCTGTGGGTGCTCACGCCCCGCATGCTGAGCATTTCCATAAACAGGCTGCAGCCGGGCCGCGCTTTCGATACGCTGAACGGCTGGAACAGCCGGCTGCTGGCCCGAAGCATCCGGCAGGCTACAGATGCGCTACGTTTTAAAGACGCCATGCTGCTGCAGGACGGCATCATCTTCCAGGGGTTGGACCTGCCACGCTTGCTCCAGCTGAGCCGCTCGGTTTACTACCTGCGCGACTACACCCTAGGCGTGCCCTACTTCCAGCGGCACGGCCCGCGGGCGGAAACCCAGCTGATGCAGCAGGCCGACCTGGTGGCAACCAACTCAGCTTACCTGGCCGACTACGCCCGGCAGCACACGACGCGTGCCCACGACATCGGCCAGGGCTGCGTGCTGACGATGTATGATGCTGATGCCGACTACTCGTGCCCCGCCGGCCTAGCCCCGGTAAAGCAGCCCCGCATCGTGTACACCGGCTTTCTAACGGCCCTCCGCCTCGACATCGAGCTGCTACTGACCATTGCCCGGCAGCGCCCGCAGTGGAATCTGGTATTAATTGGGCCTGAAGACGAGGAGTTCAAGGGCAGCGAGCTACACCAGCTGCCCAACGTGCATTTTCTGGGGGGTAAGCGGCCCGAAGAGCTGGCTGCCTACCTCCGTCACTCCAACATATGCATCAATCCACAAGTGGTAAACGACGCCACCGTGGGGAATTACCCCCTGAAGATTGACGAATACCTGGCCATGGGCAAGCCGGTGGTGGCAACGCACACTCGTACCATGGACCTGTTTGCTGACCACGTATACCTGGCCAAAGGCCAAGCGCAATGGCTTGAATTGCTGGATGAGGCCCTGATGCATGCGGGCCCCAGCACCGCCGACGCCCGTATTGCCTTTGCGCGCAGCCACACCTGGGCCGCCAGTGTGCAAACCCTCTATCAAGCACTGGATTCCCTACCGACCGCGAGCAGCGTGCCTGTTGTGGGCTCCCAAACAGCTTGAATTATAATACCCGTGTTGTATGCCTGAACCTGTTACACCTTTCAAAGCAAGCCCTGCCGCGGCCCCACCCACGCGGCGGCTGCGCATTGGCATTGAAGCCCAGCGGCTGTTTCGGCCGCACAAGCACGGCATGGACATCGTGGCGTTGGAGCTGATTCGCAACCTGCAACAGCTCGACCACGACAACGAGTACTTCATCTTCGTGAAGCCCGACTCCGACCACGGCGTGCTGCAGGCAACCGCTAACTTTCACATTGTGGAAGTACCCGGCGGCCCTTACCCGCTTTGGGAGCAGGTGCTGCTGCCGCGGGCCGCTCGCAAGGCCCAGGTGGACTTGCTGCATTGCACCAGCAACACCGCCCCGCTACGCCCGGGCATGCCCCTGGTACTCACCCTGCACGACATCATCTATCTAGAGCCGCTGGATTTGCGCCGTGGCAGCTGGTACCAGCGGGCCGGCAACCTCTACCGCCGCTGGAACGTGCCCCGCGTGGTGCCTCACTGCGAGCGGGTGCTCACCGTGTCGGCCTTCGAGCAGGCCCGCATCGAGCAGCGCCTGCCGGGTACCAAGGGGCGGGTAGAAGTGGTGTACAACAGCGCCGGGGAGCAGTTCCAGCGTATATCCGACCCGGCGGCCCTGGCGGCGGCGAAAGCCCGCTACAAGCTTCCCGACCGGTTTATCTTCTTCCTGGCCAACACCGACCCCAAGAAAAACCTGCGGGGCGTGCTGCAGGCGCTGGCAATACTCAAAAAGCAGGGCCAGCTGCAGTGTAAGCTGGTGATGCTCGACTACCCAGAAAGTGCGTTGCTGGCCGTGCTCAATGAGTTGCAGGCGCCCGACCTTAGGGCCGATATTCAGCTCTGCGGTTACGTGCCAAATAAGGAGTTGCCGCTGCTGTACAACCTGGCCGAAATCTTCTTGTACCCTTCGTTGCGCGAAAGCTTCGGCATTCCCATTCTCGAAGCCATGGGCTGCGGCACGCCGGTTATCACCAGCAACACGTCCTCCATGCCGGAAGTGGCCGGCGACGCCGCCTTGTTGGTAGCCCCCTTTAAACCCGAAACCATTGCCGCAGCCATTCTGCAGCTGCAGAACAGCCCCGCTGAACGCGCCCGCCTCGCGCAGCTGGGCCTGGAGCGCGTGCAGCGGTTTTCGTGGCGCGAAACGGCCCGTCAGGTGCTTCGTGTGTACGAGGAGGTGAGTGCCCGGCATTAGCCTGCAGTTGTTCATTAGCGTATTGTTTTTCCTGGTAGAGCAGGCCTTGTGCTGCCTGCTGCCAGCTTTTCCCCTGCCATGTCCATTGCCGAAAAAATCAAGAGCAACCCCCGGCTGAAGCAGCTGGCGCTGTGGCTGGTGCTGGTGCCCCGCGAGGCGCGGCCGCGGCTGTGGGTGCGTTGGCTGGTGAACCCCTTCGTGCACCAGCGGGGCCGCAGGGCACTGGTCCGCTGGCGCACGCGGCTCGACGTGGTGCCCTTCCAGCCTTTCGTGCTCGGGGCTGATTCTGTTATCGAAGACTTTGCGACCATCAACAACGGCATGGGTGGGGTGTACATCGGGGAGCGCACACTGGTGGGAATCAGCAACGTGCTGATTGGGCCGCTGCGCATCGGCAACGACGTTATCATAGCCCAAAATGTGGTGTTCTCGGGCCTCAACCACGGCTACCTCGATGTGCAGCGGCCTATCAAGGACCAGCCCTGTAGCACGGCCGAAATCGTGGTGGAAGACGAGGTGTGGATAGGCGCCAACTGCGTTATCACAGCCGGCGTCCGCATCGGTAAGCACGCCGTGTTGGCGGGCGGCAGCGTCGTTACCAAAGATGTAGCGGCCTATTCCATCGTGGGCGGCAACCCGGCCCGCTGCCTCAAGCAATACAACGCGAATACCGGGCAGTGGGAAAAATATGTAGCACCCTCAGCTACCTGAGTTTCTCAGCCTCTCTTAAAGCCGGCTTCTGTTCCCTCTATTCCTTCAGCCGGCTTGGCTGGGGAGCCTATCCAAAATTTATACCTGCCCGGCCTGCTGCTTGGCCCCACCCATGCTCGACACGTTACTCTTTCTATTCTGGCTGTTTCTGGCCATCGTTTTTTACACCTACGTTGGGTATGGACTTATTGTGTGGCTGTGGGCCAAGGCGGTTCGAGGCAAAGCCCGGCCGTTGGCCACAGCTTTTGAGCCTGAAGTAACCCTGGTAGTACCGGCCTATAACGAGGCCGACATCCTGGACGAAAAGGTGCGCAACTGCCAGTCCCTAAACTACCCGGCCGGCAAGCTCAAGCTCCTTTTCATCACCGACGGTTCCAATGACCATTCGGGGGAGGTGCTGGCGGCCTACCCCGGCGTGCAGCACTTGCACGAGCCGGCTCGGGCCGGCAAGTCGATGGCCGAAAACCGCGCCATTGGCTACGTGAAGACGCCCTACGTCATTTTCACCGACTGCAACACGTTGCTAAATCCCGAAGCCGTTCGCCTGATGGTGCGCCACTATCAGGACCCGAAAGTAGGCGCTGTGTCGGGCGAAAAGCGGGTGCTGCACGACGGCAGCACCTCGGGCGCCGGCGAGGGCTTGTACTGGAAGTATGAGTCGATGCTGAAGCGCTGCGACTCCGACATCTACAGCCTGATGGGGGTGGCCGGTGAGTTGGTTTCATTCCGCACCAGCCTGTTCGCGCCCCTGGAGGCCGACACGGTGCTCGACGACTTCGTGCAGTCCATGCGCATCGTCGACGCCGGGTACCGCGTGGTGTACGAGCCCGCGGCCTACGCCATGGAGCCGCCTTCCTTTTCACTCGCGGAAGAGATGAAGCGCAAGGTGCGCATTTGCGCCGGAGGCTGGCAGGCCATGGGCCGGCTGCTGCCCTTGCTCAACCCGCTGCGCCAGCCGGTGGTGTCGTTTCTGTACATCTCGCACCGGGTACTGCGCTGGAGCCTGACCCCGGCCCTGCTGCTGCTATTGTTGCCACTCAATGCCGTGCTGGCTTATACCTACGGTGGCATTTATACCCTGCTGCTGGTGCTGCAAGTCCTTTTTTACGGGGCAGCGGCCCTGGGCTGGCAGCTGGCCAGCCGGGGCCAGCCAGCGGGCAAGCTGCTGGTGCCGCTTTATTTCACGATGATGAACGTGGCCGTATTTCAGGGAGCCTTGCGGCACTGGCGCAAGGCGCAACCCGCCGCCTGGGACAAAGCGCAGCGGGCCGTACCCACGGCGTAGCTGCCGGCAACAGCCCGGATAGAGCAGTTCTCACGTTCGTGTACGCAGACCCCACCCCCGGCCCCTCCCCGGTGGGGAGGGGCCGGGGGTGGGGCAAAACGGCTGCCGAAGCCGTACACCAACCGGAGAACCGCCCTAGAATCGGCGGTACGTAGGCATGTGGATGCCCAGGTCGGGGTGGTCGGGCCGGCCCACGAAGAACGGAAAGCTGTTGTTTGAAACGCTGCCTTTGCCATCGTACACGTTCACCAGCAGCCGATAGGCGCCGCGGACGGTGGGCGTGTGCACCACGGCATTCACTCCCTGGCTCGCGCGAATGGCTTCTGGAATGGCTTCGGGGGCGGTGCGGTTTTGCGGCAGGGTGTGAAACTCGTCCACGTCGCGGGTTACTTTCCATTCCACCCGCAGCGAGTCGCCGTTGGGGTCGGAGGCCGTAATGGAAGCGGGGTAATCTGTTCCCGGGGCCAGGGCCACGTCGTTCACATCCTGCTTGCCTGCCAGGCTGATGGGCCCCACCTGCGGGGCCTCGTTGGCGGGCTTGCGGTTGGTCCACAGTTGCTCAATCATGTCGACCATGGGGGTTTTTTCGCCGGTGGGCGCAAACATGCTCAGCCACATGTCGGTCTGCTCGAAGCGGTTGCCCCAGTACAGCACGTAGGAGCCCAGGCAGTGCGAGCGGCGGCCAGCGATGGTAGTGGTATAGCCCCGTTGCAAAAAGGCGGCCTTGGCCGTGCCGCTCTGGTCCAGGGGCGCATCCCAGCTGGTGAGCGGGGTTTCCCACCAGCCCCGTCCGCCAAACTCGCCGATGATATAAGGCCCCTTCCAACCGGCATCGGCAATGCGCTGGGGCTGCTCGGCCAGCTTGGTGAACACGTTGATGGTTAGCACGTCGATATCCGTGCACAGGTGCGCGATGGAGGGGATGGAGTAGGTGCCGTCGGTGATGGTCGTCGTAACCGGGTGGTTGGGGTCGAGCTTGTGAATCATCTTGGCCGTCTCGTTTACAATCTGGTACACCTTGAAGTCGCCGTTGTGGTTATCGAGCTCGTTGCCCAGGTTCCACATCAGCAGGGCCGGGTGGTTCTTGAAGCGCTGCACTTGGCGATAGACTTCCTCCTGCTGCTCGGCCACGGCTTTAGGGTCGTAGTAGTCGAACTTCTCGTAGGGCGGCTTCATCCAGAGGCCAAACATGACGGTAAGGCCGCTCTGCTGCGCGCGGTCCATCAGCACGTCGGCATACGTGGCAGTGTAGATGCGAACGGAGTTGCCCCCTTTTTCCTTAATCAGATTGAGGCGCTGCACACCGGCAGCCCCTTTGATGAAGTACGGCTTGCCGCCACGCTGCAGCTCGTAGTCCGCTCCGGTGCGCAGCACGCGTACCGGTACCACTCCGCTGGCTGACTGCAGGGGCAGCACATTTACGACCAGCTCCGCTGGGGTTGGGCGGCAATTGCTGCAAAGGAACGAGCCGAACACACAACAAATCAGCAGGGTTGCCTGCCGGAAGGAGGAGTATAATTTCACTGCAATAGCAAAGGGCCAAGGCTCCACCGCAGAAACTACGGCAGCGCTTATTTAAGAAATGAAAAAAGGGCTCCGGGTGGTGTTTAAATAGCGCTTTAAATAAAACCAACGGGCCGCGCGGCATTAGTTGGCCGCTTTACGTACAGAGCGAAGTTTTGGCGGTTCAACGATTCTGATTAGGGTTTATTAGTTATTCAATACATTGATTATTAAGCATGAAGCAAAAGTTTTACCAAGCAAACAAGGATAGCGGGGCAGCAACGATACTCTCCACCACTGAGGTGAAGGCTTCGCGAAGCGTGCAGCCGCCGGAGACCATCGGCGTAAGGGTCCAATTTCAGGACGCAAAGGGCACCAAGCAGATGCGGGTGCTCGTGGTGATTGGGTTGATTCTGCTGGCGCAGTTCTTCTGGTGGTTCGCCGATTCCGACCACATGGGCTACGCGCCGCTGTACTGGGCCTTGACGTTTTCGCTGTGCTACAAAATGCTGCGCATGCTGCACGAGTGGTACCACTACGTGCACGTGCAGGAGCCCATCCTGCCGGCAGTGCCGCCCACGGCCCCCCCGCGCAAGGTGGACATGCTCACCACGGCCTGCCCCGGCGAGCCCCACGCCATGATTATTGCCACGCTGGAAAGCCTGGTGGCCGTGCGCTACCCCCACACCACCTACCTCTGCGACGAGGGCAACAACCCGGAGTTGAAGGCGGTGTGCGAGCGGCTGGGTGTGGTGCACGTGACGCGTACCGTGAAAAAGAATGCCAAGGCCGGCAACATCAACAACGCCCTACAGCAGGCCACTGGCGAGTTCTGCGTGGTGCTTGACCCCGACCACCAGGTGACCCCCGACTTCCTCGACCAGGTGATGCCCTACTTCGAGGACGACACCGTGGGCTACGTGCAAGTGGTGCAGGCCTATGGCAACCAAAAGGAAAGCTTTGTAGCCCTGGGCGCCGCCGAGCAAACCTACCACTTCTACGGCCCGCTGATGATGGGCATGAACAGCTACAACACCGTCCAGTCCATCGGCGCCAACTGCACCTTTCGCCGGAAGGCTTTGGATGGCATTGGCGGCCACGCCCCGGGCCTGACCGAAGACATGCACACGGCCATGCTGCTGCACGCGGCCGGCTGGAAATCCATCTACGCGCCCGTGGTGGTGAGCCGCGGGCTGGTGCCGTCCTCGCTCGGGGCCTTCTACATGCAGCAGCTCAAATGGGCCCGCGGCACCTTCGACCTGCTGACCCACGTGTACCCGCGGCTGTTCCGCAACTTCACCTGGCGGCAGAAGCTGCACTACTTTACCCTGCCGCTCTACTTCTTCTCCGGTGTGGTGGCCCTGATTGACATTGTGGTGCCCGTGGCCTCGCTGCTGCTGCTCGAGTTTCCGTGGCACCTGTCGTTGCCGGAGTTTGCCGTGCACATGCTGCCCGTGACCACGGTGGGCCTGCTGATTCGGTACAACGCCCAGCAGTGGCTGCGCGAGCAGCACGAACCGGGGTTGCACCTGGCCGGGGGCTTCCTGCGCATCGCCACCTGGTGGGTGTATACGTTGGGTTTGATTTACACCTTCTTCAACGTGAAGGTGCCCTACATTCCGACCCCCAAAGAAGGCCATGTAAAAAATGAGTGGCCGCTTAGCTCCCTCAACCTGCTGTTGGCCGTGGTTTGCATCGGGGCCGCGACTTATAGCATGCAGGTGCCCGGCATCCGGGGCCCTTACACGAAATTGATGGCCACGCTGGCCCTTATGAACGCCGCCATTCTGCTGGTGGCGGTGGTGATGGCCCAGCACAAGCTGCTCAACCAGCTGCGGCAGTTCCTGTGGACCACTCCCCCCCTGTTTTCCTTCAAGAAATGGGTCGACAACCGCCTTGTAGCCGGGGGTGGGCTCATCACCGGCCAGTTGCGCAGAGGCTCGGTGGCTTTTGCTATGGGCCTGGCCATCCTTCACACCCTGGCCACGGCCGGCTTCGTGCTGGTGCAGTGGCGCGAGCAGGTGGGCATTTCCGATGACTACATCTGGGCCCACACCGGCTCCGGCGGGCTGCGCACCGGGGTGGTTGCCAGCGGCAACCCGCTCCCGCTGCCGATAGCACCAGCGGCAGCCAGCGTCGGCTCCGGGCTCATCGTTTGGGGAAAGTCGCCGAAGGCCAGCAGCCAGGTGGTAAGCCTGGAAATTGCCTCGGGTGCCACGGCCCGGTTGCCCGTGGCGGCAATTGAAGAAATAAACCAGCGCGGCGACATTCCGATGCTGACCTGGCACGCAACCGAAGGCAGCACCGGCAACCCCTCGTTTCAGCGGCAGGTAATTCGCCTCCTGAAGCACGAAAACCAGCTTCTGCTGCGCCCCATTATTCAGGCGCCCAATGCCCACGCCTATCGTGCGGCCTGGCAGGCCCTCGTGAAAGGCTACCGCGCCACCGGCGATACCACAGCCGTGTGGGTGTGGACGTCGCCCCGCCCCGACTCCATTGCCAGCTACTTCCCGGGGTCGGCCAATGTGACGTGGGTGGCCAGCGACTGCGGCGCCAATTCCTCGGGGGATGCCTGCTACATCCCCTTCCGGGAACAGGTGGCTGCGCAAATTGAAATGCAGAGCAAGCCCATTCTGCTGTTTGTGCCCCAGGCGCAGTCGGCTGCTTCGGCGCAATGGGCGCGGCACTATGGCAGCCGCTACCCCGAGGTAAAAGCCGTGGTGTTTGCGGCCGGGCAAGCGCAGGCGGCAAACGCAGGCAGCAGGCAGGCCCGCATTCCGGCACCACCCTCTCCGTAGAGCCGAGCCTCTCTATTTTTTACTCGTTCCGGTGCCCGCCGTGGCAGCTAGCATGGCGGCCCAGCGGCCCAAGCTCAATGAAAAGCGCTTTCGTACTTAAAATTCGGTCCTCCCTCGCCAACCCGCAGGTGCTTTCCCTGGCCGGCAACCTCACGGTGTCGGTCATGAGCATCGCGTCGGTGTCGCTGCTGTTTCGGGCGCTGTCCGTGCGCGATACGGGCGTGTGGATACTGTTTATATCCGCCGTTAACCTGGCCGACTCTTTTCGGGCCGGCTTTCTGACCACGGCTTTTATCCGGGGCCGCTCGGGGGCCCTGCCTGCCCGGGCCGCCGAGGTCACGGGTTCGGCCTGGTTTATTGCGCTGGCCATCACCGCCGTACTGGCCCTGCTGAACCTTGGGGCGTGGCTGGTGCTCGGGCCCGGTGCCGAGGGAGCCACCGGCCTGCTGCTGCACTGGTTTGGGCTGGTGCTGGTGGCCACGCTGCCACAATTTATGGCGGCGGCCATGATGCAGGCCGACATGCGCTTCGACCGCATTCTCTACATCCGCCTGCTGTCGCAGGGCTTGTTTGTGGTTGGCATTGTCGGGCTGATGCTCAGCGGCACGCTTACCCTCGAGAAAGTGGTGTACAGCTACGTGGGCGCGGCAGCCGTTACCAGCCTGCTAATGCTGGTGCTGGGCTGGGCCGACCTAAGCAGCTTGCGGCAGCGCAGCCGCGCCTGCGTAGCCGAGCTGGCGCACTTCGGCAAGTACAGCGTGGGCAGCTACGTGGGCTCTAATCTGTTGCGCAGCTCCGACACGTTTATCATCAGCTACCTGCTGGGGCCGGCCATGCTGGCGGTGTACAACCTGGCCGGGCGCTTCATGGAAATCATCGAAATCCCGCTGCGCAGCTTTGTGGCCACGGCCATGCCGGCCATGTCGGCGGCCTTCAACCAGGGCGATACCCCGGAGGTAGCGCGCCTGCTGCGCAAAAACGCGGGCATGCTCACCTGGGCGTTTGTGCCGCTCATTGTGGGCACCATTGTGCTGGCCGATATTCCCATCTACCTCATTGGAGGCGCCAAGTACGAGGGCTCCCAGGCTGCCAACCTGCTGCGCATTGGCATGGTGCTGGCCCTGCTTTTCCCCATCGACCGGTTTGTGGGCGTAACGCTGGATGTGGTGAACCAGCCCCGCCTGAACATGGTGAAGGTGTTCCTGATGCTGGCCGTGAACGTGGTGGGCGACGTAACAGCGCTGCTGCTGTTTGGCAACATCTACGGCGTGGCAGTGGCCAGCTTGCCGACCGGTATTGTCGGCTTTGTGTTTGGTTATGTTCACCTCAAAAAGCACCTGCCGCTTTCCCTCCGGGCCATTATGACCACCGGCTTTCGCGAATTCAAGCTGCTGGCGGGTCGCTTTATGGCCAAACAAAGCCCCAGCATCAACACCAACCAGAACTTACACTAAGCACTTGGCTAATGGCGCATTGGGCCGGCGACAATGCGGTTTTAACTTTTTGAGATACCCACCGGCTGCCGGCTACCTCTTACTCTTTTTTCACCCTTCATAATGAGACTCGCGCACCTGATTTTGGCCCACAAGAACAGCAGCCAGGTAGAGCGCCTGATTCAGGCGCTTGCGCACGAACATTTCGACTTCTACATCCACCTCGATGCCAAAGCCGATTTCCGCGAGTTTGCGCATTTGGCCGCCTTGCCCCGGGTTCGGTTTATCCGGCAGCGGCACCTGGTGCGCTGGGGCTCCTACAGCATTGTGGAAGCCACGGTGCAAGGCGTGCGCGAAATACTGGCGAGCGGCATCGCCTACGATTTCATTAATCTGCTAAGCGGGCAGGACTACCCCATCAAGCCGGCCGACAGCATCTACCGCTTCTTTGCCCAACACATAGGTCGCTCCTTTTTTGCCTACGAAGCCCAGGGCTCCGAGTGGTGGCAGCACGCCATCAAGCGCGTGGAGGAGTACCACACGGTTTACTATGAATTCCGGTTTCAGTACGTGCTGCAGGGCTTGCTCAACAAGCTGCTGCCCAAGCGCCGGTTTCCCCTGCCTTATGCCCTCTACGGAGGCACTTACGGTACCTGGTGGACCATGAGCCGGGAATGCGCCGAGTACCTGGTGGCATTTCTCGACCAGAACCCCCAGGTCCGGCGTTTCAGCCGCCTCACCTGGGGCGCCGATGAATTCCTCATCACCACGGTCCTGCTGAACTCGCCACTGAAGGACACCATCGTCAACGACAGCTACCGCTACATCGACTGGTCGGGCGGCGGCGCCAACCCCAAACTGCTGACCGTGGCCGATGCGCCCGCCCTACGCCAGAGCGACCGGCTGTTCGCCCGAAAGTTCGACACCGACAAAGACGCCGAAATTCTCACCATCATCGACCAGTCGATGCTTACGCCCGAAAGCCAGGTCCCCGCTTGAGACTCTGCGAATAGCAGGAAGTTTTGAGTTGCCTGTGGCGGCCAGCGTTGTGGCACGGCCACAAACGCGGCTTACCGCTGCACCACCACGCGCAGCACCTGGGTCGGCTGGTTGCTGTGCAGGCGGAGCAGGTACACTCCATCGGCCAGGTCGCGTCCGTCCACTGGTAGTTCAACGGGCAAACCAGCGGTGAGGAAGCCCTCAAAGACCTGGCGTACGAAGCGCCCTTGCAGGTCAAATAACTCCAGCCGGGCCGGGCCCGACAGCGTCGGCTCCACCCTCACGTGCAGTTGGCCGTTGCTGGGGTTGGGCAGGGCGGCGAGCTGGGCCACCGGGACCGTGGCTGAGCTTGTCGCGGTGGCCAGCCCCACGGCAATTGATACGGTGCCGGTGGCAAAGCGTACCGGCGTGCAGGGTTCGAGCCCGCCGTATTCTACGACGTAGCCAGCCGTGGTGCTGCCGTCGTTGCATTCGGAAGCGTCGTTCCAAAGGCCCGAGGCGCCGAAAAAAACCGTGTAATCTTCGCCGTTGGGCCGGGTCGAGCTTAACGAATTGTTGGGCTCGCCGGGGCTCCAGTTGCTGTAGAGGACCGCGGTGCCGTTCACGGCGCCCTGCCAGAAAAGCTGCCCGGCTTCAGGCCCTGTTTTCCAGCGCCATTCTCCTTCCACCGCGTCGTCGCTGCCACCCAGCCAGTACTGGCCCGTTTGGCGGTTTGTCAGCAGGGCCATTTCGGCTGGCGAGGTGGGAGTGGCCAAGTAGCCGGCCAGGCCCATATAGGAACGAGCCGCAGCGGCAGTACGAGCCGCGCTCCAGCAGATGCCCGGCGCGCTCACGAATTCATAGTAGTGCCCCGAGGCTTCGGAAGTCTGCACAGCCCCAGCTGGCTCCACCTGGTAAGTAAAGGTCGCCGTTCCACTGAAACCTGGTTGGGGCGTGTAAGTATAGGAGCCACTGCCGATGGCCTGCAGGGTGCCGGCGCTGGGCGTTCCCACGCTGGCTACTTGCAAAGGCTGGCCTTGCGGGTCGGTGTCGTTGGCCAAAAGCTGAGCAGCGGTGAACGTCAGGGAGCTGCCGGCGCTGGTAGTCAGCTGGTCGGGGCCAGCCTGGGGCTGGTTGGCCACGGGGTTGCAGGGCTGGGCAGTCACGCGCACTGTCACAGACGTGCTGGCCTGCAGATTCTGGGGGTCGCGGGCAGTGAAGGTAATGACGTAGGTACCTGCCGCGGCGGCCGTAGGCGTCCAGGAAAAGGTGGTTTGCACGGGGTTGCCGCTCGCGGGAGTTGCGGGACTCACAGCCGCTCCGGCGGGCAAGCCTTGTGCCTGCAGCGTGAGTACTTCGCTGGCATTTGTATCAACAGCACGCACGCTGAACGCGAGAAACTGGCCCTGCGAAATGCTGTACACCTGCCCGTTGGCGGGCGTGGGCGGGTATATAAATACTGGTGCTGCTTGTGCCAGAGCCCGGTGCGGCACTGTCAGTGCCAAGCCGAACAGGAATAGCAAAAGCTTCGTCTGCGTTGGGTGACGACGTATTTTCATAAACTAATAGAAGTGAGAAATGCCAGCCGAATACGGAAATTCACTCTAGTCCGGCTAATTTTGTAACCCGGCATTTTTCCTTCGGAAGCAGGAAAAACCCACTTATTAGAGCCCGGCACGGCACCCACCCTTGCCATTCGGCCCCACTACAAGCCCCCTGCCCGACCAGCTTCAAAGGTACCTATTTCGGGGTGGGCGGGCAGCATCGCCTACCCATAGGCCTGTTAGGGAGCTGATACGAATGCGAAAGCAAATCCAGCTGCTCAGGTAGCGGGGGGGTGAGCAGCAGACCTGGGCAGTCATCGACGCTGGGTGCGTTCGTGCGGCACGGGGCGCTTGTGAGCCTAAAGAGCCGTTTAGCGAGAAAGGTAGAAAACCCAGCTCAAAACCAACCGATTTTGTCAGGTTGTGCTGCGGTTTCAGCATGCGCCCAATCCTAAACCATACTGTAAAGGCTATAAATCGAATAAGAAATTAAATATGTCTTAGTCCATCACGTTAAAATTACAGTCACGTATAGAACCGTATTGTCCTTTCCTGAGCACGGCGAACGAGAGACATTTGACCATTCGCTTCACTCTCCCTTTCCGAGCTATGTTCAAAACAACCCAATACCTGTTCCTTGCTGCCATGCTAACGCTGGGATCAGGCTGCTCCAAAACAGGGGCCGATACCCCGGCCCCCACTGCAGCCCCTGGCAGCGCAAATAATGTGGCCCCTATTGACCCCTATCCCGGTGGAGGAGGTAGCGGCGGCGGTGGCAGCCAGCCTCCGTGCAACGTAACCCCTTCCTCGACCATTAAAAACGGCATCAAGCGGTACGTAATGCTCGAGGTACCAGCGCGCAACTGGACGGTAGTCACCACCATCACGCCTCCGGACGGCATTACCTATGGCACGGGCTGCAACTACATCTACCCGTTCAGCGTCGATATTATCATCAACGAAACCGGGCAGTCAAGTTTTGCCCAGGGCTCGTACGATTCCAGCACCGGGACCTACACGCTGGGCCTATAAGCAAACTGCGTGTTCCTTTCAATAAAAAAAGCCCTCATTGAAGTGAGGGCTTTTTTTATTGAAAGGTGATGGGGCGCGTAGCGCTTCCGCTGGAATCAGCGGGGCTTCATCACCGACAGACAGATTGGAAGTGGTAGCGTCGGCACCGGAAACGATACCAGTGTTTATTGGCCGGATAGTGCCGGGTGGGCGAAAGATTGTTGAATACCAAGGCAATTGGCAAGAGGAGACACCTCCATAAATGAGTGCAGTGGAGGTCCCAAACGAACTATTAAGCAGCGAGGCATCGGCCGGCCGGCGGTCCTTATTTGGTCAGCCAATCATCCCAATGCCGATACAGGCTCCCAGAAACCTCCGGAAAGGCACTTTATAATTGAACAGCGTTCCAAGTAGACGACGGTACTTGTCCGATAGGCAGGTGGCCGCAAACGGGGTCGCGTGGGGCTTATTCAGCCGTGGCTCCTCTCAACCACGGAGTCAAGGTAAATCAGTCCATTACCCGCTGATAGCCGAATGGGCTTCAAAAAAATGCCAGCCCCAGCGCAGCAGGGCCACGCTGCCCCAGGCTACCAGCGCAAACACCACCCCGAACAGCAGCAGCAGCAATAGTATGAGTCCCTTGCCGCTGCCCGCGTGCTGGCCTTCGGCGTAGTGGCGGCGCAGCAGGGCCACGTTGCGCTCGTTGCTTTTGTAGGCGAAATCAAACACGTTGCCAATCAGGGGAATGCCGCCCACAATGGTATCGATGAAGATGTTGAGGGCCATGCGAACCACTACCGCCCCACTGGCCCCGTGGCGCAGCATGGTAAGCAGCAGCGCCACCGAAACGGCAGTGGTGGACAAGTCGCCCACAATGGGCAGCAGCCCCAGCAAGGGGTCGAGGCCAAAGCGGAAAGTGGTGCCGGGCACCTGGAACTGGCTGTCCATGAGGTGCGCTACGCGCTCGACCCAACGCAGTCGTTCATCGGTATCGAAGGTGGCGGGGAGGTTGCGAGAAGCCATAAGAAGGAGTTGTGGATAGAAGTATACGCCAGGAAACGGCAAGAAGTGGTGCGCCTTCTGTTGATTGGTATCGGCTTTTTGCGCCAAGCATCAGCTTGCCTGCACGGGGCAGGCGGGCGAGGCCCGGCACAGAACTTAACTTTGGCGCCGGCGCGGCAATTGCTGACCCGGGGATGCTATGGCTGGCCCGGTGCGCTTCAGCTTTAGGCTCAACCCCATCCTTCGCTTCATTCTTTCGTTTTCAATCTTTCGTTTTCGATGCGCACTTTTATCACTCTACTAGGTACCGCATGGTAGGGCCACGAAGGTTTTCGCGCTACCTCCAACAGCATTCCCAATGAGTACTTCCGACCCAACCTCCACGCCGGGCTTCGACCGGGCCCGCACCGGCCTGTGGACCAGCCTGCAAAAGCACCTGGCGCCGCTCTACGCGGCCGAAGCCGCATTTCTGAAGGCGTCGGCCTTTGCTTCCGACTTCCCGTTTTCGATTAATGGGGTGCCCGCGGGGGCCCTGGCCGAGTACTGGCGCAGCCGCCACGCCCTGCGCGACCTCTACACCGACGAAACCAGCCAGCTCGATACGCTCACCAAGGCCATTCGAACCAAAGCGTATGCGGAGGCGGAGAAAAAACAGCTGTACTTGCTGCTGTTGGGGTATTTCGATATCGCAGCATCCATCTTCGGCCTGTTGGAAACCCACATACCCCGGCCCCTGCCACCCGATGAAGAGTGGGCCGAAACCGATGCCCGCTTCGACCGCATCCGCAAGTTTGCCCGGCTGAATGTGAAGGGCATTGCCGGGCTGCTCACGCTGCCTGGCTAAGCCGAGACGCCGGTAATACGGTCGGTAACCAACAGTATAATGGGCCTTTGCGTAGAAGGGATTTCATTCTTATGTCTCAAAGACAATGAAACAGTATGCCCCCCTCCTGCCGCTGGCCTTGTTGCTGAGCTGCGCCAGCACCGAGCGACCCGCGACCGAAAACCCATCCGTTTCGACGGCTGCTCCTGCGACCACCGTACAGCGCGCTTTTGATGTACCGGCTTTGCTGGGCCTGAACGCCGACGAAATTGCCCGCCCTTTGATTAGCCAGTCGGTGCGGCCCGACCGCGACCGCACCCCCCGCCAATCAGAAACCGGTGCCACCGAGGCCCTGTACACGTACTGGCGCGATACCACGGCGCTGGAAGTAAGCTACGACCCGGCCACGCTGCGCGTAAACAGCTACTTCATCAAGACCAAAAGCGGGCACACGAGCGATTACACCTCGCTACTGAAGCTGGCCAATGTGAGCAAATACGACAAGCGCATGCGCATCGAGCCCATTGCTTCGGCCGCAAACCCGCAGCAGTTCACGGGCGTGAAACTGACTCCTGCCGAACCCACGCCCGTGAACTAGCCAACTCTGGCCACCTATCCGACCGGAACCGGCACGGGCTCGAACGCACTAATAAAGGCGGCTTGCTCGTCGGTTTCGGGCGATTGGGGCGCGCGCTGGTTCTTCTCCACAGTTGTCCATTCTTCGGCGATGCGCGCCAGAGCTTCATCGCCGCTCAGGCCGAAATGCTGGCGCAGGTGGCAGCCCACCACCGTGCCCGTGCGGCCAATACCGCCCCAGCAATGCACCACGGCCCGGCGGCCGGCGGCAGTACTGTCTTCGAGCGCGGTCAACACTTCGTTCAGGCGCTTGGGCGTGGGCACGCTCACGTTGCGAATAGGGAAGCGGCGGAAGCGTACGCTCTCGGCCGCCAGGCCCAGGTGTTCGGCCCGGGCGCGCAACAGGTCCTCGTAGGGTTCAAGCCCCTCGTTGGCTTCGGTGAGGTCGTAGAAGTCGCGGATGCCGGCGGCCAGAAGCAGGTCGAGGCGGTGCGCGGCTTCGTTAGCATCCCGGGCTCCGGGATACTCAGACGCCAGCAATAAGGGGGTGGCCCAATACGAGTTGGGCAGCGGACGGGGGGTGGGAGTAGTATTCATACCAGAAGGTACGGAAAGTTGTGAAAATCACCGCTTACTCACCCGCCAACCGCCCGGCTAGTTCCTCAATATCGGCCCGGCGGGCCAGCACAGCCAACCACTCGGTTGGGATGCTCGCCTCGCCATAAGCCAGACCTACCAAGCCGCCGGCTACGGCGCCAGTGGTATCGGTGTCGTCGCCCAGGTTCACGGCGGCCAGCACCGTAGCGGCGTAGCTGTCATACTTTAACAGGCACCACAACGCCGCTTCGAGGGTGTGAACCACGTAGCCAGTGGAAAAGATTTTGTCTTCAGATTGATTGACAATTTCACCGGACAACACCCACCAACGGTAGTATTTGTCTTCCACTACGGCAGGAATACTGCCGTTTGCTAACCAAGGATTAGCCAACTCGCACTTTGCTGCACACGCATCAATCGGGGCCAAACCGGCCAGCAAGCCCCGCTCTACCAACAGGTACAGAAAACAGCCTAGCGTAAAGCGCGGATGCCCGTGCGTGACGCTCGCCACCTTTTCGGTGAGCGTACAAGCAGCATCCAAGTCCAGCGTCTTAGCCCGCCAGACATCCTGAAAAACCAGCGAAAGAATGCGACATGAGCGCACCGTTACCGTTGTCGAATTCAGAGTTCGGACCGGCGGCAGTGGGCGTAATGCCACGTTGAAGCCGTTCGATGGCAGTGCGGGTGGCGTTGCCCACGTCGAAGGTTATGCCTGTGGCAGTCCAGTACGAGTTGTACAACCAGTTGATGCTGCGCCGGGCGAAGTCGGCCAAATCGGGCTCCCCACTACAGCCTCCAGGCTGGGCTAGGGTTTCGGCCAAGCAGAAGGGCAGCGAGGCATCGTCGGACCAGGTACCGGCAGGCTCACATAGCCCACCGGCCAGCCGTACATGAGGCGGTGGCCCAGCTCGTGCGCCCGGTTCCAGATGTGTATATAGCTGTGCGCAGGCGCCGGCCGGATTGGGGCATGATAGGTGGTACGCCTGCCCACGGTGAGGTCCCGCAGCCCTAACCGGCTACTCCCGGTTCGACGAAAAGCACCCATGATGGCATCGTACGGCACACTGTGCCCGCGCAGGCGCAGCTGCGCCCCAGGAACCAGCCGGCCTAGCGTGTCGCGCACCAGCACGCTCAAATCCACCTGAGTGTCGATAAGAATCACCTGGCGGTCGGTTTCGGAGCGCAGCAAGTACACCAAGCCCGGGCCTTCGGCGTGGGCCACCAGGTAGTAGCCCAGCGGTAGCCGACGCTGCTAGAAGCGGGCGCTGTCGGTGGCAAAGGAATCCACGACCTGGGTGAAAAACGCTGGCCGCACGTCGTCCAGTCCCTTTTCATACAGGTGCCGGGCCTGCGCGTCGGTCAGGCGGAACACCTTGGTAAAATAGCTGCTTTGCCGGGCCCGCGCTACCGGTTGCTGGGCCTGGGCGAGGGTGGTTATGAGCACGAAACATAGGAGCAGGCGAAGTAGATGACGGAGCATACACGGCGGGGCAAAAAGTCAGATTATCCTCCTGGTGCCATGCGGGTGGCAAATGCACACGTTCCTGACCACAAACAGGCGGAAAAGCCGCTCTTGCCACCCGTTTTTCTCTAGAACTCTGGCCTTGGGGATACCCCGCAGCTTGTGCCCGATGCGCAATGCCTAGGAAATGCACTTACCGGCAAATAATGCAATTTCACAAGATAGCGTAATATTATAATTTGATTTTCAAGCCAAATAGAACCTTTATAATTTTAATGCTATTTCGGGCATAACTCTATTTGTTGTCAACTCTGCTATTGTCAGCCTTATTAGAAGTATATGTCTCCTTTCTTCACTTGGTGGGAGCCGAAAAAAATGCAACGCTTCATCTCTCCTTTCGGGCTTCTACAAGCCGTAACTCTTTTTACCTAACTATGAAAAAATTACTCTTGGCGCTCGTCCTGACATTTGGGTTTATGCCTGCTGCGCACGCCACCCGGCGCTACGTATCAGCCCCTACCAACCAGCCCGCCGGCAACAACAGCAACCCCGGCACGCTGGCGCTGCCCTACGCCACTATCCAATACGCCGCCAACCTAGTGCTGCCCGGCGACACAGTATTTGTTCGGGGCGGCACCTATACCAACGCTTGCAGCACGTGCCATGTGGCCTCCATCACGCGCCCCGGTACGGCCAGCAAATGGATTGTATTCCTGAATTATCCCGGCGAGCGGCCCCTGCTGCAATTTGATGGCTGGGGCGGGTTTCAGGTGCGTCCAGGAGGAGCCTACATCGAAGTCAACGGCTTTCGCATGCAGGGGCCCGCCGCCCGCCTGACCCTTGCCGCCGCCCTCACCCAAAACCAGAGTTGTAACCCCGACGGCACCAAACAGGCCGGCGACTTCAACCCCCTCTACAACGGCCACGGCATTGAGGCCAACGGCCGCGATGCGACCAGTACCCTGGGGCGCCCCCATCACCTGCGCTTCCTCAACAACGAGGTGTTTGAGTGCGGCGCAGCGGGTATTAATACAATTCAGTGCGACTACATCACGGTGTCCAATAACTTGATATACAACAACTGCTGGTACACCCTTTTTGGTACCAGCGCCATTTCCCTATATCAGAACTGGAATTCCGACTTTAAGAGGGGCTACCACAACGTGGTGCGCAACAACCGCTGCTTCGGTAACCGCCTGTATGTGAAATGGTACCGCGAATGCGCCATCTACGACGGCAATGGCATTATCATCGACGATAGCCGCAACAGCCAGAATGGCTCCACGCTGGGGGCCTTCCAGGGCCGCACGCTAATAACCAACAACGTGTTGGCCGGCAACGGCGGCTCAGGCATTCATGCCTACCAGAGCGACCACATCGAAATCGTCAACAACACAGCCTACCAGAATTCGCAGACTCCGGAAATCAATGCTGGTGAAATTCTTGGCTATAATGTATCCGACGTCTTCATCGGTAACAACATTATAGTGGCCCTGGCGGATAACCGCCTGAATACGGCCACCGGCAACCAGAACGTCACGTACCGCAACAACCTGTTCTTTGGTGGCACGACCGCGGCTGTGCTGGGCCTGGCGCCTGTGCAGGCTGACCCACTTTTCCGGAATGCCAACACCAGCTGGGCCACGGCCGACTTCCACCTGCTGGCGGGCAGCCCGGCTATCGACGCGGGCACTGCCACCAGCGCCCCGGCCACCGACTTCGATGGCCGCGCCCGCCCGCAGGGCGCTGGCTACGACATTGGCGCATTTGAGTACAGCGCGCTGGCCCAACGGGGAGGCGCCGTCGCAGGCGCCCCTCTGGTCACTACTACGGCCAACGCGGCTACCACGGCCTCCACGCTGGAGCTGTATCCCAACCCTTCCGATGGCTCTTACCTCACCGTGCGCTACGTAGCTGCCACCGCCGGCCCCGTCACCCTGCAACTCCTCGACGGGCTGGGCCGGGTATTGCTAACTCGTTCGGTGTCGGGCATGGTGGGGGAAAACGTATCCTCTATGGCCCTGGCAGAGCAGGTGGCCGCTGGCACCTACACCCTTCGCCTTACCGCGCCCGGCGGCGCGGTACAGCACCAGCAGCTGGTGGTATTGCGCTAATGGAGCCCCCGGCTTGGATAGCTGTACCGGTATCAGCACGCCCCGAAAAAGCTACGCAGCAGCAACCAGGCGCCCAGCTAGCTCCTCAATATCGGCCCGGCGGGCCAGCACGGCCAGCCACTCGGTTGGGATGCTCGCCTCGCCGTAGGCCAGACCCGCGAGGCCACCGGCCACCGCCCCGGTGGTGTCGGTGTCGTCGCCGAGGTTCACAGCCGCCAGCACGGTGGCGGCGTAGGTGTCGTGCTTTAGCAAGCACCACAGCGCTGCTTCGAGGGTGTGTACAACGTAACCAGAAGAGGAAATTTTGTCTTCTGACTGGTTTGTAATTTCTCCGGATAGGACCCACCACCGATAATACTTCTGTTCATCAACCGGAGCAATTGGGCTTGATTCTAACCACGGATTTGCCAACTCGCGCATCGCGGCATACGCTTCGGCCGGAGGCAAACCCGCCAACAGCCCACGCGCAACCAGCAAGTACAGAAAAGAGCCCAGCGTGGAGCGCGGGTGGCCGTGCGTGACACTTGCCACATTCTCAGTCAGGGTCCAGGCAGCATCCAAATCCAGCGTTTCGGCGCGCCACGTATCGTGAAACGCAAGCGGCAGAATGCGCATAAGCGCGCCATTGCCGTTGTCGAATTCAGAGCGCGGCCCGGCGGCAGTAGGCGTCATGCCACGCTCCAGACTGTTGATAGCCGTGCGGGTAGCATTCCCCACATCGAACGTTTCAGCAGTAGCCGTCCAGTAAGAAAGGTTGAGCCAGTTGATGCTGCGCCGGGCAAAATCGGCTAAATCGGGCTCGCCGCTGCGGCCGCCGGGGCGGGCCAGGGTTTCGGCCAGGCAGAAGGTGAGCGAGGAGTCGTCGGACCAGGTTCCGGCGGGCTGGCGGTGGGTGCCGAAAGCGCGCATATCCATCACGGGGTCTTGCTGGCGGGCGGCGCGGGGCGCGAATTCAACGGGGACGCCGAGGGCGTCGCCCACAGCCAGCCCGAGCAGGGCGGCGCGGGCGTGAAAAGTGATGAGAGTGGACATGCGGTACCATAAGGATAGCCCGAAATGTACACTTGCGGAGTTATTCCTTCCCAATTGTGCGCTTGACACCCAATTCAGAAACAGCGGATGGGAAGTAGCCGCATAGATGTTTAGGCTTTGTTAGCTGCCGCATTAGTTGGTTGAGCATTCGGGACCCTGACCCAGATGGCTGCCAGCATTGATGCGGTGGCCCAAGCAAACAACAGCCCTAATAACGATTGCCAAAATTGACTTTTTTCCGGACTTTGGCCTAACGAGAGACTTGACTTTTCCAAGTGTTCTGCAATTCCCAGGTAAAACAGACAATACAACAGCACTCCTGCCAACCAAATGCCTTTGGAATGCACTTTCATAGCGAAATGAAGAACCAAAGTCGTCCACCAAATACCTAAACACCCCAAAAACAATCCCATTATTGATATTCCCAAAGCACCACTCAACACTCCGTCGAAATTAGTATAGCGCACCTCCTTGTGCATCCAACTGTGCGCTTGCATATCTATGGCCTTCCAGCCTAATAAAAGGGTCGAAAAAACAAATCCTATTCCTACAGTGAGTAGCAAGTGCTGGACTGCGCAGCTAAGAGGTGAGACAGGGACGACAGCAGAACAAAGGTCAATTTTCGAAAGAATTATTCCTTCTGTAGGTTTATTCATGATTTGTAAAGTTAAATCTGCGAGCACATCCTTGTCACTCTTATCTCTTTTATCCTACTGCTACATAAACAGCTTGAGAAACTTGTCCCAGAACCAGCTTTTCTCGGCCTGCATCAGCCGGGTAAGGAGCTTGTCCGATACCGTGGCCAGCTGTTGAATGTCGGCCAGAGTGGCGTGGAAGGCGCGGTACTCAGCATCGGCGGGGTCGCCGGGCAGGGCGGCCAGCTGGTCGAGGGTGCGCTTCATCTGGTCGAGCTCGCGGCGCTTGCGGGCCCGGATGATGCAGCGCGTGACTTGCAGCATGTCCTTTTCGGCCACGAAGTACTCGCGGCGCTCGCCGGGGCGCAGCTCCTTATATATCAGGCCCCAATCAATCAGCTCGCGCACCGTCATGCTGGCGTTGCCCCGCGAAATGGTGAGCTGCTCCATGATGTCCTCGGTGCTTAGAGCCGCCGGACTTACCAGCAGCAGGGCGTGCACCTGGGCCAGGGTTTTGCTCACGCCCCAGTTGGTGCCCGATACCCCCCAGAGGTGAATGAATTGGGCCCGGGCTTCGGCCAGTGTCAGGGCTGGCTTGTTGTCTGTTGGTTGCATTGTTAGTTATTGGCGGGCGTGAGCAGCTCGTGTACCGCGGCTTCGCAAGTGGCAAATTCAAAATGAAACCCCAGTTCCAACAGGCGCTGCGGATATACTTTGCGGCTTTTCAAAATCAGCTCAGTTTCGGTGCGCAGCACGAAGGCCCCGACTTCCAGCAGCCATTCGGGCTGGGGCAGGCGTACCCACGGCCGCAGCTGTTGACACAGCAGGTCCATGAAATCGCGGTTAATCAGCGGATGTGGGGCACACAAGTTGAATGGTCCCTCAGCGTTAGACTCGGCCATCAGAAACTCTACAGCCCGGCAAAAATCTGTGATATGGAGCCAGCTCATCCACTGCCAGCCGTTGCCCTGCGGCGAACCTAGCCCCCGCCCCGCCAGCTTCGCCATCACGGGAAAAGCGCCTCCATCGCGCCCCAGCACAATGGAAGTGCGCAGCGCCACCTTGCGCGTGGCCGGGGCCGGGCAGGCTGCAAAAGCCTCCTCCCAGGTGCGCGCAACTTCCACCGAGAAACCTTCGCCGATACGCCCCGCTGCCTCCGTGTTGGCAGGCTGGTCACCAGCGGTGTCGGCGTAAATGGTGGCGGTGGAGGAATTGAGCCAGACCCGGGGCGGCACGGCGCAGGCAGCTACGGCTTGTCCCAGCACACGGGTGCTTTCGGTGCGGCTGGCAATAACGGCGCGCTTGTTAGCCGGCGTGTAGCGGCAGTCGACAGTTCGACCTGCGAGGTTCACCAGCGCTTCGGCTCCCTCCAGCTCGGCAGCCCAGGGGCCCAAGGTGCGGCCGTCCCAGCGCGCGTAGTTCGGCCCGGCTCCCGTGCCCCGGCCCAGAATTACCACCCGGTAGCCCCGCTCTTGGAAGTGTTGGGCTAAGTGCTGGCCTAAAAATCCGTTTCCTCCGGCAATCACCAGTTTTGGCTGTGGCATGGGCGATGGCCCACCAAGCGGCGCGCTACCAGTACGTTCCGGCCGCGTCCACGGTGGACGGGGCAAATGTATTACAAGTTTCAATAATTATTGAAACTTGTGATACATTTATTTTATAAAATCATATCGCCTAGTGTTGAGCTATTTGTAGAAATCATGGCGCACTTGGCGCAATAGCTGCTCGGCGGCAGTCCGGTCGGGTGCATCCGGTAGGTGCGAGCTAGCGAAAGCAGCTTCAACCCGCGTCACCAACTGCTCGGCATCCGCTACCAGCTGCTCGTATTCGAACTCGCCGCGACGGATTTGCAGCAGGAACTCGCGGTTGGGGCGGCGCACGTGCAGCTGGCCGGTGGCAGCGATTTCCTCGGCCATTTGCAGCAGGCGGAACACGTGCAGCATGTTCTTAGCGTCGTAGTTTTTGCCGTGCTGCACGGTGTTCTGGTACCGTTCGGTGTTGCGCTTTTCCACCCACTCCCAGTATTCGCGAAAAACCCGGCAATAGGTACTGTACCCGTTGCGGTTGAAGGACAGATAAGCCACAGGCTCCTCCCCTTTTGGCACGGCCGAAAGCAGAACGTCCTGCGAGGTTTCCGGGTCGCGCACCAGGCCCCGGTAGCCGAGCGGGCGCCCCGGCGTGGCATCAATAAACAGGGCGTACAAATCGGTGAGGTGCGGCACGTTGGCCAAGCCGCATTGGCTGGTATCGTAGCCGTAACGGGCCAGCCAGTCGGGGGCCGGCTGCGCGCCCGCACCAGCCGTTACATAGCAGAAATCGAGCACCGATTTGCGGGCCGGCGGCTCGGGGTGGTTGATTTTCTTGTTCAGGCCCCGGGCTTTGCGGATTTGCGCCACGGCGTATTCGGCAAAGCTTTGGCGGCAGAGCTTCGATAGGAAATCAGCGGCCTGGAATTGCTCAAAAAGCGGGTGCCGGTATACAATGCAGTCGACCGGCGTGCCGAGTAATTCGAGCACTGTGGGGTTGTTTTTCAGCAACAATTCCACGAACCGGCGCAGCTCGTAAAACACCTCGTCGTTGGTCTCGTTGGCAACCTGCGGAATATAACCCAAGCCAAAAAATTGGTCTTCGGGCAAAATGAATACGCCTTTGAGGTCGGTGTCGGAATGCGGCAGGTTGGTGCCATAAGCCCGGCTCCCGCTGATGGCTTCGAAGAGAATAAGGTTCTGGCGGCGCAGGTCGGCAATGGTCATGAGCGAAAGTAGCGCGGACTTTTAGTTCGCGGCGCAGAACGTCAATCGTTGAAACGGCGCGGGGGGCGCGAACTAAAAGTTCGCGCTACTTCGTGCTCGCTTCGGCCAGCAGCGCCCGAAACAGCGCATCCAGCTCGCCCGCCGCACTGGTGCTGCGCGGCACCGGCAAGATTTCGCGCGCAGCCTGGCCGGCCGCCAGCTCCTCCTGCAGAAAATTGGGCAGCACGGCCGGCTGGCGTACTCTGGTTTTCTCGTTGGCCGAGGCCTTGGCCGCCAGCAGCGCCGCTACTTCCGTTTCCAGGGCGGCGGGCAGGAGCTCGCGCAGCAGCGCGAACTCCATGGCCGGCACACTGTGGCGCTCCCGAATCCAGCGGGCGGCCAGGGCGGAGCGCAGGGCGTAGAACAGGCGTTTCAGGCGTACATCGTCGCCGGTCAGGTCTTCTTCCACGCCGCGGCGCAGCTGGCCCAGGTAATGGTGCAGGCCGGCTTTCAGGTTGAACGCGCCTGGCAGCAGCGGCGCCAGCCGGGCCCGGAAATCGAGGGCTTCGTGGTAGACAATGGGCGACTGCAGCCACTCGAACAGCGAGGCGTTGGAGCCGCGCAGCAGCCGCAGGGCCTTGCGCAGTTCCCAGCCGGCCAGGTCCAGCTCGTCATCGACCGGGAAGTTGAGGGTATCGGGGCCTTCATCGAGCGTAAGGTACCAGGCCGGCGCGTGGCAGTAGATGAAGCGCACGTCGTAGTCGGAATCGGGCGAAGGGAAACCCCAGGCCCGGCTGCCCGACTCGCAGGCGTAGAGGATGCGGATGCCGTGGGTGGTTTCGAGCTGGCGTAGGGCGGTTTGAATGCGGGTTTGCATAGGGCAAGGAGTGAATCAGAAGCTGGATGGTACATTTAGCCGCTTCGCTGGCTGCCCAGCGTTTCAGGCCATACAATCAGCCCAATCCGCCATTCATGGGATTTTTTGACAAGATACTGCGCCCCAATGCCGACGTGGAAGTCACGTTCATCGACCACGCTACTGGTGAGGTGATTGGGGTGACCAAAATGGCCCCCGAACAGCTTCCGGTTACCTTTGAGGTAGCAACCAATTTCACCCTCGGTACGCAAGAATGGCAGGTAGGAACGGCCGTTCCGATGACGAGCAGCGAATTTAGCCGCACGAAAAAGCTTTCCCTGCGCCTCCACAAAATCGAGTACCTCAACCCGCAGGACATTCATTCCACGTTGCCCACTATTTCGGACAACCTGCCGGAAACGGATGAGGCGGCACTGTTCTCAGCCTTTGAGCTAACCATTTTCGAAGATGACTGGCGGCAAAATGAGTTTCTGAGCAGCGCCGCCCGGCCCCTAGTGGCACAGGAAGCAGCGGCCATTCGGCGAGTCTGGACCGAATTCGGGAAGGTATCCAATGACGGCTTCCAGTCGTTCAAGCAGCTGCACGTTCGGAAAACCATTGGCGAGCCGGGCCTGGCCCTGGACTTCGCCCGGCTTCAGGCGGTGCTCGGCGCGGCGCATCCGGGCAGCTTAGCATTCCACGACCAGCCCGGCTTCGTCCGCAACGGCTTCGCGTTCCAAACCGCCGCCGCCACCTATTACGGCCTGCTGGCCGACGGCACCACCGTAACCCACCTCTGCCTGGACGGCGTTGGGGAAGACGCCTTGGCCGAGGTTCAGGCCGTTAATCAGGCGTTTGACCTGATTTTTGTGGTGTGGTACCACGCGCAGGTTATTGCCCCGGAACCGGAAATGCAATAGTCCGCACCGCCTCCACCGGCCGCAGCGCGAGCCACCGGGCACTGTCGAAGGCCATACTTTCGGCTGGGCATTTCTCGTGCGTCCGCTCATCACCTGCCTCTATGCAAAAAGGGTCGACTCTAAGCCTCCATCGATGGCGTGCTGGCCATCATCTCCACCATCATGGTGCTGGAAATCAAAGTGCCGCAAGGGGCCGATTTCACGGCCCTGCGCCCACTGCTGCCCGTGGTGCTCAGCTACGTACGGAGCTTTATCTACATCGGCATCTATCTGGAATAACCACCACGTGATGCTGGCTGACGCTAGCAACGTATCGGGAGGCGTGCTGTGGGGCAATCTGCACCTGCTGTTCTAGCTGTCGCTGGCGAGTGTGCCCTACTGAATTTTGCAGAGCCGCATTATCGCGCTCAAAGGGCTTGGTTGACGCTGGCCCGGGCCATTGGGCGCGATTTAAAGGGTCAGGCGTCGCCCCCACTCTACTGCGCGGGCATCGCGGCCAGCTTCTGGAACCCGTGGGCGGCAGGCGGCATCTACGGAGCCGTGGCGCTGATGTGGCTCATCCCGAACCGGCGAATAGAGCGGACGTTGACCGAAGGATTATAGAGACGCGACCCTTCGCGTCTCGGCACGGGAGCAAACCTATTTTTACCAAATGATAAAGCTTTACCAACTACAAAACGGTATCCTGCACTACTGGGAAACTTGGGATAAAACGCCAAAGAGTGGAATTATCCACTGGGGAGTTGTTGGTGAACGTGGAACAACGACACCCATCCGGGCCACTGGGCAAGCCAAGTTCAGAGAAACCATTCTGGCTGAAATCAATAAAAAGCGTGAAGAAGGCTTTGCTGAGTCAACAACAGAATCAGTTTTAGTGATTGAATACGCCGCTGAGACGATGACTTCTGTACGGCTAAAGAAGCTTAATCGGTTGGAGGAAAAGCTTGACCAACTAATGGGTTGGACGGGGCTAGGCTATGCAGATGGGAATGGCTTTGGCTTCGGGATGATGGACGTAAGCGTGGTAGTAGTCGATTTTGAAATCGCAAAAAGAGTAATAGAAGCCGAATTGGAGGATTCTGAATTTGCGAGGTACACTAGCATTTCACAGGTAGAGATAGACGAGGATGAACCCAAAGACTAGACGCGAAGGGTCACGTCTCTACAATCGTTCCGGTCAAATTCAATTCTACAACCGCGGGTCCACTGCCTCACTCTCTAGCGCCAGCACGCCGAAGACGCACTGATGCACCCGGCGCAGGGGCTGCCGGGCCACGAAGCGTTCCAAACCTTCCACGCCGAGGGCGAACTCGCGCAGGGCGAGGTTGCGCTTGGCTTTCACGTTGCGCTGGCGCAGGCGGTCGAGGTTGCCGGGCAGCAGGTAATCGGGGCCGTAGATGATGCGCAGGTACTCCCGGCCGCGACACTTGAGGGCAGGCTGGAGCAGGCCGCCTTTGCCCTGGGGAATGAAGTCGTAGGGCTTCACCACCATGCCTTCGCCCCCAGCGGCGGTAAGGTCAGTCCACCACTGGATGGCGGCTTCGACTTCGGCCGGGTCACTGAGGGGGACGACGCGGTAGGGCGTGGCGCGTAGCAGGCCGGGGTCGGCCAGGGCCATCGTGCGCAGGGTCTCCATGTGCCAGGCGTGGTCGCGGTCGAAATAGGTGCGGCCTTCAGTGGCGAGCAGGTGGAAAGGCGCTAGCTTGAGGTCGTCGAGCGAGCGCACGGGCCAGCAGTAGCGGCGGTAGGCGTCGGCGTAGTGGGTAGCGGCCTGGCGGCGGGCCGTGGTGCGGGCCAGCAGGGCCTCGGCGCCGTCGAGGTCGCGGGCAGCGGCTTCGCTGAGGACGGCTTCGACCTGGGGCAGGGCGGCGTTGGCGGCGGCAGCCACGGCGGCGTACTGGTTTTTCACCAGCTCCTGGGCTTTGGCCGACCAGGGCAGCAGCTCAGCATCGAGGCTCACCCAGTCGGTATCGAATTTTTCCCAGAAACCGGCCGTACTCAGGGCGTCGCGCAGGCGGGCGAGGAAGGCGGTTTCGAGGGCGGCATCGGTGAAGAAGTTGCGGCCGGTGCGGGTATAGCACTTGCCAATGCCCTCGCCCACCAGCCCCAGGCGGCGCTGGATGGCGGCTTCGTCCTTGCCCAAAACCACGACCACGCGGCTGCCCATGTGCTTCTCTTCGCACACTACCCGCTCCACGCCGAGGCGTTTGTAGTAGTCGAAGGCTTCGGCGGGGTGTTCGAGCAGGTCGGGCAGGGCCGAGGTTTCGGTGGGCGACATGGTGGGCGGCAAGTACAGCAGCCACTTCGGGTGCAGCGCAAACCGGCTCATCACCTCCAGGGCGGCCACGGCGTTTTCCTCGCGGATGGTGACGCCGCGCATCAGCCGCGTTTCGATGAACTGCTTGCCGGTGACGTCGCGGATGTCGAGCAAGTCGTCTTGTCCGTGCTGCGCCGTTGTTAGTTGTTCGTTGTCAGTTGTTAAGTCGTTCTGGACTTGCAGTTGGAGGGCGCGGTAATTGAGCGGGCGCACGGGCTCGCAGTAGACATGCGCGGCGGGCACGGCCACGAGCTCGCGCTCAGGATAGCGCAGGGCAGTGAGGCGGCCGCCGAACACGCAGCCGGTGTCGAGGTCGATGGTGTTGTTGAGCCATTCGGCATCGGGCACGGGCGTGTGGCCGAAGGCGACGATGGCGCGGCCCCGGTACTCGCGGGCCCATTCATAGCGCACGGGCAGGCCGAATTCGTCAATCTCGCCGGTGCTTTCGCCAAACAGCGCGAAGGCCCGCACGGCCCCCGAGCCGCGCCCGTGCATTTCCTCCGTGAGGCCGGCGTGGGCCACCACCAGCTTGCCGCCGTCAAGCACGTAGTGGCTCACCAGGCCGTCGAGGAAGCGCCGCACCTCGCTTTTGAAGGCTTCGGGCTCGGCTTCGAGCTGGGCCAGGGTTTCAGCCAGGCCGTGGTTGACGGTGACTTTCTTGCCGTTGAGGTGGCGCAGGAGCTTGATGTCGTGGTTGCCGGGCACGCAGAGGGCGATGCCGTCGCGCACCATGCTCATCACGAGGCGCAGCACTTGTGGGGAAGCCGGGCCGCGGTCCACGAGGTCGCCGAGGAAGACGGCTTTGCGGACCCCACCCCCAGCCCCTCCCCGGTGGGGAGGGGTGCCAGTCGCAGGATTTGCTGATTCTAATAACTCCTGTTGAGCGCCGTCCGGCTCCCCCTCCCCACCGAATTCTGCGCCTCTAGCAGAGAAGGGGCTGGGGGGTGGGGTCACCCGCACCCCCAAGTCCCGCACATCCAAAATCGGCTCCTCTACAATCTGATACCCCAGCTGTTCCAGCAGCGCGCACAGCTCCTCGTAGCAGCCGTGCACGTCGCCGATGATGTCGAAAGGGCCGGTTTCCTCCTGGCGGTTGTTGTAGAGGCGGTCGCGGGTGAGGTGCTGGACGGCGTCGATTTCTTCCACGCTGCGCAGGTAGTGGATGTGCCGGAAGCCTTCCTCTTTCAGACTGCGCAGGCTGCGGCGCAGGTCCTGGCGGTGACGGGCAACGACGTGCCGGCCCAGATGGCGACGGTCGGGGCGCTGGGCGTTGCGCTCCTGGGCGACGGACTCGGGCACATCGAGCACGATGGCCACGGGCAGCACATGATATTGGCGGGCCAGCGCCACCAGGGGCTTGCGGCCTTCGGCCTGCACGTTGGTGGCATCGACCACGGTGAGCAGCCCGCGCTTCAGGCGTTTAGCCACTAGGTAGTGCAGCAGCTCAAAGGCGTCTTTGCTGGCCGACTGGTCGTTTTCATCGTCGGCCACCAGGCCCCGGCAGGCATCGGAGGACACGATTTCGGTGGGTTTGAACAAGCGCCGCGCAAACGTGGACTTGCCCGCACCCGTGCTGCCGATGAGGAGGATAAGGG
The DNA here is from genome assembly GCF_039539585.1 of Hymenobacter glaciei. Lineage (NCBI taxonomy): Bacteria > Pseudomonadati > Bacteroidota > Cytophagia > Cytophagales > Hymenobacteraceae > Hymenobacter > Hymenobacter glaciei. The sequence continues at coordinate 282,372 of NZ_BAABDK010000029.1, read as the reverse complement.
AGAGTTCGGGGAGCTTGAGGGTATCTTGGGGCATAATTAATGGCACGGTGTAGCGTTCCCAAACACAAGGTTAGGCACAACTACCCACTTTTGAAGCATTATTATGAAGGTTGGCAAGCAATTTAACACGCTCACTTACGGGGAGTATCTGCACCTGATTGAGAACCACAAGAAGTTCACGGATTTCAATACGCTGGGCCTGTTCCGCTCCATCGTGGAAACCACCAAGTTGAACCTTGATGAGAAACTTGAGTTGCGAAAAGTTGCTGTTGCTGCGTTTGCGAAGACGTTTGACTTTCTGCAGTTGAAAGACCCAGTGACCTACTTCGAGGTGAATATATTGGGCGAAACATTGACAGTGGCTGATAAAAATCAGGCGTGGGATGATATCAAACGAAATCAGCAGTTGATTTTGGAGAACAAGCGGCTGAGCCACCGAAATTTCGGCACATACTCAAAGCATATTTGTGGTTATGACACTTGCAACTTGAATGGGATGATGATTAGGCAGGACTCCCACCTAGCCTATGGAGGAACTATTCATTTCAATTCGGATAACCATCGTACTTGGTCTAAGCAAAAAAATGCTGAGAGACAAAAACAAGAGAGAAAAGCCAAGCCTCAGCTAATTAAACTACAGCTAGAAAACGAATAAATTGCTCAATTTCACCTAATATGCTTAGCTCCGTCGCAAAGCATTATTAGATAACATAGTTCTTTCAGCCTACCATCTTAGGCCTCACTATTAATCGGTTAATATAGCAGATTTCAGAATTTAAAATCTGTGACAATTTTCCAGTAGAAAATTGGGGAGACCGAGGGCTAAAGCCTTCGCATACTGAGACTCGTCACGGAGTTAACTTAGCCGTAATTGAATTTGCCGACTTCCTTATCTCGCAGATATCAAATGGAATAGTTGAGCCTGATTTGATGATGGAAAAACTTCAGGGCTACTTTGATGAGAGAGATAATTTCGAATTCGATACAGAAGAGCGGGAATACATTGTTGATGTTCAATGTGAACTTGCCCGTTTAGTCAAAGTTGATTGCAGCGACCTGCTAATTTAATTAGGACTCCAACTTTGCAAACAACGTCCTCTGCAAAAGCGCACTACCTCCTCCCCCACACCCACCAGCCATCGCTGCCATACGTGCCGCTCGGCCACGCTGGCGGCCCAGGCAATAAGCTCAGCGCGAGATGAGTTGAATCGGCTTGTTGTCTAATATATGACTTTCGGTTGAAGGGCTTTTCACACCCGTCCACCACTCGTCGTTTTCCCAGTACCGGTCCCAGCCCAGTTTGGCGTATTTGGGATTTACATTTTCCCCACGGGCCCCAATGGTGAAGGCCTCGAGCACACCCCACCCGACGGCTTCGTAGTCGCGGCCGAGGAGCAATTCCTTCTGGTGGTTGGTGTGGTATTCGGTCCACTTGCCTTTGTAGAGCAGCGCCAGGGTGCCACCTTCGGGCTCTTCGGTGGCGGTTTGCACGAAGCTGATGCTTCCGCCTTTGGTGATGTAGAACTCCAGAATGCCGGTTCCTTCGAAGGTGCCGGTGTGCGATTGGGTCGGAGCCTGACGGAAGATAAAATGGGCCTTGGCCGTGTAAGTCCGCAGCAGCGAGTCCTGGACGCTCGTATTGGTGAGGCTGGCCCGTTTCAGAGGCGTCAGGTCCCGCAGCTGCAGCACGCCGGAGAATGGCACCACTGCTTCTTTAAACCGGCTTTTCCCAGTTACCTGCAAGGCCAACGGGTCCAGGCTATCCGGACGTATGTGGGTAAGAGCGAATGAAATCCGGTAACGGTCGGGGCCGAAAAACCCTTCCATCGGGGTTACGCCCGGCGGATTAGGACTGGCTTGGTTTCGCCACAAATTGGCAAATTGACGGTTTTGCACCAGCAGCAACAAGGAATCGCTCAGCGTAGCCGCCGGCTTGGCGGCTGCAAGAGCTACTTTAGCGGCAGTCGATGCGGGCGTTTTGGCTCCATCGGCCGACTGCTGGCAACTGGCCAGGCCAGCGGCCAGCCCGAGCAGCAAACCATGTTTTGTAATCATGTGCCAAAGCTACCTTATTCACTGCATGGGTGCAGAAGCGGTTTAACACAATCCCATTCGAGCGTGAAGCTTCCGGCTTTGCAGAGAAACTGGCCTATAAGGGGATGCTGAATTGTGTTCTCCCAAAAAGATGAAGAACAATTCTCGCCAAAAATCAGGACGGTATTAGCGTAAACACCACCATTTGGGAAGGTGCGCCAACGCCTTCCACCTCTTCCCCCATACGCTCCAGCCGCACCTCGTACCCGTGGCGTTCGGCCACGCCGGCGGCCCAGGCCGCAAACTCGGCGCGGGACCATTCGAAGCGGTGGTCGTCGTGGCGGAATTCGCCGGCGTTGAGCTTCTCAAAGAGCTGGTTGTAGTCGGCGTTGGGGCTGGTGACGAAGACGTGCGCCGGGCGGGCCTGGCCAAACACCACGGCTTCGAGGGCAGTGAGGCGGTTTTCGTCGAGGTGCTCGATGACCTCTACCAAGGCCGCCACCTCAAAGCCGGCGAGGCGCTCGTCGCGGTAAAGCAGCGAGCCCTGGATGAGGTCGATGCGGGTGCGCTGGCGCGGGGGCATCTCATCGAGGTGCAGGCGTTGGGCGGCGCGGGCCAGCGCCTGGTGCGACACATCCATGCCGAGGATGTACTCGATTTTGGGCTGACGCAGGAGCAGGCGCAGCAGCTTGCCTTCGCCGCAGCCCAGGTCGAGCACGCGCTTCGGGGCCAGCTGGTAGATTTCGTGGGCTACTTGCTGCAGGCGCTGGTCGTGGAGGCTCAGGCGCTGGTCGCCCTTCGCATCAACCTCATCTCCTGACCCCCTCTCCAAAAAAGAGGGGGCACCGCTCAAGCTGCTAGCGTCTGGTTCGGGATTGGCTTCCCTCTCTTTTGGAGAGGGGCCGGGGGTGAGGTTCGCAGTGAAGGTGTCGTCCTCCACTTTATCCCCTTCCATCAGCCGCTCCAGCGTCGGGTTCACGTACGCCGCCAGGTAGCGCAGGTAGCGCCGCGTGATGAAGCCGCGCTCCGGGTGCTGGGGCAGCCAGTCGCCGCCGCGGTGCAGCAGCTTTTCGGCCTCGTTCTCGCCGATGTAGTAGTGCTTGTCGTTGTCGAGCACCGGGAGCAGCACGTAGAGGTGCGTGAGCACGTCTTGCAGGCGCAGGCCTTCGTGGCGCAGGTGCAGGGTGTAGTAGCGGCTGTCGCCCCACTCGGGGATAGTGGGGTCGAGCGGGGTGGTTTCGATTTCCACTTCGTAGCCCAGCGGCTCAAAGAGGCGGCGCGGCCAGTCGGGACCGGGCGCAGACACGACGGCTACTTTCACAGCCAGCGGCAGGGTTTGGGCAGGCAGGTCGGGCTTGTCTTTGCAGGTGCCATTCATGGCCGTGCCGAAGGCCTTGCTCAGCGCCGCGCTCAGAAAGGAGGAGGCCACGTAGGGCCGGTCGTTCACATACTGCTCCAGCGCAAAGCCCTCGCCCGACGCACCGCCCCGGCCGCGCACGAGGCCCACGGGGTCGAGGTCGAGCAGTAGGGCTACGGTGCATCGCTCGGCCGTGGCTTCGGGGTAGAACACATGGGCTTGCCCGCCGGCTACTTCGATGCTTTGCAGCCGGGCCGGGTTCTTGTGCAGCAGGTAGCCCAGGTCGGTAGCGGGCTGGTAGGTAGTAGAGATGGTGAGGAGCATAAGCGGCGAACCGGGAAAAGCGGGAAGCCGAATGTAGTGCCAGGAAGATTGTCTGGCATTCCCTAGCTAGCCTTATTGTTGCTCCGCCCGCGCCCAACGCCCATCTACCGCACTACTACACCATCGAAGGAAGCCGTTGCTCCAAGCCAAGGGGAACTTGGCATTGCTCATGCAAAATATGCCACCGGCTTTTACTGGCCCGAATGAATAATGTGCGGCATGCAGCATAAATTTATTGGGTTCTTTGCTACGGCGGGCTACATTTGTTTCTAATCTTCATCCAATCTTCACACAAAACCCACCATGACTAAGCGTTTTCTAGGATTCGTCCTGCTCCTCGGCCTCGTGCTGACTACCTTCTCGGCCCTGGCGGCCGGCAACCCCGATGCCGTGCTCGGCGTGTGGAAAAATGGTGAGGGCACCGGCATGATTCAGATTTTCAAGCAGGGCGACAAGTATTTTGGCCGCCTGGTGTGGCTGAAAGTGCCCAACGACCCTGCCGGCAAGCCCCGTACCGACGTGAACAACCCCGAGGAAAGCAAGCGCAAAACCATGCTCAAAGGCCTAACCAACATGCGCGATTTCACCTACGCCGGCGACAACAAGTGGGAGAACGGCAAGATTTACGACCCTAAAAACGGCAACGACTACAGCTGCGAGATGACCCTGACCGATGCCAACACGCTGGAAGTGCGGGGTTTCATCGGCGTGTCGCTCTTCGGCCGCACCGATGTTTGGAAGCGGCAGGTGAAGAAATAGCCCCGCTTTGTGTGAATGCTTCCGAGCGGCTGACCGCAGCTCGGAAGAACTCATTTTTAGGCTGTTTCACTTCACTACCCGCTGCATGAAATACACTTACCTTACCCTGGCCGGCTGCCTGATGTGCGCCGCGCCTGCCGTGGCCCAGGTGGCCGATACCGCCCGCACCGCTCCGGCGGCCGACCTTAATTTCGACGAATTCGGCGACGCGGCGGCTGGCGGCGGCACTTACAACACCCAGAAGGTGCTGTACATCACCCCCACCAAGCTGATTTCGGTGGGCTACGAGGCCCATCTGCCCTACAACCTGACTTCGACTGGCCCGGCCCCACTCACCACCACGGCCGAAACCCGCATCAGCAGCGCCCGCGGCATTCGCCTGGCGTTCAATGCCCCGCTGATTTCGCGCAACAACTTCATTTTCAACCTGGGCCTGACGTATTGGAATACCGACCTGGGCGTCGACAACCCCCAACGCTCGCCGTACTTCACGCAGCTGAACGACGGCCTGCGCACCACGGGCCTGAACGCCACCGTCTTCAAGCCCTTCGATAACCTGCACTTCCTGCTGTTGCAGGGCAATGCCGACCTCAACGGCAACTACCGCGGCCTGGGCGACTTGTCGCGCAAGCAGCTGACGTACAGCGGCACCGCCATTTTCGGCTGGAAGCCCAACGACAACCTGCAATGGGGCCTGGGCCTGAGCCGCACCTACCGCGCCGGGCAGCTGCTCTACATTCCGGTGGTGCTGTACAACCGCACGTTTTCGCCGCAGTGGGGCTGCGAAGTGGTGTTTCCGGCCCGCGCCGAGCTGCGCCGCAACTTCGGAACTACGGCCCTGCTGAAATTTGGCTACGAATTGGAAGGCAACACCTACTACCTGGGCCAAACCGGCAGCCATGACGTGTACCTGCGCCGCGGCGAGCTCAAGCCGCGCTTCACCTACGAGCAGCGGCTGGCGGGCTTCGTGTGGGTATCGGCCCAGGCGGGCCTGCGCTACAACTACCGCAACGACGCGTTCCACCATCAGAACCCCACCGGCGAGAAGGAAAGCCTGCTGGGCTCGGAGCCGGCGCTGTACAAAAACAAGCTGACCAACCCGCTGTACTTCAACCTCAGCCTGAACCTGGTGAGCCCGTAGTTTCGCTGTTGAATCTTTGCACACCGCAGAAAAGGAGCTTCTTGTTAAGGGGCTCCTTTTTTTGCGTCTGCCATAACCCGAATGGCATCGATTTGGATGACGACAGCACTTGTTTGGCCCGGCCGAAATTAAATTTGTCCTCGATTCCGGCCCTGGCCTGTTCGCTTTTTCAACCCCTTTAGCGCCACTTCCTGTGCCCGATACTTTTGCCGCTCCGGCTTCCACCGGCCCCAGCCTGAACGATTTCGCCAGCTTCTACCTCTACGGGCTCACCAACCAGCCCTACCAGCAATCCACTGATTTAACAAAGTTTGGCGAGCTATTCAACCTCGTTATCGGCAACCACGGCGGCCTGGGAATTGCCAGCTCCTTTCACCCCTATCAGCTGGTGAATGAGGCCGGCATCACGGTGTGGTACGCGGCCTACGCGCAATTCTATGCCCAGCCCAACCGCTTGGAGCTGTTCGCGGAAATGACCGTGGAAAAGACGCAATTTGTGGTGGTGCCCCCTGCTTCTTTTGCTGAATTCCACATCTGGCCCGATACCCGCCTGACCACCGACGAAAACCCTATTTTCGGCCGCTTCGTCCCCTTCGTCATTCCGTTTCTGGTGCGCAAAGACCCGGAATTGCTGCGTTGGGATAAAGAGTTTGCCGCCGCCGAGGGCGACGACAGCCGCCTCCGCCCCTACCTCGATGCCGTGAATACGGCCATCAAATTTGTGCAGCCCGCCCCGGCCTTTGTGCTGGGTTTCGGGGAGTTTGACGAGCAGCAACCGGAACTACTGATTGAGAAGTTTTTGAGCTGCCGCGACATGCTACTGTAGCGGCTACTACTCCTGCGCACTGTCCTGCAGTTGCCGTACAGTTGTTAATAGGCCATCAAGTACGGCAAAATTCGAACTACCTTCTCCACAATTCCTTTTTCCGGCAGCCAAAAATTGCTTTGCCTTGTTGAATTCTTTTTCCTCCAGATAATAAGCTATTATTTCCTGTACGGCTTCCTGGTTCGAGTAATCATTTGCAGCCATTAGCTGCGAAAAATGGTCACGCCTTTTTTTATGCTGCTGGCACGCCTCGCAGCGCACTTTTTCAGCTTGCACCCAAAAGCGCAGGTGCTCATACCAATGCTGCTGCTCTCCTTTGGAGAACGTAAAAGCCACTCCGCATTCCCGGCAAACTCCAGCCTTATCGAAATAAGCAAAATGCGGCGCAATATCGCAGAACAGCTGTTTTACCGGCTGGGCACTTAGGGCTCGGCCATTCTGTAGGCATTCGTCGCAGGCCCAATCCACAAGGCCTTTCCTGGCGTCGCACCAGTAGACATTGCCAAGCAAAATGCCCCTCCGCGTGATGTATGTTTTTTCGGGTACTTCTTTCGCCACCTGCTTAAGAAACGCCTGATGCTCAGCTGGTCCGCGCACCTCTCCACAGCAAGGGCATCTTAAAGAGTTGTGAGGCTTCGCATAGTTCATACGAATGAAGACACAGAATGCTACTCTGCATCCGTCCCCACTATTGCCGCTCTTTCCGCACTCACTCTAGCACCACTTAAAAACTCCTGGTACCAGCGGCCCGAGTCCTTCACAATCCGCTCCTGCGTTTCGTAATCGACGTGGATAAGGCCGAAGCGCGGTCCGTAGCCCTCGGCCCACTCAAAATTATCGGTCAGGCTCCAGGCGAAGTAGCCGCCCACATCTACCCCCTCCTGCCTGGCTCGCAGCACCTGGCCGATGGCAGCCTGCAGGTAGGCCCGGCGGGCCACATCGTGCACCCGGCCATCCGTCACCACATCCGGGAAAGCTGAGCCACTTTCAGTTATCAGCAGCTTAGGCGCATTGGGGTAAGCGCCAAACTGCTTCAGCATGTGGTAAATCGACTCCGGGTATACTTCCCAGCCCATGTCGGTGTGCGGCACGCCGCGCTGCCGGGCAGGCACCAGCGCGGCCCACTGCAGGGGCAGCCAGGGCGAGAACTTCACCACTTCGCGGGTGTAGTTCTGCACGCCCCAGAAGTCGAAATCGAACTGCATGCGCTGCTGGTCGCCGGGCTTTTGGTAGCGCTCCAGCAGCCAGCGCAGGGCGGGCAGCTCGGCGGTGGGGTAGCCCAGCCCCAAGGTGGGCTCCACGAAAAAGCGGTTTAGCAGCGCATCGGCCCGGCGGGTAGCAGCTTCGTCACTGGCATTGCCGGGCCGGTGCGGCGTGAGCTGCGAACACGAAAAGGTGGTGCCAATCCGGGCCGATGCGGGCAGCACGGCGCGCAACGCGCGACCACCCTCGGCCTGGGCCAGCGTGGCGTGGTGCGCCGCCGCCAGAAACGCCCCCAGGTGCCGCCGCCCCGGCGCATGAATGCCCAGCAAATGGCCGGCTCCCACAAATACCATGGGCTCATTCAGCACGCACCACTGCGGCACGCGGTCGCCGAGGCGGCGGGCCACGGTTTGGGCGTAATCGGCAAACCAGTGCACAATGTCGCGGTTGGCCCAGCCGCCGCGGGCCTGCAGGGCACTGGGCAGGTCCCAGTGGTAAAGGGTGAGCATGGGGCGCAGCTCGCGCTCCAGACAGGCATCCACCAATCGGTCGTAGTAGTCGAGGCCGCGGCGGTTCACAGCGCCGGTACCTTCGGGCAGCACCCGCGGCCACGCCACCGAAAAGCGGAAATCAGTTAAACCCAAGCTTGCCGCCAGGTCCAGGTCGGTTTCGTAGCGGTTGTAGAAGTCGGCGGCGACGCGGCCATGCTCGTTGCGCCGGATGGTGCCCTTGCGGCGCGTAAAATCGTCCCAGATGCTGGGGCCCTTGCCCTGCTGCTGCCAGGCTCCTTCCGACTGGTAAGCAGCGGCCGACGCGCCCCATTGAAAATCAGGGCCGAAATTCGCCCGAGAAAAAGGCACCGGAGCCGACGATGGAAAAAAGGCCGCCGGCAGCGGTTCGGAATAGCTAGGCGATAATTGAATCATGCGCGGGGCGCGGAGTTTTTTACGATAGGAGAACAGAACGCAAACGAAAGACCGTCATGCAGAGCGATGTTTCATGGTCAGTTTACAGGCCGGACCATGTAGGGGCGGGGCCTGTCTCCGCCCGCCGTTGAACGGAATCGGTGGTTTTGAACGAACGACGGGCGGGTGCAGGCCCGCCCCTACACTCCTGGCCACTGAACCGGCTCTAGTTCACGGCCCCCACATCATTCCACTACAATTGCTCGCGCAGCAACTGGTCAATCACCTGCGCGGTCTGGTCGGGGTAGTTCACGGCAATTACCTGGTCTTCGTGTAGCCATTGGTCTACTTTGTCAAGGTTTTTGTCCTTGAAGCTTTTGATAACGGGCACGCCCATTTTGGCCAGGGCCGCCGCATTGCACTGCTGCTCATATTGCTGTTTCATGGGCATCACCAGCAGCTTTTTTCCTAAATAAAGCGCTTCGGCGGGGGTTTCAAATCCGGCGCCGCACAGCACGCCGGCCGCGCGGGCCAGGCTATCCAAAAATGCGGGGCCGCTCACCGGCCATATTCGCACGTTGCCGTAGTTGGCCGGCACGGCGCTGTGCTTGCTGAATACCTCCCAACGCACGCTACGGCTCAGGTGCTGCAGGCGCTCCACCAACATCTCCTCATCGAAAGCCGGCAGGTACACCGTGTAATGGCCCTCGTTGGCGGGGCTCAGCTCGCGCACCTGCTGGCGGATTACGGGCGTGAATATTTCCGGCGCATAGCGCTGGAAATGAAAGCCGTATTGAGCCGTGCTCGGCGCGTAGTGCTTCAGCACGGCCCGGCCGGCAGGGTCTTCCCGGTCGGGGCGCGGGGCGGCGGCGTGCAGCACGGCGCTCTGGTGGCTGAGGGCCACGCACGGCACGTGGCGCAGCTTGCACGCCCAACTACTCACCGGCTCAAAATCATTGATAACCAAGTCGTATTTTTCAACTGGCAGGTGTCGCACTTCGTGCAGGAATTTCCCCGAATTGAATTGCGCGAAGGTCTTTACGAAGTTGATGCCGCCCTTCTTGCCAAAGGCAAACCCCATGCCCTGGGCTTTGTGGTGCACCTCGAACGGCAGCGGCAAGTCGGCGGGCGGGCCGCTTACCAGCACATCGAGGCGCTCGCAACGGGCTTGCAGCAGCGGCACTACATCGAGGGCCCGGCTGAGGTGACCGTTGCCGGTACCCTGAATGGCGTAGAGAATTCGGGACATTGTAGCACGCAGCCGCTGCTGCGTTTCGGTAAAAAGTGGGTGTTTTCTTGGGCAGTACGCAAACGCGGTGTAAAGCTCCACACTACCCCTTAATCTTAAATTCGGCCAGCAGGCCTTTGAGCAGCGCGGCCGGGTTCGCATCGGCCAGCGCTTCGGTTGCATCAGCGGCTTCGGGTTGGGCCGTTTGCTGCATGGCGGGGTCGTCGTTGTAATAATAAAGCTGCCAACCGCCTTCGGCAGTGTACTCCAGCGCCGTGAGGTTTTCGACCCAATCGCCCGAATTCAGGTACATCACCTCTCCTTTTTCCGTAGCCAAAGGCTTGATTTCGGGCTGGTGAATATGCCCGCAGGCCACGTAGGGGTAGCCCTTGTCGGCGGCAATAGCCGCGGCGGTTTCCTCATAGTTGCTCACGGCTGCCACCGCCGATTTCACCCGTTCCTTTACCCGCTTGCTTAGCGCCACCCGCGGGCGTCCCATCTTTAGCAGACCATAATTCACGAGGCGGTTCAGCAGAATGAGTAAATCGTAGCCGTGCCCGCCAAGCTTGGCCAGCCAGCGCGAGTGCCGCATGGTCACGTCGAACACGTCGCCGTGGAACAGCCAGGCGCGGCCGTGCGGCAGGTCGAGCACCAGCTTGTTATCGAGTCGAAAGTTGCCCAGCTTCAGGCCCGCAAACTTGCGCAGCAACTCGTCGTGGTTGCCGGTGAGGTAATGGATTTTCACTCCCTTGGCGGCCAGGCCGGCCAGATAGCGCACCACCCGCATGTGCGCCGGCGGCCAGTAGTTTTTGCTGAACTGCCAGATGTCGACAATGTCGCCATTGAGCACCAGCACCTGCGGCCGGATGCTCTTGAGGTAGCGCAGCAGCTCGGTGGCGTGGCAACCGTAGGTGCCCAGGTGCACGTCGCTGATGACGGCTACCTGCACCCGGCGCTTGCGGCGCACGCGGACTTTGGGTAAGGCGGAAGTCCCCATTTTATCGGTTTCGGGCAAGCCGGCGGTCGTCGTGCTCATACGGCAGCGGCTGGCGTAATCCGGCCACTCCGGGCGGGTCGCGAGTTGCGGCGCGGCCGAATGGCTGGCCCCGAGCGCCCCACCAGCTTGCCCCCGAAAGCCGAGCGCAGGCTGCTGAGCGTGTGCAGCCAAAAAGCCACCCACAAGGCCAGCTGAAATAATTCGTAAACGAGCCCGCGCCCCACACGGCGCAGCCCCAGAAGCAAAGCCGGGAAATACATGGTTTGAAGCAGTAATGACCAACAAAAAATCCTGCTTTCAAAGGTCGGTGCTGCCTGTGAAGCCTTTATTACGCCCGAATTATGCTTGCATCACGATGGCGAAAGCGCAGGCAGTGCAATTTCGCTGAATGGCAGAGAGCCGGAGTTTGCCCGGCCTTTCGTTACTTTGTTGGCCCGATTTTTCGTTGGCCATTCCTTCATCCTAAACCCTCTAATTTCATTCCTATCTGATGCATTCGTTACCCCGCTTCGCCCGCCATTTTCTTACTATAGCCTTATTCATGCTGTGCGCCGGCGCAGCGCTGGCCCAGCCGACCGGCAAAGCGGCCAAAGGCCGTAAGCGCTACGCCTTTGCTCAAAAGGACGAAGAGTCGCCCTACGTGAAAAACGTCACCAAAAACACCGGTGAGGAAGAGGACGTCGACGGCTCCTTCACCCGCGTCGGCTACCGCACATACACCGAAATGGTGGCCGAGCTCACCCACCTCAAAAAGCTGCACGACTGGGCCGACTCCACCTACCAGCGCCGCGTGGGTACTGTTCCCCCCGGTGGCGTGCTCTTGGTCATCATCCACCGCCAGGGCCCTAAAAATGCCGATTTGGGCAACCTCGCCATCACCGTAACCGACAAAGACGGCAAGGAAGTATTCACCCACACCCCTCCCGCCGGCACCGGTCGCTTCTTTGGTCGCGACCTTTACCAAGCCAAAGCCGTTATCCCCTTCCCTAGTTTGGCGCCGCAGGAACTCAACGTGAGCATCCGCGATACCAAGCTTTATCAAACCTTTGATTACACGCTGGAAGTCCCGGCTGCGCAGTAGTTAAACTGCCATAGTAGCCCACTAGCTGAGCAAATCGCCAGCTAAAAAGGGGGAATAAAAACTAATTTAATTAGTTTTTATTCCCCCTTTTTACTATTATCTTTGGAATACCGCACGGTAGTCTCCCGCCAAAGCGACGCCTGTAAAAAATGCGAAGCCCCGGCTGGTGGAACAACCGGGGCTTCTAGAAGTGGGTGGAACGTATACCCTTACTTCTGTGCAAGATGCAACGGGGACGTGCGAAACAACTACTGCAAGATTGGTGGAAACCGATTCTGCTGGGGTTTGCGAGTGGAGTAGCCAAAGACCTGGTCTTTATGCTGCTGTCTCACTACCTCAAGTAGTGGTAAGGGGTTGGGCCGGGTGCCTGGTCCCTTATTTTTTATCTGCGCTTTTTACTTGTACAAATGTAGAAAAGTTTTCTCCACTTTTATACAGCCTTGCGGCCGCATTACTAATCAACCTCTGGAAAAATTAGCTTATCCACTTGTTGTTAAGCCGCCTATCCATCGAGGTGCTCAAAGCCACATGAGTTACAAAGTAGCCCTCGGGTTTGGCATCGTATTAGGGGTACTGCTGGTTGCATTCAGCTGGCCGGTTTACCACTACCCTACTCGGGCCGAGTTGCACCAGAAAGCCCATTACTTGGAGCGGATAGTCAGCACGCCCGAAGCTGAAACGCCGGAGTTACTCGCCCTTGGCAACGCCGAATGGTCGTTGTTCTCCATGTCGTATTCGGCTTATGCGTTCACCAACATGGCGCAGCTCGACAGCAGCTTCCGTCCCGAAGCGGCCCATTATACCGCTCTGGCCATCCACCAAATGCTGACGGGCACCATTGTCCAGGCCTTCCGCAACCACGAGGCAGCTATCGAAACCGATTCTGTGACTTCTGTGCTCTACCTCGGCCATCTCAACCTAATGCTGGGCTGCCACCGCTTGCTCGACCCGGCTTCTCCTTATATAGCGCTCCACGATTCCCTCTCCGCCAGCCTGCACCGCCGGCTCGCTAGCGCCCCCAACCACTGCCTCGAATCGTACCCCGGCGGGGTCTGGGTGCCTGACAATACTGTTGCGCTGGCCTCGCTCCAGCTCCACAGCGACCTAACGGGCAGCACCTACCGCACCTTTTGTCGGCAATGGGTTGCTTATGCGCGCCAGCACCTCACCGACCCAGCCACAGGCCTGCTGCTTTCCAAGCCCGCCACCCGCCACCAAAACGCCGAAGAACCGCGCGGCTCCCACCTGGGCTGGAGCATTTTCTTCCTTCACCGCTTCGCCCCGGCCTTTGCCGCCGAGCAATACCGCGGCTACCAGCAGCATTTCAGCACCAACTTCGGCGTTATCCGCCTCTACAACGAGCGCATCGGCAGTTACGAAACCAGCGAAGGCGATGTCGACAGCGGCCCCCTGATTCTTGGGTACAGCATCCCGGCCAATGCCTTCGCTTTCGGCAACGCCGTGGCCCTGCGCGACTGGCGCAACGCCCAGCGACTGCGCCGCGTCATCAGTTTCGGCAGCCGGGAAGTAGAAACGCCGCAGGAAATACGCTATAGCGTCCGCTTCGTGGACTTGTCCGTCAGCCCACTGGCCGAGGCCCTGCTGCTACACGCCGAAACGATGACGCCGTGGCACCTACATCCCCGGAGCAATTGATTAATGCTCATCAAACTGCCCCGAGAAAGCGGTGGTGTAAGCAGCCTTGATGATTACTTCCGCAGCTGCACCCACTGCACGGCAATCACCGACTTGGCATCGCGGAGCGGCTCGGCTAGCAGCGCTTCCCAGCTCAGCTCAACCATTTCGATGTTCTCATTTTCCTCGGCCAGCCCCCCACCTTTGCCAGTACGGTGGCTTACCTCGGCATAGTACACGGTGATTTCCTCCGAGCTAGTGCCCGGGGAAGGCCACATACACACAATTTTCTCCAGCTTGTCGACTTCGAAGCCCAGCTCTTCGTGAATCTCGCGGCGCACCGCTGTCTCGGGCGGTTCGTCGCCATCAATCATACCGGCGGCGATTTCCAGGAGCTCCGCTTCGGGGCCGATGCGGAACTGACGGGTGAGCACGTACACCTGCCGGCCCGTGTCGTAGACCAGCGCGGCCACGGCCTTGCCGGGCGCGAACTGCTCGCGCTTGAGTTGGTGCTCGCCGTCCTGCACGATTAACTGGTTGACTTTATAATGGCCGTTGAAAACGCGGCTGCGCTCGATAATCTGCATGGTTGGGAGGTTGGGCGTTGGGGTTTCTTGGGCCAAAGAACGTTGGCAAGGGCTTCTACAGCCCTACAAGGGATTCGTTTGTTTACTGAACCGGCGGATAGATGGTTAAGAAATGTCCCTACTCAAGGCTACAACTCAACTGCTGTAATTTTCTGCAGCGCGACTTCCAGCGGCTCAAAGCTGGTAAGTTCGGCCACGTGGGACAAGGGCTGCACGGCCCCCAACCGATTGACCCACACGGGCCGGATGCCCGCAGCAAGTGCCCCCAGCACATCGGCCCGCCAATTATCGCCCACCAAAACGGTTTCCTCCGGCCGGACGCCCAGGCGCTGCATAGCTGCCTCAAAAATGCGGGGGTCGGGCTTGGGCACCCCCACATCTTCAGAGGTAATCAGCGCATCCACCAGGTCGGTCATGCCCAGGAAGGCCAGTTTCTCCTCCTGCTCGGCAGTGCGGTTATTCGTTACAATGCCAATACGATAGTGCGGATGCAGCGCTTGCAACAGGGGCAGTGCCCCGGCTACGGGCTGACGCATCAAGGGATAATGTCGTTGATTGGCCCGAACGAAATCATCGATTTCCTTTGCTGTGGCACTTGGCCAATACGGCGCCAGCAGACGCTCAAATCGCAGGCGGCGCGCCTCGTCGTAAGAGTAGCGGCCCGCCATCAGCAGGGCGTGGTATTCTTCGAGCAGCTCGCTGTATAGTTGGTAGAAAGGCTCAAAATCGATGGTTTGAAAAAACGGCAGCGGGGCAGCGCTCGCTCGCAAGGATGCCCGCGCCGTGGCAATGTGGTCGAACAGGGTATCATCTAAATCGAACAGAATGGTAGTCAGGCGGATTGGCAAGGGCATTTTTCGGTTTTCAGCGACCTGAATATCTTGGAACTATTAATTGATTGGCAGCGATATGCAGGTAAGGCAACGCAGGCCGCCTAGCGGAGGCCATTTAATGCTTCAGCAAGCCCTATTCCAAAGCTTGGCATGCGTTCGCGCATCTGTGTTGTACCTTTGTTGTCACCAGGGCCGCCGTCGGAGCAGCCCGCTGCCCGGCTGCGTCGGGCAAAGCCCCGCGCCTCGGCTGCCTCCGCGAAGTAAGCGCACCTCACTCCAATTCCTCTTCTTTTCGGGAATAGGCCGGCCTCCGACGAGCCGCCC
Source organism: Hymenobacter glaciei (assembly GCF_039539585.1). Taxonomy (NCBI): domain Bacteria; kingdom Pseudomonadati; phylum Bacteroidota; class Cytophagia; order Cytophagales; family Hymenobacteraceae; genus Hymenobacter; species Hymenobacter glaciei. The sequence continues at coordinate 267,138 of NZ_BAABDK010000029.1, read as the reverse complement.
ACCCTCCCCACGCCTGGCCTTTGCCAGCGTGGCCATGCCCGCCTATGCTACGGCGCAGGCTCAACCACTCATTTCGCAGGCAATTGTCTGCCACCATTTTACTGCGGCAGCAAGTTCTTGTTGCTCGGTGCTCCCACTTACCCTTTACTATGACGTTTGACGAGTTAAACCTGATTGACCCCATTCTCAAAGCCCTCAAAGAAGAAGGCTATACTACCCCTACTCCTATCCAGGAGCAGGCCATTCCCCACGTGCTGGAGGGCAAAGACCTTCTCGGCGTGGCCCAGACCGGCACCGGCAAAACGGCCGCCTTCACCGTGCCCATTCTGCAGGTGCTGCACCGCACGGCGCAGCTCTCGAGCCACGCCCGGGGTGCCATTCGCTGCCTCGTGCTCACGCCCACCCGCGAGCTGGCCATCCAAATCAACGAAAGCTTCGGCGCCTACGGCCGCCACCTAAGCCAGATTCGCCACACCGTTATTTTCGGTGGTGTGAGCCAGGGCTCGCAGGTTTCGGCCCTCAAGCGTGGCGTGGAAGTGCTGATTGCCACCCCCGGCCGTCTGCTTGACCTCATGAACCAGGGCTTTGTGGACCTGCGCCAGGTCGAGGTTTTCGTACTCGATGAAGCCGATCGCATGCTCGACATGGGCTTTATCAACGACATCAAGCGCATCCTGCCTAAGCTGCCCACCAAGCGTCAGACCCTGTTTTTCTCGGCCACCATGCCCGGCCAGATTCAGGAGCTTGCCAGCACTATTCTGCGCCCCAACCCGGTGCGCGTGGCCGTTACGCCCGTCAGCAGCACCGCCGATACGGTGACGCAGTCGGTATACCTCGTCGAGAACAACGACAAGCCTGCCCTGCTCCGCCACATCCTGCAGGACAAGGATATCAAGCGTGTACTCGTCTTCACCCGCACCAAGCACGGGGCCGACAAAGTCGTAAAAGCCCTCGCCGCCAACCAAATTCCGGCCGAAGCCATCCACGGCAACAAAAGCCAGAACCACCGCCAGCGTGCCCTGTCGAACTTCAAAGCCGGCAGCACCCGCGTGCTGGTCGCTACCGACATTGCCGCCCGCGGCATTGATGTGGACGAGCTGACCCACGTCATCAACTACGAAATCCCTAACGAGCCCGAAACCTACGTGCACCGCATCGGCCGCACCGGCCGGGCCGGCGCTTTCGGTACTGCCTTCTCCTTTGTCGAAGACGAGGAGCGCGCTTACCTGCAGGATATCCAGAAGCTCATCAGCCGCCAGATTGACGTGGAGGCTGAGCATCCATTCATTTCGGGCCGCATCAAGCCCGTTATGCTGCACGGCAACGAGCGCATCGTCCGGCCTAAAGGCCCGGCCGGTCGTCCGGCCCGCTCCGGCCCCCGCGAGGGTGGCAACGGCGGCGGCGGTCGCTCGGGTGGTGGCCGTAGCGGTGAACGCCCCAGCGGTGCCAGCAACGGCGGTGGCCGCCCTAGTGGCGAGCGCAGCCGCCCGGCTGCACCGGCCAGCAATGGCCAGTCTGATACCGCACGCCGCTTCGGCAGTGGTGGTGCCCGCGTGAACGTAGGCGGCAACCGCGAAGGTGGCGACCTGGGTGGCCGCCGTCGGGGCGATGCCGGCGGTACGCGTCGGGGCTCGTTCTAAGAAGTATTCAAAAGAGTGTGATGTTGCAGTTCAGCATCACGCTCTTTATCAAAAAGCAACAGGCCCCGGAAAACTTTTTCCGGGGCCTGTTGCTTTTTAGGGCTGAATACCTGCCCTTTCCTCACTGCTCCGGGCACTCTGTTCTTAACCACTCAGACGTCCAATTCCCTGCTAAAAATGGCCCAATCCACGCTTCCCGTTATTCAGGCCCTGCGCGACACGGCCCAGCGCCTCGCCACCCAAGCGCCCTACCAGTGGGGCCACATGGGCAGTTGCAACTGTGGCCACCTGGCCCAGACCATCACGCGCCTCACCAAAGCCGAAATTCACACCCGCGCCATGCAGCGCTACGGCGATTGGGAGCGTCAGATTGTTGACTACTGCCCCACCAGCGGCCTGCCCATCGACGAGACCATTGACGAGATGCTGGCATTGGGCTTCACGCGCACCGACCTCACTCACCTCGAACGCCTCTCCGACGCCCGCATTCGAAGAGAGCTTCCCTTCGAGCGCCGCAATGCCCTCCGCCACAACCAGCGCGACGACGTGGTGCTCTACCTCCGTACCTGGGCCGACCTACTGGAGTGCGACTTGCTAGCGGGCATCAGCCTGCCCAGCTTCACTGATGCTCCGGCCCCGGTACCCGTGCTGGTGGCTGCTGAATAAAATAGCCCTGCTCCCAGTCTAAGTTTAACTCAATAAAAACGAAAAGCCCCCACCAAAAATCTGGTGGGGGCTTTTCGTTTTTATTGAGTTGCCGTTCCTGAAGTGGATGGCGGATGCGCTAGTTGCGGGTGACGTTGGAGCGCTGGGCTTCGCGGTAGCCTTCGGCCCGGTGGGCGCGCTTATAAGCAGCATCAGCAGAAGGGTCTTTCTCAGCCTCGGCGGCATCGGGAGCCTGGGAACAAGAGGCCGTCAGGAGCATAGCCGTTGCGGCGGCCAACCAAAGATTCATGCGGGTCAGTTTCATACTACGAAGGTAGCCTACGGCTGGCAAACGAGCAAAGCATCCCACTTGGTTACTACGTAGTCAAAGCAACGTGACGCTACTGAATTACTCTTAAACAGATGCCTTTTTAGCCGTTTACATTTGGCAACAAGAGCAGAACATCTCGCTTGCTTAGGGCCATAATGCCCATGATAGTACACAGCATAGTTTAGCGTCAGATAACAGAGGATTTGCATTTATCCGGAATGACGACGTGCACATCACTATGATTTATCTCATAAAATAATGCAACCACTACAGTAGCCATATGGGCTCACATAGTTAGTAACCCCGCACCACACCGGGTGTAAGATTTACACTAATCCAGTACAGCCAGTTGTCAATTTTATTAGTAGCTTATGCTAGAAAGCCCTCCTTATTGGCAAAATTTACCAGCTAATACCATAAGCAATATTGCAACAGACCATTGCCTATATCTCAACTAGTCAGCTCCCGATTCGTCCTCATCTATCAATTTCGTTAGTTGAATTATATGTATTGAAAATAAGTAGGTTATGCAAAAAATACTTCCAACTATGTATCCTCATAATGTTTGCCCACATATCTTAGCAGTAAGCAAAATTGAATATATCCTTAAATCAGTGAATGCAATACTACTCACAGCGCAATCAACTCATCTAGAGAACTACTCAAAATATACTGACAAATTGTGTTCTGAGTTGCACGCACAAAGAGCAACATATGCTGTTTGCCGTTGCGTTATCCAGCAAGCTATGCTTATGCTGATTGACTTATACAAGTACGCCCTGAAACTGTCAGTATCCCTTGAATTGAATTTAATACTTTGATATAGCCGCTGAACTGCCCGTTTTGCTCGATGAACGGTACTACCATTATCGGCGAAACGCGTCAGCTAATCGCCTGCCTCACAGGGCTGCGCGCGATTTATCCAGCGTTAATGATATCCTACTCTGTTAAAGTGCAGAGCTGGAGTCAACGCAACCGCATCTCAGCCTTATAGTCGGTGGACCTAGTGATGGCTGCAGTTTGCTATTCGTTAGTAGCGCCCTCAACCGGTCTTGGGCGAAGGCAGACGTTACGCAATGGCTCAGCGTAGGGCTGCAATGAAGGCACCAAAAGGCAAGGCCAGTGCAAGCCCACTTATTCGGGCTGATAGTCTGCGAATGACCCGTCGCGGTAAAAAATAACAATCCGCCTGATGGGCTTTTCGGCCCCGGTGAACAAGGCCGATGCCACATCGTTAGCCAAAGTCGGGGTGGCTGCGTGAACGACGCCTGTGCCCGGTAATGGCGCATGGGCAGGTACCGCAGCCGAGGAGGGTGCTGCTGCCGAAGGCACAACAGCCGGAGCAGCCTGTGGGGCAGCGGCTTCTACTGGCAAAGTCGATGCAGCGAAAGGTTCGGCGCGCGCCGCGGGCAGTGCAGCAATACCTTCTTTACCAGAAGCTTCGCCAATATGGCTACTTACCAAAGTAGCTTCGGCCGGCGCAACCGAGTAATTTATTCCATCGAAAGAAGATGCAGGTTTGCCCGCTACTACTGGCTGCACGGGACTAACGGGAGATGGCAGCAACACAGTAGACTCGGACGGGTCGGCAGGTACCAGCGGCTTAACGGGAAACCGGCGCGGCATTTGAGGCCGGCTGGCTCCCGTATTCCTCGGTTGGGCTGCTGGGGCAACTCCAGGTACAGCTACGGCACCTGCCGCTGTAGAAGAGCTACGGGATAGTACGGGCATACCCAGCGATGGCAATTCTGCAGAAGTCATGCCCAACTTGCTAATATTGCCCTGATTTACAGTAATTTCATTAGCCTGAGCCGTTTGCGGTTGCCTCTTTGGCTCGGGATGGTGCGCTCGAGTTGCTGGCTGCGGCGAAACCGCCGGAAAGGGAGGGCTCGAAGCTCCGGCGGGACTCGACAAAGGTGCAACCAAGGGCGTCTCTTGGGCAGAGGCCATCATGGGTTCTGCCCCGTTCAGCAACCAAGCCATCGATAAATCGGGCATGGCGCCCAATATGCGCTGCACTACGTCGAGGCTGGGTTTGTTGCGCCCTGAAAGAATGTGACTGATGATGGGCCGGGCTACCCCAATAAGGTCGGCAAATTGGGTGGGAGTCAGCTGACGGCTCTCCAGCAGGGTTCGGATGCGCTCTACCATGAATCAATTTTGATTACAAATGTAGCACGCATTACCTAGACTAGACGAGAAAGAACATGACACCCGCTATGTTACATTTATAAACTGGATTAGTCTGAATTCTGTCTGATAACAATTGTTTTAAAGCACCAGTCCACCCACTTTGAACAAATGTAACGCTGCGGTCTCTAGCCCTTCAGTTCCTTTTAACTCAATTGTAAGTACGGCAACTTTTATCCAGCCTGCCAAAAAGCACTGCCCCTAAATGAGCACAGTCCCTGGTAAAATCTTACTGCTTATGGCGCTGAAGTAAGTGCTCGGGGCACAAAAAAGCCCCGAAGGCTGGTGGCCGTCGGGGCTTAAATAGTAAGCAATGCATCTGCCGAAACCGGCGGAATAAGGGTTAATCGAAGTACTCGCGGGCAAGCTTTTTATCTAGACCGTAGATGTCGTCGCGGAAGTGTGGGCGGCCACTGGCATCAGCCCAGGCGGTGAAATACACCAGGTAGACTGGCAGCTTTTCTTTGAGGGTAACGTATTTTTCGCGGCGCGTGGCGATACTATCGAGGATGGTCTGCTTGTCCCACTCGGGGCGGTTGCGGAGCAGGTAAGTAGCCAGTTTGATGGGCTCGGAGAGGCGCACACAACCGTGGCTGAAGCTGCGCGAACTCTGTGAAAACAACTCGTCGTGCGGGGTGTCGTGCAGGTAAATATCGTTCGAATTGGGGAAAATAAACTTCACGTCACCGAGGTCATTTTTGGGCCCCGGGCGGCGGCGCAACGTGTACTTGAAACTTTCCTGCGTCACGTTGGCCCAGTCAACGCTGGAAGGGTCCACAACGGTGGCTTTGCGACCACTGCCCTTCACCACTTCCATATCGAGGCGGTCGAGGTAATTGGGGTCGGCGACAAGCTTATCGCGCAGCTCATTTTCGATGATGCTGAAGGGTACGTTCCAATAAGGGGACAGCACCACGTACTCCATCTTATCGCTGAAGACTGGGGTTTCGTGCAACACCTTGCCCACGATAACGCGCATATTGAAGGCTTCCTTGTTCTCCTCAATCACATGCAGCGTGTACTCGGGAATGTTCACCAAAAGGTAATTCGGCTCAAATTTTTTGGGCAGCCAGCGCCACCGCTCCATGTTCAGAATGAGTTGGTCGATGCGCGTGCCGATGGGCACATTGAGTTGCTTGAGCGTTTCGCCGCGCACGATGCCGTCGCCCTTAAGGCCAGCATCAGCTTGAAACTGTTTCACAGCCTCCTGCAATTGGAGGTCGTAGGTGAGGGCGGCCACGTCGGCGGGCTGGCCAGGTTTGGCAGCAGTTGCAGTCGGGGCCGATGCTACTTCCCCACCCTGGCTATCGAGTAGCCGCTTGCGCAAGGCGGCGACGGCCGGCGAATACTGACCGGGCTTGATGACAGTATTGGCAGGCAAGGTGGGCCAGCCACCTGCCCTTTCCTGGGCCCGGTAGGTAGCCAGCGCCTTCTTCAACTGGTCGTATTCAGGGTGCAGGGGGGCAAACTCGTAGTAGTTATAGCGGCTTTTGCGCTCGCCCAGAAAGGTAGCAAGCACCTTGTTCAGCTTGATTTTGTTAGGCTTTACCTGCCACGACGTATCCTTTTTGTCGCGCGGGTTGGCTACACCCCGGTAGTAGTCGTTGGCCCACTTCATGTAAGTTCCGGAGAGAGCAATATCAACCTGGCGCTCCAGCGCATTACGACGCACCGAGTCATCCCGAACCTTCTCAAGTTCGGCAAGCATCTGGGATATGTTCTTAATCTGGTAATCTTTAGCATCAAGCCCTTCATCAGCGGCTTTAGCGGTAATATCCTGCAGGCTTTTCACCTGAGCTACCGGCTGATGGTTTTTAAACCAAGCTAATTGGAACTTCCGCTCGCGATAAAAGCGGCGGGCAGGGAGAAGCTGGGCTTTGAAAGCGGGTTCGGCCCGGAAAGCATTTATGAGTTGAGTGCTGTCCATGAGGGGCTGGGCCCCGGCCGCAGAGGTAGCCGATGAATCAGCCGTGGCTTGGCCAGCGGTCTGCTTCTGCGAATCGGAACCGCAGGAGACGAGGGTAATGCTGCCAAGCGCGGCCAGCAGCAGCCACAACAGGGAAGTAAATCGGAGGAGAAATGTCATTGAAGAAAATAAAGGGGCAAGAACTCGCCTCGACCGTAGGCCAGGGTGGGGGTTGTACTGCCAAGCCGCGGGCGGGGTTGCGCCGGGCTGCCCAAGGCAGTGTGGCCGCAAAGTACGCCATTACGCAGCATTGGCGGTGCCCACTCCGCCGGAATCGTGCCAGTTCCGTATGGATTCCTTTATGATAGCTGCATGTACTGCCACCAATACCTCGCCGGGCGGGCAGTTGGGCACTCGTAGCTCCCTTCCAAAAATTTTGGAACCATCAGTTCGACACTTGCTCGCAAGCCGGTCTGTACGCTCACTTCCTTTCGCTAAAACATTTCCGCATGCCCACCCCTGCTGCTCTCACCACTCAACCAATCGACCCACACAGCTACGCCAGCCGCAGCCCGGTACGGGTCCGGCATCTGGCCTTATACCTTACCGTTGATTTCGACCAGCAGAAGCTGGCGGGTACTGCTACCTGGCAGTTGGTCAATCAAGATTCCAACACCGAACTGGTGCTCGATACCCGCGGCCTCACCATCGAAACAGTGGAGGCGCTGGATGCAGCCAGCCGGACCACTCCCACCGTCTTCATGCTGGAAACCGCCGATGACGTGTTGGGCCAAGCTCTGCGCATAACCTTGCCGGCCGGAGCCGTGGCCGTGCGCATTGCTTACCAGACGGAGCCTACCGCGGCGGCGCTGCAGTGGCTGGCCCCAGCGCAGACGGCCGGCACCCAGCCCTTCCTGTTCACACAATCGCAGGCTATTCTGGCGCGTACCTGGCTGCCGTGCCAGGACTCGCCGGGCATCCGATTCACCTACGAAGCCACGGTGCGCGTACCGGCCCATCTACTGGCCCTGATGAGTGCCGAAAACCCGCAGCAACTCAGTCCAAGCGGCGAGTACCACTTCCGCATGGCCCAACCCATTCCGGCATACCTGATGGCCCTGGCTGTGGGCGACCTCGCCTTCGCGCCGCTCAGTGGGCGCACCGGAATCTATGCCGAGCCGGCCACCCTGCCAGTTGCCACGCACGAATTTGCCGACCTCGAAAAAATGGTAGCAGCGGCCGAAGAGCTCTACGGACCTTACCGCTGGGAGCGCTACGATTTGCTGGTACTACCTCCCTCCTTCCCCTTTGGTGGTATGGAAAACCCAAGATTAACATTTGTAACACCGACTATCCTGGCTGGTGACCGCAGTTTGACCAGTTTAGTAGCACACGAGCTCGCCCATTCCTGGTCGGGCAACCTGGTTACAAATGCAACGTGGGATGACTTCTGGTTAAACGAGGGATTTACCGTGTATTTCGAGCGGCGCATCATGGAACATTTGTATGGTCGTGAATACGCCGATATGCTGCAGGTATTAGGAGATACTGCCTTGCGCCACACCATCGCAGAGATTGGTGCCACCAGCCCCGACACCCACCTGCACCTTAACCTAGCCGGACGCGACCCCGACGAGGGCCTCACCGAGATTGCCTACGAGAAAGGCTGCGCCCTGCTTCTCACACTGGAGTCGCTTGTTGGCCGGCCCAAACTCGACACCTTTATTAAGGAGTACTTCGCGCGGTTCAGCTTTCAGGCCATGGACACGGCTACCTTCCTGCACTACCTCCGGGCCGAGCTGCTGGACCAGGAGTCCGGCCTCGAAGCCCGGCTGAACCTGGCTGCCTGGGTACACGGGCCCGGGCTGCCACCCAACACCTCAACGGCAACGTCGAGCCGGTTCGTGGCCGTCGACCAAGTCCTCAGCCAACTCGCAAGTGGCGCGTCGGCCGCGTCCCTCCTGCTGGCCACAGCCGAATGGAGCAGCCACGAATGGGTGTACTTTCTGCACGGGCTGCCTGCTAGGCTCTCGACCGAAAAGTTGGCTGAACTCGACGCGGCGTTCGGCTTCACGAATTCTGGCAACGCCGAAATTCTTACTGCCTGGTTTCCGCATACCCTGCGAACGGGCTACGTCCCAGCCGACGCTGCAGTGGAAAATTTTCTGCGGCACGTGGGGCGACGGAAATTTCTGGTGCCACTGTACCAGTCGTTGCTGGCTAGGCCCAATGGCCCGGCCCGGGCCCGCGCAATTTATCAGGAAGCCCGACCCAACTACCACTCGGTAGCAACCGGCACACTCGATGCGGTACTGGCTGCGCCGCCCGCTCGCCAATAGTTTACGCATCCGGCCCGAACTTTGCCCCGGGCTTTGCTCCCACCCGGCCGCCGCGCTGGGCCAAATCGTTTTGCATCACTCCGTCAAATTCGCTTTCCGTTGAAAACCATCACCCCACTTGGCAAGCTCATCGCCGTGGGCGGCAACGAGGACAAGGGTACGTACCCTAATCCCAAGACCCGCCGCAAGTATTACCTCAACTTTTTCGAGCTGGGCATTCTTAAGCGCATTGTGCTTGAAACTGGCAAGCTCGACCCGCAAATCGAAGTCATAACCACGGCTTCGATGATTCCAGCCGAGGTCGGCCCAATATACACGGGCTCGTTTGCCATGCTCAACTGCCTCAAAGTTGGCATCATGGACATTCGCACGCCCGAAGATGCCCGGCAGCCCGAGTATCTGGAACGCCTGCTCGCCGCCGACGTGGTCATGTTTTCAGGCGGTAATCAATCGCGCCTACGCGAGATGTTCGGCGAAACCGACTTTCTCGACCGCATGATGCAGCGCTACTATGCCGAGCCCAACTTCGTGATTGCCGGCACGAGTGCCGGGGCCATGGCTATGTCGCAGCACATGATTCGGGGCGGCTCGGTACCCGACGCGTTGCTAAAAGGCGCGGTGAAGATGGGCACTGGCCTGGGCCTGCTGTCCGCCGCCATCATCGACTCGCACTTCGTGAAACGTGGCCGGTTTGGCCGACTCATCGAGTCGGTTGCACTGCATCCCAAGCTCATCGGCATCGGTCTGGGCGAAGATACCGGCGTGCTCATCACGGAGGGCAACCTGGTTGAAACCATTGGTTCTAACCTGGTTATCATTCTCGATGGCCACAATATTCAGCACAACAACGCGGCCGCGGCCAAGAAAGGCACTGTGCTTTCTATTGAAAACGTGACGATGCACGTGCTGGCTAAGGGCAACGTGTATGATATGCGCGAACGGAAATTTTACCCGAGCAAAGACGTGCTAGCGCCGGCCGTAACTCCCAGCGTAGTTATCGACATTCCGGCGGTTAAATAAGACAGGCTAGCATCTTTACTTTTCGAAGCCCGCTCATTGCGTAAATGAGCGGGCTTTTGGTTCTATAGTTCCGTTTTTCCGTACGCTTTTTAGCTGCTTGTGACTCACGAGACCAGCGAGGCAACTATTTTCTCCCTTCTTCCAATTCCATTCCAGCTCCATGAACTACCGCAAACTTGGCAAAACCGGCTTCTCCATTTCTGAAATCAGCCTTGGCACCTGGCAGGTGGGCGGCCGTTGGGGCGAGCCATTTAGCCACGCCAATGCCGACCAGATTCTGAACGCCGCCGTCGATGCCGGCATCAATTTCATCGACACAGCCGATGTGTATGGCGACGGCGAGAGCGAAAAAGCCGTGGGCCGGCTGGTACGCTCGCGCTCCGAGCGAATTTTTGTGGCCACTAAGTGCGGCCGCCGCCTGCAGCCCCACACCGCCGATGCCTACCAGCCCGCTGCCCTGCGCCAGTTTGTAGAAGACAGCCTGCGCAACATGCAGCTCGAAACCCTCGACCTCGTGCAGCTGCACTGCCCGCCGACCGACGTGTACTACCGACCCGAAATTTTCGAACTGTTCGACCGGCTGCGCGAGGAGGGCAAAATCCTGAACCTCGGCGTGAGCATCGAGAAAGTGGAGGAAGGTCTGAAAGCCATCGAATTCCCCAACGTCACCACCGTGCAAGTCATCTTCAACATGTTTCGGCAGCGCCCACTCGAGCTGTTTTTCAAAGAAGCCGCCCGGCGCGACATCGGCCTAATTGTGCGGGTGCCCTTGGCCAGCGGCCTGCTCACGGGCAAATTCTCGCCCCAAACCCACTTCGCTCCCGACGACCACCGCGCCTTTAACCGCCACGGCGAAGCTTTCGACAAAGGCGAGACATTCGCGGGAGTCGACTACAATACCGGCCTCGAAGCAGTGGCCGAACTGCAGGCAGTGCTCGGCAACCAGGCCCCGCTGGCCGCCCAGGCTCTGCGCTGGATTCTGATGTTTGACGAAGTGAGCTGCGTTATCCCCGGGGCCTCCAGCCCCGAGCAGATTCTAGCGAACCTGAAGGCGGCAGACTTACCGGCGCTTTCAACCGAGCAAATGCAGGCCGTGCGAGAAGTTTACGACCGTAAAATCCGGCCGCTGGTGCACTACACTTGGTAGGCGGCATCTCCTTTCCCTATACCAAGGACGTCATGCTGAGCGAAGTCGAAGCATCTCTACTGCAATAGTAAAATTGATTACTGCTGCGGTAGAGATGCTTCGACTGCGCTCAGCATGACGTTCTGGTTTGGCTACTTTCTATCCGAGAGGCAAGTCTACTCCTTATATATAGCTACCATCGCCTCCCCTCCTTCGCGGCGGCTGGCGCGGTACATGCCATCCGAGTTGAAGGGCAGCGTGACGTTGCCGGCCGCGTCGATGGCAATGAGGCCGCCCTCGCCGCCCACCGGCGCAAGCTTATCCTGCACCACAATGCGGGCAGCTTCTTCCAGGCTCAGCCCCTTGTATTCCATCAGGCAAGCGATATCATAAGCCGCCACTGCTCGGATGAAATACTCGCCGTTGCCGGTGCAGCTAATGGCACAACGCGCATCGGCCCAGGTGCCGGCCCCGATGAGCGGTGTGTCGCCGATGCGCGAGTAGCGTTTGTTGGTCATGCCGCCGGTGCTGGTGGCGGCGGCCAGGTGGCCGTGCAGGTCGCGGGCTACAGCGCCAACCGTACCTTTCTTCCAGTTGGGGTCTGCGACGCCAGTGAAAGTGTCGGGTTCGCTGAGTGGGGCCTCCGGCACGGGGCGGGCCTGGCTATGGTCGAGGCGCATGCGACCTTCGCGCAGGGCTTCCTGCAATTGATTATAGCGGTGCTGGGTGAAAAAATATTCGGTTGGCTGCAGCGGCAGGCCATATTCGAGCGCCAGTTCGTCGGCCCCAGGATAGCCCAGCAGGACGTGCTCGGTTTTCTCCATCACCAGCCGCGCCGCGCGAATGGGGTTTTGCACCTTGCGCACGCCGGTTACAGCCCCGGCCAGCTTGTTGTGGCCGCTCATCAGGGCCGCATCCATCTCGTGGTGGCCCTCGTGGGTGAACACAGCTCCGCGGCCGGCATTGAAGAGGGGGCAGTCTTCGAGGCTGCGCACGGTGGCTTCCACGGCATCGAGGGCGGCGGCCCCATCGCGCAGCAGGTCGTGGCCAATGGTGAGGGCAGCCTCGAGGGCGGTGCGGTACTGCTGCTCATCGGCGGGCGAGAGGGAAGCGCGGGCAATGGTGCCGGCACCGCCGTGGAGGGCGAGGGCGTACATATATATAAGGAGTAAAAAAGCCAGGAAAATGTACCTGCAAAGGTAGCCGGAGGGAACGGCGGCGGGGCCGCTTGCGTTTTTTTTCGTAGGTTTGATGTTCAAGTCTACACATACAAAAACACCCCATTATCATGGCATACGACGTAACCGGCCGGCTGCACGAAATATTTGACGAACAGCAGGTAAGCGAGAAGTTTCGCAAGCGCGAGTTCGTGCTGGAAGTCCAGGACGGCCAGTATCCCGAGCATATTAAGTTTCAGATGGTTCAGGACAAAACCAGCCTCATCGACCCTTTCAAAATGGGCGATGAAGTGAAGGTGACCTTCAACCTCCGCGGCCGCGGCTTCAACAAAAACGGCCAGATGCTGTACTTCACCAACTTGGAAGCCTGGAAAATCGAGGCTGCTAGTGCTGGCAACTACGGCGGTGGTGGCGGTGGCCAGCAGCAAGCGGCTCCCCGCCCTGCTGCTCAAAACCAGAACCCCACGCTGCGCGCTCAGCCTTCGGCTGCTCCTATCGCCAGCGACGACGACAACGACCTGCCCTTCTAAGGCCCAGCGTTTGCCGCAGTAGCTTTAGACTGTAACTGCTAGAAATGCCGCTTCTGTTCGTCAGAAGCGGCATTTTTTATGTCCCGTTTTCGTATAATACGACATGGATTTACACGAGCTGATTGCACGGGGCGAAGGCGAGGAGTTGGAGTTCAAACAGAAAACCACGCATCCGCATCGCATTTCGCGCACGCTGGTTTCGCTGGCTAACACCCGCGGCGGGCGGGTACTGGTGGGCGTCGACGATGCCGGTCGGGTGCTGGGAGTGCGCGACGCAGAGGAAGAACTTTTTGTGTTGCGCGACGCGGCCGCCCACTACATCGAGCCGCCGCTGACGGACCTCCGCTTCCGCGAGGTAGAGGACGAAGCCGGCCGCACCGTCATTATCGTCACCGTACCGGAGAGTGAGCACAAACCCCACCGCGCCCTCGTGGGGCCCGACGACTGGCGCGGTTACGTGCGCGTGCGCGATGCCAGTGTGCAAACCAGCGGGCTCACCGAGAAGCTGCTGGAACGCCAGCAGCCCGAGTCACGCTTCGAGACAATCCCTCTCAACAAGCAGGAGTTGGCGGTTATCGACTACCTCAAATCGCACCCGCGCATTACGCTGGCCCAGTACATGAAGCTGGTGAATTTCGGCAAGCGCCGCGCCTACCAAACCCTGATTAAGCTGGTGCTACACGGTTACATCCGCCACCATGACAAAGAAAAGGAAGTTTATTACACCCTCTAACTACAGTTCATTGCTGGTGCCGCTCAAACGCTTCGGCTACCATTATGTGTACCTGACAATAAAGGGAAGTTTTCAGGTTAGGGTCAAGCCCCTCGCCTCTATATACTACATCAACAAATCTATCGACATCTGACGGTGGGTTGTTTACAATTCGCTTTATCAATGGCGACGGCAAACAAAATCCTAATTTCAGACACAAACTGGAGAGCAAGTTTTCTATCTCCTCCTCACGAAGCTTTATTCTCATTTGAATAAGTTTATAAAAAGGAAATGCCTTCGCAGTTTTAAAACTGCGAAGGCATTTCCTTTAGGTGAAACCGGAACTATTCCTGCTTGCGGGCGCGGGCTACTTTCTTCTCGTCTTTCTCCGCCTTTTTTTCTTTGGTAGTCTTAACAGGTTCTTTCTTTTTTTCTTTGCGGGCATCCTGTGCTTTGGCCATGAGTGAAAAGCTGTTATGGTGAGGGAATAGGTGTCGAGGATTTCAACGCACGGCTGTGCCGGCGTGTTGTGACGGGCGAAGGTAGATACTTTAGCGAAAATGCTTACAAAATGGGCAGATACCGCTCGCGGATGATGTTGAGGTGGTGGCGCTCGTGGCCGGGAATGATGTAGAGCAATGCCCGCACCGTAGCCGGGCCGCCATTTGCAGTGCCACGCCGGCCTAGCTGCTCCTCGGTAAAGCTGTCGAATAAAGCCAAGGTTGCGGCCCGCACAGCATCGTACTCAGCCAACAGATTGGCCACGGAGCGGGCGTTAGCGTTGCTGTGGGCCACGTAATCATCCTGTTCGAATCCGTGCAAATCCTGGCTATCGCCCCGGGCAAAGCGCAGGGCACGATAGGCGAATATGCGCTCACTATCAATCTGATGCAGTAGCATCTCCTTTAAGCTCCATTTGCCATCAGCGTAAGGCTTTTCAGTCTGCTCCTCATTCAGGCTGGCAAATACGGCGTGGATTTCCTGCGGCTGGCTGCGCAGGGCCTCGCGCGGGTCCTGGTTAGCAGGAATCTGGTTGATGTAGCCCAGGGCGTAGGGCAGGTAATCGCCTTCAGCGGGACGAGTGAGGGTCATAGGTTGGCGAAATGAAGTGGGAGAAAAGGCAGTAGCTGCTGCAACTTGAGGAACATAATTTTCGTTGGGCGGCAGCACCAGCGGCACTACCCGGGCCGGAGCCGAGGCGGTGGGCAGCAGAATTTCGGGCGCCAGATGCGGGTCCAGTTGCAGGCGCACCACAGGCAGCGGAGCCAGCTGGCGGCCCGCGCCTCCCTCCTTCCCAAAGGCCCAGCACAAAAAGTCCGGCATCACGCGCCCCCAGGTATCGGGGTGATGGTGGCCGCCCTCTACCTGCACGTAGCGCAGCGCGCGTTGCGGGTCGAGGCCGCTGCGAATGAGTTCTTCAATTAAATCGAGGCAGTCTTCAATGGAGTCGATAACGCCGTTTTCATTGCGGTCGCTGCGTTCGTCGAGGGTGCCGCTTTGCAGCCAGAAGCGGTGGCTGGCGTGGACCCGGCGGGCCCGCACAAGGCCGTGCATGATGCGGTCGGCGGGGGTATAGCCGGCCTCCACGGCCCGCTGCCGCCACCAGAACGAGCCCGAAAAGGCCCCGGCGCGGGCAAAAACTTCCGGGTAGTGCCATACCATGTCAACCGCCGACAAGCCCCCGAGCGAGAAACCAGCCATCACAGCCAAGGCTGGGTCCGCCGAAGCGTGGTACCGAGCCTGGGCAAAGGGCAGCAGCTCGCTGATGACAAATTCGGTATACGCATCTGCCAAGCTACCGCGACCATTAAAATCGGGGTGTCCGGCCGTGCCGTACTCTTGCACGCGTTGCTCGTTGGCATGCGGCGCAACTACTACAAAAGGCTGCAGGGCCCCGCTGGCATACAACATATCGAGCGTGGCTTGCAGGTGCAGGCGCTCCAGGTCCTGCCCGTCGTTGAGGTAAAGCACCGGCAAGGGGCCGGAACCGACGGGGCCGGGTGGCAGCAGGATGCTCAGCTCTACTTCGCGCCCCAGGGAGACAGAAGGCAGCACTTCTCGGCACAAGCGGGTGCCGACAGGCTGAGCAGTGGACGGAATGTGGTCAGCTAGCATCGAACAAAGTAACGCAGGCGGGCGGAGTTCGTACTTGCTTAGGAATATTAACGAAGCCGTTATCACGGGTCCGTTTTTTCTTGACTAGTTTGCCACGCCGCCACAGGGGTGGTGGTAAGCTCCTCCTTAACCCCAGCTCTCGTGCAGGAACAACATCGCCGCTTCTACTCGCATCATTTGGGCCAGGACATTGACATGCTGGTATTTGGAACCTGGGGCTACCCGGTGGTCATCTTTCCCACTTCGGGTGGCCGCGAATACGAAGCCCGCGACTTCAACCTCATCGAGGCAGTCCGCCCGCTGGTCGAGGCGGGCCGCGTAAAACTCTTCTGCATCGATAGTATTGATAAACACTCGTGGTACGCCAAGCACCTCGAACCGCGTATTCGGGTGCAGAACCACGTGTTCTACGACCGGTTTTTGAGCGAGGAGCTGGTGCCCATGCTGCAACAGGAATGCTACGTGGATAAAATTGCGGTGGCCGGGTGCAGCTTCGGTGGCTTTCACGCGCTCAACTTCGCGTTTCGCCACCCCGACCAGGTCGCGCACCTGTTCACGATGGGGGCGGCTTTCGACATTCGCCAGTTCGTGGACGGCTACCACGACGACAACGTCTATTTCAACAACCCGCCCGAATACGCTCCTGGCGCGCACAGCGAGCATTTCCAGTGGATGAACATCATCCTAGGCACGGCTGAGCACGACTTCTGCAAAGCCGCTAACTACGACATGGCCCGCATCCTGAGCGAAAAAGGTATCCAATACCGGCTCGATGTCAAGCCTCACGGCAGCCACGACTGGCCAGTGTGGCGCGAAATGTTTCCGGAGTATCTAAGCTCCATCTAGCTGTCGGGGGTTCGATGTCGGTTGTTAGTCCATACTGCTCCACCGAACTTCTGTCAACTACCACCGAATTACTAACAACCAAAATACCCTTTCGCATGAAAAAAATTGGCATCCTCTTCGGGCAGGAAAACACCTTCCCCCAGGCTTTCGTCGACCGCGTGAATGAAAAAGCGCCTGCCGACATCCGGGCTGAGTTCGTGCAAATCGACCAAGTGGAACAGCACGTCGCCACCGACTACGCCGTTATCATCGACCGGATTTCGCAGGACGTGCCCTTTTACCGCGCCTACCTGAAAAACGCCGCCCTGATGGGAACAGCCGTAATCAATAACCCCTTCTGGTGGTCGGCCGATGAGAAGTTCTTCAACAATGCCCTGGCCGTGCGCCTGGGCGTGCCGGTGCCCAAAACCTTGCTCCTGCCCAGCAAAGAGCGCCCCACCGACACCAGCGAGCGCAGTTTCCGCAACCTGAACATGATGGACTGGGACGCGGCCTTCCAGCACATCGGGTTCCCGGCCTACATGAAACCCCACTCGGGTGGTGGTTGGAAAAGCGTGTACAAGCTGCACGGCCCCGAAGACTTTTTTCGGGCCTACGACGAGACCGGCCAGTTGGTAATGCTATTCCAGGAATCGGTGGAATTCACGGATTACTTTCGCTGCTATTGCATCGGTGGCAAAGACGTGCTCATCATGCCCTACGAACCCCGCAACGAACCGCACCTGCGCTACGCCACCGAGATGAAAACGACGGGCGAGGCCGGCAGGAAGCTGCTGGCCACCATGAAAGACTACGTGCTCAAGCTGAACCACGGCCTTGGCTATGACTTCAATACCGTAGAGTTTGCCGTCCGCGACGGCATTCCGCTGGCCATCGACTTCGGCAACCCTGCTCCCGACGCCGACGTGAACTCGGTGGGCCAGCAAAATTTTGAGTGGGTGGTCGAAGCTGCCGCTAACCTGGCCATTGCCCGTGCCAAAGCCCAAAAGCCCGGCCAGGACAACCTTACCTGGGGCACTTTCGTGCACCCCACAGCCGCCCGGGCCGCGACGGCAGTAGCTACCAAACCGGCTGCACCCAAAGCAGTAGCGGCCAAAGCGCCAGCAGCAGCCAAGGCCCCGGCCAAAGCTGCGGCGGCACCCAAAAAACCGGCTAAAAAGGCTGAATAGCCTAGCCGAGGCGCATTTTCTACCTCATTGCCTGCCCGGCTACTTTCATAGCCGGGCGGGTTTAGCTCCCGCTGTATATGTCGCTCCCAAAGTTCACCCTTGGTATTGAGGAAGAGTTCCAGACCATTGACCCTACCACCCGGGAGCTGCGTTCGCACCTGTCGCAGATTGTGGAGGGCGGCCAGATAACCCTGCATGAGCAGGTAAAGGCTGAAATGCACCAGGCCGTGGTAGAAGTGGGTACCACCATTTGCCACAACATCACCGAAGCGCGCGGCCAGGTGCTCATGCTGCGCCGCCACGTGATGGAACTGGCCGACCAGCAGGGCCTGAAAATTGGCGCGGCTGGTACACACCCCTTTTCGCGCTGGCAGGAACAGCCCATCACCCCCGATGCCCGCTATGACAAGATTGTAGAAGAATTGCAGGAGGCTGCCCGCTCCAACCTTGTGTTTGGAATGCATGTGCACATCGGCATCGAAAACCGCGAAATGGGCGTGTATATGATGAACACGCTGCGGTATTTTCTGCCGCATTTGTTCGCGCTCAGCACCAACTCACCGTTCTGGGAAGGCCGCGAAACGGGCTATAAATCGTTTCGCACCAAGGTATTCGAGCGTTTTCCGCGCACGGGTATCCCAGGCTTCTTCCACAGCGCCAGCGACTATGACGAGTTTATTGCCCTGCTTATTAAAACCGGCTGCATCGACAACGGTAAGAAGATTTGGTGGGATTTACGCCTGCACCCCTTCTTCGATACCATCGAATACCGCATCTGCGACATGATGCTGCGCGCCGACGAAACTATTTGCGTGGCCGCCATTATGCAGGCGCTGGTAGCCAAAATCTATAAGCTGAAGATGCAGAACCTCAATTTCCGCATCTACCGCAGCGCCCTGGTGAAGGAGAACAAGTGGCGCGCCGCCCGCTACGGCATCGACGGCCGCATGATTGATTTTGGCAAGCAGGAAGAAGTACCCACCCGCCAGCTCATCTTGGAATTACTCGATTTTATTGACGACGTAGTAGATGAGTTGGGCAGCCGACATGAAGTGGAATACGTATTAAAAATGATGGAAATGGGCACCGGTGCCGACCGTCAGCTCCAGGTGTTCCGCGAAACCGGCGACCTGCACCGCGTAGTCGATTTCATCCTGCAAGAAACCGCTCACGGCCTGTAAATCTGGGCCATCAGCCTTAACTTTGACCTGCCAACGCCCGCCTTCCGGTGGGCGTTGCTTCTTTTCGGTGAGGCGCGAGTCTGTTTTATTGACCGCTATACCGAAGCATTTATTGATTGATTATGACAAAGCCGATTCGAATTGCTATCCTGGATATGTATAATAACGTGGCCAACGAAGGCATGCGCTGCATCCGGCAGTTGCTGCAACGCAGCGCCACGGAGTTAGGAGCAGAATTCCAGGTCGACACTTTTAATGTGCGGGCCGAAAACCAATTGCCGGGCCTCGACTACGATGCCTACATTTCATCTGGCGGCCCGGGCAGCCCGCTAGAGTCCGATGAGCCTTGGGAAGCCCGCTACTTCGCCTTCATCGACGCGCTGCTGCTGCACAACCACAACCAGCCCGTAAAAAAGCACCTGCTCCTGATTTGCCACTCCTTCCAGTTGGTTAGCCGGCACCTGGGGCTGGGCGAAGTTGGCAAGCGCAAATCAACTTCCTTTGGAGTGCTGCCGGTGCACCTCACCGCTGCGGGCGAAGCTGAGCCGGTGTTTGCGGGGCTGCCCGAGCCGTTTTACGCCGTCGACTCGCGCGACTACCAGCTTACCGAGCTGCACACCGAGCGCTTGGCGCAACTGGGTGGCAAGGTGCTTTGTCTCGAAAAAGAGCGCCCACACGTGCCCCTGGCGCGGGCCATCATGGCCATTCGCTTCACGCCCGAAATCCTGGGCACGCAGTTTCACCCCGAAGCCGATGGCGAAGGCATGCTGCGCTACATGCTAACCGAGGAACGCAAGCAGCAGGTCATCACGGCCTATGGCGAGGCCAAATACGGTGAAATGGTGCGCCTGCTGGCTGACCAGGGCACCATCGAATACACCGAATCTATTATTCTGCCTACGTTTTTGCGACGGGCGCTGGCCCGTCTGGTCCCCGCGGCTGCGCTCGCGTAGCCCCGCCTCTGCTCCTTTCCTATGATTTCGGAACCCCGCCGCCACTACAACGCCGCCTTCTCGCCCGCCCGTTACCAGGAAATGCTGGCCGACATCGACCGCCAGCTGCCCAACCAACTCGATTTTCGGGTGGCCGAGTCGCCGGTTTTTGTCCCGGCTGGGTTGCGCGATAAGCTGGTTGCAGCCGGCGAGAGCATCATCGACGTTGTTGAGCAGCCCGACTTCCTGGCCCGTACCGAAGCTGCCATACCCGCGCACCAGCGCGTGCCCGGCAACGAAGGCCGCCCCGAGTTCCTGACTTTTGACTTTGCGGTATGCCGCGATGCCGACGGCGAGCTCGAGCCCCAGCTGATTGAGATGCAGGGGTTCCCTTCGCTCTATGCCTTCCAGAGTTGGCTGCCGGGGGAGTTTGGCCGCTTCTTTCCCATTCCCGATTCGGTGTCGCCGTTTATCGAAACAACCGACTTTGCCAGTTACTGCGAGGAAATGCGCCAGTTCCTGCTAGCAGATGAGCTGGCCGAAAACGTGGTGTTGCTGGAGTTGTTTCCGGAGCGGCAGAAAACCCGAGTCGATTTTGCCCTCACGCGTCAGCTCTGGGGCATCGAGTCGGTGTGTCTGACCAAGGTACGCAAGCGTGGCCGCGAACTTTTTTATGAGAAAAATGGCCGCCTGGTGCGAATCAAGCGCATCTACAACCGCATTATTTTCGATGAGCTGGCCCGCTACCCTGACCTCGAAACCGAGTTTCACCTCACCGATGCCGATGTGGACGTGAACTGGGTGGGCCACCCCAACTGGTTTTTCCGCATCAGCAAATTCACGCTGCCGCTGCTGAGTGGGCCATTTGTACCGCCCAGCTTCTACCTGAACGAGTTAAAAACCTACCCGGCCGACCTCGAAAACTACGTTCTCAAACCCCTGTACTCGTTTGCCGGCGCGGGCGTACGCCTGCACATCACTGCCGCCGACCTTGATGCGCTGCCCAACAAGCAGCACTACCTGCTGCAGCGCAAGGTGCAATACGAGCCCGTGGTGCAGTCGCCCGATGGGTTGGTGAAGTGCGAAATCCGTCTGCTCTACATCTGGTCGGCCGGTGCTGCGCGGCCTCGCCTGCTCACCGGCCTCAGCCGCCTGAGCCGCGGCGAGATGATTGGCGTCGACTTCAACAAGGACAAAGACTGGGTTGGCGGCACCACGCCCCTGTTCGAGCGTTAATCACTTTTACTATGAGGTCTCTTTCATTGCTTTGCCTCGCGCTACTGCTGTATTCCTGCGCAAACTGTGGTTCGGCACCTTCCACCGCGCATTTAATGCTCCTTGATGCAGCAATGAAATCAAGCAATAGTAAGAACAGCAAGGCGAGGGTTTTCACCTACTACTCTGACGGGAAAGTCCACCAGGACACGTTGGTTGACTACCGGGGCAGGCTACCAACCCATAGTCTGGTTGACTCCGTCACGGGTGTTCGATTTATTATCGACAGCCTGCGCATTAACATTAGCGCCATTGATAAAAGCGGGAAACTGCTCTGGAAGACTGACCCGCAAACAGATGCCCAACTGATGAAATACCGGGTTGAGCGGCCAACCATCGTTTATTTCGGCTGGTGCACTAGCTACCGCAAAGGGGAGATATGCATCACCTACGAGAACTCCCAGTTTGGCTCTCTGAATAAGGAGACGGGCGCTTTCTTCATGATGGGGCAAGATTAGCTTTCCGCTAACCTTCGCTTTTGACTTGCGTAAGTGCCTGAAAAAACTCACTATGTCAACTCTTGCCGAAAAAGGCTTCCAGCTCTCCAAAAACGCCGTCTTCAACGTCTTCATCGGCCGCGCCACCAAGCTACTGGGCAAGCCGTTCAGGGTAGTGGCCCTGCTCAACGAAACCGCCGACAAGCTCGCCAGCAAGGACAGCCAAGACAATAAATTCAAGCAGCTCTTCGATGTTGGCGCCACGTTGGTGCGGCTGGTGCGCAACTACGTAAGCGGCGACTACCGTGAAGTGGCTTCTGGCACCATCATTTCGGGGTTTGCTGTATTGCTCTACGTGCTTTCGCCTATCGACTTGGTGCCTGATTTTATTCCGGTTCTCGGCTTCCTGGATGACTTGAGCTTGATTAGCTGGTTCCTGGGCAAGTTTCAGGATGAGATTGCCAAGTACCGGACGTGGGAAGACACCCGCCACCTTGCCGTAGCCGGCGCTGCTCGCCCCGACGCAGCTGCCCGCCCCGCTACCGGCGATGCCCAGCAACCACTCATAGCAGAACTCGGCCACTCGTAAACCAACCCGCCTGGGTACCGATATTTACTGCCCCGCCTGGCCCCGCTGGCCGGCGGGGCAGTTTATTTTCTTCTGAGTTCGCGCCCTGACACATTCCGGCGCTTGTGTATTTCTACTGCGATGCCAGCTACGCGCGGGCCGTCTGTCCGCTTGCCACTTATGCCCACGTTTGTCGTTTCAATTCAACTGCCGGAGTCGTTCGACGACGAATTTATTGCGCTGATTCCGCGCCATCGGGATTATATCAACCGGCTGTTAAACGAAAAAATTGTTGAAACCTATGCCATCAACAGCGACCGGACCAAGGGCTGGGTTACGATTAACGGCGACGACGAAGCGGCTGTGCGCGCCGTAGTTGAGCAGTTTCCACTTTACCAGTTTATGCATGGCGTGGAAATTGATGAGCTGTTTATTTTCGACACGGTCGCCTCGCGTTTTCCACACATCAGCCTGAATTAATATTGTAGCGCGCAACAGCATTTGTCCGCTCGCCACAGTCCTTTCGGTTTTCCTTTCTTTTATGGTTGCGATTTTCGCTTCATTTCGTCCGGCCCTGCGCTGGGCGGCACCGCTGGCTTCGGCCGCAATACTGGTAGCGGCCACGCCGGCTACCGCCCCCATCACCACCGAGCAGCTCACCGTGCGCATGGGCACCGCCATTGAGGGACTAAAGTACCTGCGCTGTACGGTGAAGGCTCAGGAGCGTGTCGAGGGCACCATTCATCAGGCCCGCAGCATCATGAAAATTGCCTACAAGCCGCTGCGCATCTATATCAAAAACCAGAAAGGTGTGGAGGTGCTGTGGGTGGCAGGCCAGAACAACGGCGACGCCTGGGTGAACCCGGCAGCTTTCCCCTACGTCACGCTCAACCTCGACCCCAAAGCCAAGCTCATGCGCAGCAACCAGCACCACACGGTGCTGCAAGCCGGTTTTGGCACTATTTCCGACCTGCTCCGTACTACCGGCCTGCGCCAGGACCTGTCGTTCAGTCGCTCGTTCAAATACGTGGGCGACAGCACCGTGCAAGGCCGTCCCAACCACGTGCTGCGCTCCGACTATCCGCAGTTCCGCTACGTATCCTACAAGGCCGGTGCCAACGAGACCATTGCTTCGGTAGCGGAGCGGTTCGGCTGCGGCGAGTTCCGCATTATCGAACGCAACAACCTCACTATTGGCGATAAAATCCCGACCGGCAAAGTGCTGCAGGTGCCGAATGCCTACGGCCGCCGCACCATTGTCTGCATCGACCCCAAAACCTACCTGCCTACCGTGGTACAGGTGAACGACGACAAAGGCTTATTCGAGAAATTCGATTTCTCCGACGTCGTGCCCAATCAGCCCATTCCGGTCGAGGAGTTCAGCAAAGGCTATAAGGCCTACAAATTCTAACCCATTGATTGGATAGTTTTGCGAGTTTGCTCAGACCATATTCCACCAATAAAAAGAGGGGTGCTCAGCTGAGCACCCCTCTTTTTATGTATCTAAAGCAACGTAATCTGCTGTTTTAAGCAGAACCACAAAGAGCTTTTCGCGCTGCAATCTAGCGGCGCATGGTTTTCTCGATGTGGTCCCACATGTCGGGAGTCAGCATTTCGAGCTTGTTGAACTCGCCGGCCCCGTTTAGCCACTCGCCACCGTCGATGGTGACGACTTCGCCGTTCACGTAGGCCGAAAAATCCGACACCAGGTAAGCGGCCAGGTTGGCCAGTTCCTGGTACTCGCCCACGCGCTTGAGCGGTACGCTGCCGGCCGGGTCGAGCTTGCTGGCCAGGGGTTCGGGGAAGAGGCGGCTCCAAGCCCCTTCCGTTGGGAACGGACCAGGCGCAATGGCATTAGAGCGAATTCCGTACTTGGCCCATTCAACGGCTAGTGAACGAGTCATGGCCAGTACGCCTGCTTTGGCAGCCGCCGAAGGCACCACGAAGGCCGACCCTACCGATGCATACGTTGTGACGATATTGAGGATGGTGCCGGGCTTTTTATCGGCAATCCAGCGTTTGCCCACGGCCAAGGTGCAGTTATAGGAGCCGCGCAGCACAATGTCAACAATCACGTCAAACGCCTTGTGGCTCAGGCGTTCGGTAGGGCTGATAAAATTGCCGGCAGCATTATTTAAAAGCACATCGACGCCGCCAAATTCCTGAATGGTGCGTTCCAGCATCGCTTCCACTTCGTCGTACTTGCGCACGTCGCAGGCAATGGCCAGCACCTTGCCACCAGTTTGCTGGCGCAACTCATCGGCCGTTTTTTCCAGCACCTCCAGTTTTCGGCTCGTGATGGTAACATTGGCTCCCAACTGTAAGAAGTAGGTCGTCATGGCCCGGCCCAGGCCGGTGCCGCCGCCGGTCACGATGATGGTTCTGCCGGCCAGCGCGTTATCGCGCAGCATGGGCTGGGTGTAGGGTGCGTTCATGCGAGAATGGGGAATGAGATGAAGGGTGGGCGCACGTGCCAAAGGCCGAAGGTACTAGACGAACCCGTCGAATAGCCATAACAGGCCCAGCAGCCCGGAAATAGGCACTTTATGCGATTAAATATAGGGAACTCATAATTTTTTCGCACCTTCGCAGTTCCAAGCACCTTATTAGAATATGACCAGTTCCATTTCCGGGGGCTCCACGAGCACGGCTTCGGGGGCGGAATTTCCCACCGTGCTCGTGCTGGGTTGCGGCTGGCTGGGCCTGGCCCTGGCCCGCTCACTCGTGCAGGCCGGCCACCGTGTAGTTGGCACCAGCACCACTCCCGAAAACCTCGACAGCATGCGCGCCGACGGCATTGAGCCCCACCTGCTGCGCCTCGGCGCCGACTTCGGTTCCGCTTCCGAAGCGCTGCTGCACCGCCTGCTCGCCGATACCGACGTCCTCGTGCTCAACGTTCCGCCCCGCGCTGCTGCCGCCGGTGCCTACCCTAACCTACTGCGCCCGGTACACCGGGCCGTAGCCGCGGCTGGTACCAGCTGCGTGCTGTTTGTAAGCTCGACCAGTGTATACCCCAACGAGCCGCGCATCATGCGCGAAACCGACGCCATGAGCACTCGCGACGCGGCTTCCGACGTGTTGCGCGCTGAAGGCCATTTTGTGCCGCGCTACGGCCAGTGGAAAAGCACCGTGGTGCGCTTAGGCGGCCTGTTTGGCCCCGAACGTTCCCCGGGCCGCTTCCTGGCCGGCCGGCAGGGCCTCGACCAGGGCAACGCCCCCGTCAACCTGGTACACCTCACCGATGTGGTAGGCGTGCTTTCCGGCATCATTCAGAAAGGCTTGTGGGGCCACACGTTCAACGTGTGCGCCGACCATCACCCCCGTCGACGTGACTTCTATCCGGCAGCGGCTCAGTTTCTGAAGCTGGAATCGCCGGTATTTAAGGACGAGGACGCGTCTGTGGTTAGCGGCAAGACGATTGACAGCAGCTTAATTCGCAGCTTGCTGCCTTATCAGTTTCAGCATGACGACGTGCTTGCTGCGCTGGAACACTGTTAGCAGAAGTTGCCCTTTAGGTTTTTGCCGGTATCGGAGTTGATAGGCCTGCGTTGGCCAATGTGCCGGCGTACCTTTGCACCGTGAAATCAGACGCTGCCGTACTTCCCGTGGCCGTGCTAGGGGGCGGAGCCGCCGGCTTCTTCGGGGCCATTGCCTGTGCCGAAGCCAACCCCGACCAGCCCGTTATTCTGCTCGAAAAAACCGGCAAGCTGCTGGCCAAAGTGCGCGTATCGGGCGGCGGTCGCTGCAACGTCACGCATGCTTGCGATTCGCCCGCCCAACTTACCGCCCACTATCCGCGTGGCAGCAAGCCGCTCAAAAGCGCCTTCCAGCAATTCGGCGTGCCCGAAACCATTGCTTGGTTTGCCAAGCGCGGCGTAGCCCTGAAGACGGAAGCCGATGGCCGCATGTTTCCGACCACCGACTCCAGCGAAACCATCGCGCGAGCCCTTGAAGAAGCCGCCCATGAAGCAGGGGTGCGCATCGTAACCAATACCAGCGTCGACGAAATCCAACCTCATTCTGAGCATGGGTTTTCATTGAAACTTAGCGGTAGCGGCGCCAATCAATTCGGAGGCACGCTAGCTGTCGGCCGTTTGCTAGTCGCTACCGGCGGCAACCCTAAGTCGGTTAATTACGACTGGCTGCGCACGCTCGGCCACAGCATTGCCGAGCCGGTGCCTTCGCTTTTCACCTTTAACGTCCCCAACTCACCCCTTAGTGAGCTAATGGGCGTGAGCGTACCGCAGGCGCGGGTTGTATTGGCTGGCGAAAAGCTGCAATACGAAGGCCCGTTGCTCATCACGCATTGGGGCGTGAGCGGGCCGGCCGTGCTCAAGCTTTCGGCCTGGGGGGCGCGCCGCCTCAGCGAGCTGGGCTACGTAGGCACAGCGCTTATCAATTGGTTGCCAACCCATACCGACGAAACCCTGCGTCCCTGGCTACAACAGTTCCGGCAGGACAACGGCAAGAAGACCGTCGCCAGCAACCCGCTTTTCGGCTTGCCGCAACGCCTCTGGCGCAATCTGGCCGAGCAGGCCGGCATCAGCGCCGAAACCCGTTGGAGCGACCTGCCTGCCAAAACTCAGAACCGCTTGCTCGAACTTCTCCTGCGCACCCCACTCGCGGTGCGTGGTAAAACCACCTACAAGGAAGAATTCGTGACCTGCGGCGGCATTTCGCTCGACGAGGTTGACCTTAAAACCATGCACAGTCGCCGCGTACCGGGCC
This sequence comes from Hymenobacter glaciei, assembly GCF_039539585.1. NCBI lineage: Bacteria > Pseudomonadati > Bacteroidota > Cytophagia > Cytophagales > Hymenobacteraceae > Hymenobacter > Hymenobacter glaciei. Next base: position 240,270 of record NZ_BAABDK010000029.1, on the reverse strand, counting down.
TTTATTTTGCTGGCGAAGTGCTCGACATCGACGGCATCACCGGCGGTTTCAACTTCCAGGCAGCTTGGACTACTGGCTTCCTGGCCGGGCGCGCCATGGCGGCCATCCCAACAGTAAGTGTGTAACCTTCCACACCAACAGAGAGTAAACAAAGGCATCACTTTCACCTTAAATTACTCTTTCCTCATGGAAGCCAAAGCCACCCAAGCCCTGCTCAACGAACTGGTTGAAACCCTGAAAGACGGCCAGAAAGGCTACGCCGAAGCCATGGTTGACGTACAAGACGCCGACCTGAAAGACACCTTCAAGCATTTCGCCGCTCAGCGTTCGAGCTACCTCAATGAAATCGAGGACCAGATGTTCAAGCTGGACCTGAAGCCCGACACCAACGAAGGTGCCCAAGGTTCCATCACCGGTGCCATTCACCGCACTTGGATTGACCTTAAATCGGCCGTAACCGGCAAAGACCGTCACAGCATCCTCGCCGAGTGCGAGCGCGGCGAAGACTACGCCAAGAAAGCCTACCAAACCGCGCTGAAAGCAGAAGGCCTGCCTTCGGCCTTGAAATCAGTAATTGAAAAGCAGTACCAGGGCGTGGTTGAAGGCCACGACAAAATCAAAGCGCTACGCGACTCGTCGAAATAAGTAATACCGACTTTTCGTAAGTCATCTCAATAAAAAAGGCCGCTCAATTGAGCGGCCTTTTTTGTACCTAACGATTTCACCTATACAAATACATAATCTGGATAACCCAGTTTCACCTAAATGATATAACGGATAGGGCTATTCGTCGAAGCTTTCGTTGCGGGGAGTACGGGGCGCAGGGCGCGTATCGTACTCGCGGGGCGTACCGTAGCTGGGCTTGTTGCCATAGCTGGGCTTGTCACCGTAGCTCGGGCGGTTGCCGTAGCCCGACTTGCCGGTGCCGCCTTCGCGACGCTCGCCACCACCGTAGCTGGGCTTGTTGCCGTAGCCGCTGCCACCATCACGGTTGCCTTTGTAGCCGCCACCGTAGCTGCTGCCACCTTCGCGACGCTCGCCGCCGCCGAAGCTGCCACCACCGCGGTTACCGCCTTTGTAGCCGCCACCGTAGCTGCTGCCACCTTCGCGACGCTCGCCACCGTTGAACGGACGACGCTCGCGGTCGCCACCGAAGCCGCCGGGACCACCCGTGCCGCCGGTACGGTTGAAGCCTTCTTCCTTAGCTGCGCCTTCCTGCACGGGAGTCGCGATGCTGAAGCTAACCGGCGTGCCCTGGATGCTGGTGCGGCCCAGCTTGCCCACAATCTCATCGGCGTATTCCGACGGCACTTCCACAAAGCTGAACTTGTCGTAGAGGGCGATGTCGCCCACTTTGGCACCGGTCAGGTTGCTCGATTCCGAAATTAGGTCCACGATGTCGCGGGGATGAATCCGGTCCTTCTTGCCCATGGTCACGAACAGACGGGTGTAGCCGGGGCGAGCCTGGCCGGCTGCCTTGCTGGCGTCGAGGCTCTGCTGAGCACTCTTGTCCTCCTTCATGGTCATTTTCAGCAGCGCGGCGGCGATGTCGAGCGAAGTGATTTCCTCGCTCTGGTCGAGCAGGCGCTGCACGCGGCCCACGTACTTCTCCAGGTTGCCCTTCTCAACGATTTCCTTAATCTGGTTCAGGAACAGCGTGGTTTTCACTTCCGATACGTCGGCAAACGACGGCACCTGCTCCAACTTAATCTCGGCCTTGGTGAAGCGCATGATGTCGCGCAGCTTGTAGATGTCGCGGCCGCTCACAAACGTGAAGGCTTTGCCCGATTTGCCAGCGCGGCCCGTGCGGCCGATGCGGTGCACGTAATATTCTTCGTCGGCCGGCAGGTCGTAGTTCACGACGGCTTCCACGTTGTCCACGTCGATACCGCGAGCAGCTACGTCGGTAGCAACCAGCACTTCGATGGTCGACTTGCGGAATTTATCCAGCGTGTTCTGGCGCTGCTGCTGGCCCATGTCGCCGTGCAGGCCCTCGGCGAAATAGCCTTTGGCTTGCAGGTCCGACACGATTTCGTCCACCATGCGCTTGGTGTTGGCGAAAACGATGGTCGACTTCAGGTTGAACATGTCGAGCAAACGGCTCAATACGTCTTTTTTCTGGGGGCCGCGCACCTCGTAGTAGCTCTGCTCGATGTTGGTCACCGTCATCGTCTTGTGGTTCACCTTCACTACCTGCGGGTCGCGCTGGTACTTCTTGGTGAGCTCCATGATGGGCTTGCTCATCGTGGCCGAGAAGAACACCGTCTGGCGCTCCTTCGGCATCTTGCTCAGAATGAATTCGATGTCGTCGCGAAAGCCCATGTCGAGCATTTCATCGGCTTCATCCAAAATGATTTTGGTGGTATTTTCCAGCTTCAGGGTGCCACGCTCGATGTGGTCCATGATGCGGCCGGGGGTACCGATAACAATCTGCACACCACGCTCCAGGGCGCGGAGCTGACGGTCGTACGGGCTGCCGCCGTAGATGGGAACTACCATCAGGCCACGCTTATACTTGCCCAGCTTCTGGATTTCGCCCGAAACCTGCACCGCGAGTTCGCGGGTGGGGCAGAGCACCAATACCTGCACGTCTTTGCTCTCGGTATCGATGTTATCGATGGCGGGAATGGAGAAGGCAGCGGTTTTGCCGGTACCCGTCTGGGCTTGGCCGATAACGTCTTTGCCGGCGAGCAGCACGGGAATAGCAGCAGCCTGAATGGCCGAAGCTTCCTCGTAGCCCATCTCGGTGATGGCGCGTTGTACTTCCTCGGAGAGGTTCAGTTCGTCAAAGCGAACTACAATTTTTTCAGCTTCCATGATTGGAGTTGATAAGGGGAAAAAGAGACTTAGCTCTGAAAACAGCCGTACTCAGCGACGTTTCCCCTCCTTCTACCTTGTCACAATCAGGCGGGAAAAAACAACCAAAAAACTATGCGGCCAATGCGTTAGCGCCACTCTCGGGCTTGCGCGGACTTGGGCCGTCCTCAAATGCGGGTGCAAAGGTAGGATTTTTATTTTGAAAAAGCTAGGGAATATTTAAGAATACTAGGTGAACGTCATGCAGAGCGCAGCGAAGCATCTTTACCGCTTCGTTGATTTAACCTTCCCATGTTTCCAAATCAATCGCTTTCCAATCAGGATTGAACGCAGCAACCAGCGCATTTTTCTTGGCACGTGACCAGCCTTTCAACACTTTCTCACGGGAAATAGCCTGTGCAGCATCAGGCAGTTGCTCGAAGTAGACGAGCAAATCAGCTTGGTAACGGCCAGTGAATTTACTGGCATCGCCCCGGCCCGTACTGTGCTGATATAGCCTGCGGGCGAGGTCATTGGTTACGCCGATGTACAGGACAGTAAGGCCAGTATTGGTGAGGATGTAGACGTACATGGTAGAAGGTTGGGCTGTTCTACGAAGCGGTAAAGATGCTTCGCTGCGCTCTGCATGACGTTCTAGATTCCGTTCTGATGGCACAAAAAAAAGCCCACCAGAGGCGGGCTTTCTTAGAGTTGCAAAGCTGCGGCTGAATTAAACCAGCGATACTTTTACTGCGTTCGGGCCTTTTTTGCCTTGAGCTACTTCGTATTGAACTTTGTCGTTTTCGCGAATCGAGCTAACTTGTAGGTCGCTGATGTGAACGAAGATATCTTCGCCAGTTTCGTCGTTTTTGATGAAACCAAAGCCTTTGGTGTCATTAAAGAATTTTACCGTTCCGGTTGCCATTGTGGTTGGTTGTGGAGTTTCCCTAAGCGTTTGGGCCACCGTGGCTTGATGTCTTAGGTTGCGTCAAAGATAGGCAGAAATTCCAAATGAGCAAGTCGATAGGTATTTTTTTCGATGCCTGCCGACCTTTGCCTCCTCCCCCTCCTACTATACAGTATGCCTGACCCGCCCGCCCACGCTTTTTCGCACGAATTTCAAGTCCCGGCCAGTGCCATTGATGCGCTGGGCCACGCCAATAACGTGGAGTATGTGCGCTGGGTGCAGGACGTGGCGGGAGCGCACTGGTTGAGCATCTGCCCAACCGAGCTGCGCGACCAGATAATCTGGGTGGTGCGGGAGCACCGGATTCGCTACTTGCAATCGGCCTTTGCGGGCGAGACGCTGCGGGCCATCACCTGGGTGGGGGAATCCAGCGGCGCGACGTCGCTGCGCTACACCCGCCTCACCCGCGCCGCCGATGGCGTGTTGCTGTGCGAGGCCGAAACCACCTGGGTGCTGCTCGACCCAAAGAGCGGCCGGCCGGTGCGCGTGACGGCGGAGATGGTGAGTTGGCTGCAGCCAAATTGATTACGCCTCCCCATTAAGCATCAAGTTATCATACTCGCCAGTTGTTAAATTGATTATCAAGCTATAAAAACAGTCTCCGCCATCCATGACAACTTGAATATCGGTTCTCCATCCATCGAACTCATGACAGAAGCAATTCGCCCAAACTAATTTATTTCCCCGCTGGTCTGTAACGCAGACATATTGGTGCTTATATACCTTCAATTTATTTATTTGAGCAGCATGGGTTAAAAGCAACTCTAACTTATTTAATTCATCTTGATTAAGAGCTGCTGGCCTCACATCTTTTTCAAAGCCAATAATATCCCAATCAGAGGTGTAGTAAGGTAGAACAACAAAATCAGGGGTTGTCATATATTTTGATTTTTTACTACCTATTAGCTTTTGTGCTTCAGCATCAGTCCCCATTAATATTAATACAAGCAGCAATAATTTGTAGGCTCTCATAATTATTATCGTTGCGCCTGTTAAAAAATCAAATATACATGCCTCCCTCCTTCCGCATCTATTCTTCTTCGGCCGGCTCGGGGAAGACCTACCAATTAACGAAAGAATACCTGCTGCTGGCGCTGGGGGCCGATGACCCGGCGTATTTTAAACGGGTACTGGCCATTACGTTTACCAACGATGCGGCGGGGGAAATGAAGAACCGTATTGTGGACGCACTGCGGAACTTTGCCTACCCCAAGGAGGGAAAGACGGATGCGCTGCTGACGGAAATTGCGGCGGAACTGCACTTACCGGAGACAGAAGTGAAGCGGCGGGCGGCGGCAACATTCCGGCTGGTGCTGTATCACTATGGCGATTTTGGGGTGAGCACGATTGACTCGTTTGTGCAGCGAATTGTGATGGCGTTTACCCGGGAACTGGGCTTGCCGGCCACGTTTGAGGTGGAGTTGGATACCGATGCGGTGCTGCAAAGCGCGGTGGCAGCGCTACTCGACAAGGTAAACCGCGACCCGAACAGCAAATTACTGTCGCAGACGCTGGCGGAATATGCGTTGGGGCAGGCCGAAGAAGGCAAAAGCTGGAGTCGGCTGCCGGAGGAGCTGGCCGGGTTTGGCCGGGTCCTGTTTAATGAGACAGTGCAGGAAGCGGTGGCGCAGCTGGACAAGCTGAGCCTGGCTGATTTCCGGCGACTGGACAAAGAAATCAGGGCGCGGCGGGGGGAGATTGAGGCGGCTTTTGCGCAGACACAGGAGGTGGGCGCGGCCATTCTGGCCCAGGCCGACGTGAGCGTGGACGACTTGTATTACGGCAAAAGCGGCATCGGCCAGTATGTGCAGAAGGGCGTGGCGCTGCTGCAAGCCGATGCCGGCCCGAACAGCTACGTCCGCAAAACCCTGGCCGAGGACAAATGGCACGGCGGAAAAATTAAAGCGCCCGCCGACAAGGCCCGCGTGGATGCCGTGCGCGAACCGCTGACGGCTTTGGTGGCGACGCTGGATAAAATGCGAACCGAATATTTACCGAATTATTTGTTGCTGGCGGCGATGCAGCCGTATTTGTTTCACGCTTCTTTATTGAGTGAATTAAATAAAATAGTGGAGCAAATTAGCCGCGAGCGCAACGTAGTATTGATTTCGGAATTTAACCGGCGCATTGCCAGCATTGTGCTCACCGAACCGGTGCCGTTTTTGTACGAGCGATTGGGCGAGAAATACGAGCATATTCTGATTGACGAATTTCAGGATACGTCGGTGCTGCAATGGAATAACCTGCTGCCCCTGGTGGAGAATACACTCGCCAACGGGCACAGCAGCCTGGCGGTGGGCGATGCCAAGCAGGCCATTTACCGCTGGCGCGGGGGCGAGATGGAGCAGATTCTGCGGCTGCACCAGGGCAACACTGAGGCGCTGGCGGCGCGGGCCCGCGAGCCCGAAATGCGCGAGCTGCTGCGGGGGCGCTACGAGGCGTTTCGGGGGAAGCTGGAGCCGCGTGCTTTGCAGGTGAACTACCGCTCGGCGCGGGAGATTATTGATTTTAACAACTCGTTTTTTAAGGCGGTGAGTGAACGGCACGAGGCGCTGGGGCTGGTGACGGGAATTTATGACGCGCATTTTGGGCAGCAGGCGCCGGACCCCACCCCTAGCCCCTCCCCGGTGGGGAGGGGAACCAGCTCTAATTCTATCAATAAAGATGCAACTGAACTTGCACTAGATGCTAGTCCCCCTCCCCACCGGGGAGGGGCTAGGGGTGGGGTCAGCGGCCACGTCGAACTGCTCTTCACCCAAAAAGATGCCCCCGCCCTGCTATTCGACCCCGCCGCCGGCGCTTACACCGCCGAACCCCTTCCGGGCCACTTGCCTGAGGCGCTGCTGGGCTACGACGAAAGCACCTGCTACCTCACCCTGCAGCTGGTGGAGCAGGCCCTGCGCGACGGTTATGAGCTGGCCGATATTTCGGTGCTGTGCCGCACGCGCGGAGCCAGTAAGACCATTGCCAAATTCCTGAAAGAGCGGGGCTATCCCATTATTTCGGCCGACTCGCTGGCACTGGAATTTGCGGAGGTGGTGAACTTGCTGGTGAGCATCCTGCGAGTGCTGCAACAGCCGGCCGACACGCTGGCGCGGGCCGAGGCACTGCTGCTCGTAGACAAGGTGGTGCGCAGGCTGGCCCCGACGCCAGCCCGGGCTCGGCACATTGCCGAGGTAGCGAATGCAGCCGGCGGCACCTCGTTTTTCGACGAGTTGCGGGCGTTGGGCTACGATGTGGAGGAGCAGGAAACCGGCAACCTGGGCCTCTACGAGCTGGCCGAGCGGCTGCTGAGCCTGTTCGGTTTGCTGGGGCGCAACGGGGAGAGCGAGTACCTGTTTCGCTTTCTGGATTTGACCCTGGAATACAGCCTGAAGTTTGGCAACAACCTGGGCAATTTCCTCACGCATTGGGAGGAGCGCAAGGGGCGCATCAGCATCAATGCGCCGGGCGGGCGGGAGGCCATCACCATCACCACGGTGCACAAGGCCAAGGGCCTGGCATATGGTGTCGTGATTGTGCCGTTTGCCGATTGGAGCCTCGAGCCGCACCGGGGCACGCTGCTGTGGGGGCATCTGGAGCCCGGCCAGAAGCCCATTGAGCAGATGCCCGACGTGGCCGTCGTGAGTTTGAGCAAAGGAATTCAGCAGACAGTATTGGGAGCGCAGTACGATGAAGAGCGCGAGAAAACCTTTCTCGAGGGGCTAAACACGCTGTACGTGGCCTTTACGCGGCCGCGCCACCGCCTCTACGTCATCAGCAAGCGGCCGGCTTCAGTTGTTAGTTCTTCGTTGTCAGTTGTTAGTTCGAAGGAGGGCAAGGAGCCGCTTGGCGAAGCTGCGGCCCGCACAGTAGCCGATTTGCTGCATGGCTACTTGGTAGGGCACGGCGAATGGCAGGACGAACAAGTCTCCTTCATCATCTCTCAAGGCACGCCAGCAGACCCCAAAAAGCCTGACAACCGACAACTAACAACCAACAACTATGAGTTAACAAATCTCGCGGCCGCGCCTTGGGAGGAGCGTCTGAAACTGCGCCGTCACGCCACGGCACTGTTCGATTTTGACGAGCAAAAGGCCCAGGGCGAGTGGAACCGCAAGCTGCACTTCGCCCTGCGCCGCCTGCTCACGGCCGGAGATGTGGGCCGGGTGGCCAGCCAGCTGGTGGCCGAGGGCATCCTCAGCGCCCGCGAGCGGCCGGCGCTGGTCGAGAGCCTGGAAAAGCTAGTGAGTGACCCGCGCCTGGCCCCCTACTTCGCCCCGCACCTAAGCGTGGAAACGGAACGCGAAATACTGGTGGGCGGCGTGAAGCTGCGCGACTACAAGCCCGACCGCGTGGTGCTCGAACCATCCCTCGAAGCCCACCACCGCCTCGGCGGCTTAGTCACGCTGCTGGATTTCCGGCTGCCTCCGGCGCTGGAGAAACACAAGCGGCTGCTGCGCAACTACGCCACGCTGTTCGAGCAGCTGGGATATGCGGAGGTGCGCGGGATTATTTATTATTTCGGGACGGGGGAAGTGGTGGAGGTGTGAGGAAATTCATTTAATAAAATTCGTGAAAAAAATTCTTATCCTAATTTTAATTGTAATTACCGCTTCATTAATTGGCGGTATTTATGGGGCAATACACGACCAACTAACCTATACAATTTCGCCAGAATACTACACCAAATTCAAATTCATTCAATTTGAATTAGTAGATAAAGGCCAGGAAGCGAATCCCGCGAGCCCAAGGGTTTGGGTAGCCGCAGTAGGTTTTTTAGCCACTTGGTGGATGGGAGTACCAATTGGCCTCATTTTGGGGTTGGTCGGGCTGGCTCATACCAATTGGCAAACAATGTTTAGCGTAACCATGAAAGCCTTCTTGGTCACAATGGCTGTAGCATTTATAACCGGAATCATCGGCCTTGTTTATGGATGTTTAGTCCTGGCAAATGAACCAGTTGAGTCATTCAGCAACTGGTTCATACCTGACAATATTATTGATTTCAAAGGTTTTATTACGGTGGGCTCCATGCATAATTTTAGCTATGCCGGTGGAGTCATCGGGTTAATTGTCGGAATTATTTACAGCTTGGGACAAAAGAGGATGAAGAAGGCTGGGATGGTTGCAGCTTAGTCACAATTGCCACTTTAGTACCTTCTAGGCTCATAACTTTCCTGCTGGCTGGCGGACCATTCATCCCGGAAAAATGCTCGACGGCCCTTGTCACCGTGAGTTGGGAGCCGTCGAGCGGCGCGGGAGCACCCGGCGCGAGGTGCCAAGGGCCGTCGAGCACCGCGGCAGCCTCTGTCACCCGGCACCAAGGGCTGTTGAGCGCCGCGCCGGCCCTGGGCACCACCGGCCGAAGGGCGTTGAGCGCCGCGACGGCCACCGGCGCGCTACACCAGAGAACGTTACGGGGAATTTTTGCCCCCTCGGAATTTCTCCGCACCTTAGCCCGGCCGTGCTACTGCGGCACCGTTCATCCCTACCTGTTTCCTTTTCATCCCATGACAGACCAAACTACCACGCCCGTTTCGACCGGCACCGCCCCCCCCACCGATGCGGTGGTGAACCCCAAATTGCTCACCCCCAAGAAAGACGGCCCGCTGGCTGAGGTAGGCCGGCTCGTAGCCGAGGCCTGGGGTAAGGAAACCTGGTTTGCACTGCGCTGGAAAACGCAGGCCGACTTCGCCACGCTGGCTGCCGAATTCGGCGCGGCCATCACCGACAAGCGCAGCGCCGCTGCCGCCCGCACCCCGCAAAGCCAGCGCCTGCAGGAGCTGGACGACCAGTTCGACGAGGGCCTGCGCATTCTGAAAAAATACATCAACAAAGACAGCGGCTACGACAAGGCCCGCACCGATGCCCGCCTGCCCGGCTTCGGGCAGGTAACGCGCAAAAGCCGCGGCTTCGCCCTGAGCGAAGACCGCGGCGAACGCCTCAAAGCCCTGCGCGACCTGCTGCTGCCCGCCGTGGCCAAAGCCCCGTTTGCCAAGCGCGACTACGGCACGGCCTACTGGCAAACCCGCGCCGATGAGTACGCAGCCCTGCTGGGCAAAACCGACGGCCTGGCCGGCAAAGTGAGCAAGTCGGTGAGCCAGAAAGACACCGCGAAGCTGGAGCTGCGCAAAGTGCTGCAAGCCGTGGTGTACGCGCTGAAAGCCAATTTCCCGGACACGTTCGAGGCCGAATTGCGGAGCTGGGGCTTCCGAAAGGAGAGCTACTAGCAAGCGCATAGTAGCGCGAACTTTTAGTTCGCGTCCCGGCACCGTTGCAACGATTTGTGCATGGCGCGGGGACGCGAACTACCAGTTCGCGCTACAACTTTGCGCCCATGCACACCCTTGCCCAACTGCGCGCCGGCCAGCTCCACGGCCTCAAGCGCCTCGATTTAAGCGCCGGCCTCACCGAGTTTCCCCGCGAAATCTTCGCCCTCGCCGATACCCTCGAAGTCCTCAACCTCACCGGTAACGCCCTTGCTGCCTTACCCGACGACCTACCCCGGCTGCACAAATTGCAGGTGCTGTTTTGCTCCGATAACCAATTCACCGAAGTACCTGCCGTGCTCGGGCAGTGCCCAAACCTGAGCATGGTCGGCTTCAAAGCCAATCGGATACGCACGCTGCCGGGCGCAGCCCTCCCCCCGGCGCTGCGCTGGCTTATCCTCACCGATAATCAGCTGGCAGAACTGCCCGCCGAAATTGGCAACTGCACCCAGCTCCAGAAGCTGATGCTGGCGGGCAACTGCCTCACCGCCCTGCCCGAAACCCTGGCGAACTGCACCAACCTGGAGCTGCTGCGCATCGCGGCTAACCGCCTTACGGCGCTGCCGGCGTGGCTGCTGCAGCTGCCGCGCCTGGCGTGGCTGGCCTATGCCGGCAACCCGTTTGCCGAGGCTGCGGAGGCGGCGGCGCTGGCCCGGCACCCAATCCAGGCCATCGATTGGGCCGACCTCACGATTGAGCAGCAACTGGGCGAAGGCGCTTCCGGCGTGATTTTCCGGGCGCGGCGGGCCCACGCCCCAACGCCCGAAGTGGCGGTGAAGCTCTTCAAGGGAGCGGTGACGAGCGACGGGCTGCCGCACAGCGAAATGGCCGCCTGCATCAGCGCCGGCCCCCACCCCCACCTGATTGCGGTGCAGGGAAAAATCAGCCAGCACCCGGCTGGGGCCGAAGGGTTGGTGTTAGAGCTGATTGCGCCGGCCTTTGGGAACCTGGCCGGCCCGCCCAGCCTGGCCACCTGCACCCGCGATGTGTACGCGGCCAGCACCGAATTTCGGCTCGAAACCGCCCTGCGCATTGCCTCTGGCATTGCCAGCGCGGCGGCCCACCTGCATAACCAGGGAATTCTGCACGGCGACTTATACGCCCACAACATCCTCAACACGCCGGCCGGCGAGGCGCTGCTAGGCGATTTCGGGGCCGCCTGCTTCTTTGCCCCCGAAGAAGTTGCCCTGGCGACTGCCTTGCAGCAAGTGGAAGTGCGCGCTTTCGGCTGCCTGCTCGAAGAGCTGCTGGCGCATTGCCCGGAGGCGGAGGACGCGCCCGCCGCCAGCGAGGCGCTCTGGGAGTTGCAGCGGCGCTGCGTGCAGGCCCAGGTTTCGGCCCGCCCGCTGTTTGCGGAGATTGAACAAGTGCTGAAAGGGATGTAGGGGCGGGGCTTGCCCCCGCCCGCCGTTCGCGTCTCACTCAAATAGTCAGGCATAAATAATCGATATCGCCCAACGACGGGCGGGGGCAAGCCCCGCCCCTACTCCGCCAGCCGCTCGTAGCGGATGTGCGGCAGCTGGCTGGTGGTGTCGACGTAAAACGCAAAGCTGGTGGCGCTGCTTTGGAGCTCAAAACGCACCTCGCGGCTGCGCTGTGGCCGTACGAAGCGGGGCATGGCGGCAAAGCGAACCTCGGCGGTGCGGGCGGGCGCGGCGGCCGGCACCAAGCGCAGGCCACGCTGTTCGTCGAGTAGGTAGTGAGTCCCCGCTACATACGCACGCGGAATGGTATACCCCAGCTCCTCATAGAAACCAGTGTAGCGAAAGCGGCTCAGAACGCGCCCCGTGCCAATGTGGCGGACCAGCACATTGGGCGCGCGCTGTTGCTGCGGGGTGGGCGTGCGGCCGTAGGTTTCGGGCTCGCCGGGCGAATGAATGAGGTGCGACTTGCCCGGCGCGTACACTATCAGCACGGTGCTGTCGGTGAGCAGGAAGGCGCCGGCCAGGTCGGCATCGGCGCGGTGCAGGCGCAGCGGCGGCTTCTGCGGCCGCAGTAGCTCGGAGCCAGTGAGCAGGGCCCGACCGTTGGGCGTTAGGGCTGGGTCGCAGTCGGCTCCGGTGCCGGGGGCACGGCCGTCGCTAATTCGCACAACGCGGCCGGTAAGGTCAAGCATCAGCACCGCCTGCGAGCCCACGTCGCTGTCGGGCACCATGAAATCGAGGGTGAACACCAAGGCCCCGAAGGCGGGACTGTAGGCCAGGAGCTCGGGGCGGTAGGCTTCGCTTTCGGTCACGATGTCCTGCCCGGCGGCTTTGTAGAAGTCAGCTTTGCGCAGCTGGCGACGAAACACCTGCCGGCCCAAAGCGTCGTGCAACGCAAACGTGAAGCGCCCCTGGTAGCCCCGCGCCTGCTCGAAATGGCCCGGGTAAGGCTGGTAAGTAGTCTTCAGGCGCTGCGTCGAGTCGGTTTCGGCTTCGATGTGCAGGCGGTGCGGCAGGCCGTTGAGGGACACCGTGGTGTCGAGCACCGCCGGTGGGGCCCAACCCGGGCGGTACACCGACGCAGGCACTGGGGCTTTTGGCTTGGGTACAGAAGCGGCGGGCACCACTGGCGGCGAGGCTGCCGGCGGAATCGCCATTGATACCGGCGAGATGCGCTTTTCGGTGAGGTAAGCCTTCTGCTCGCACCCAGCCAGGGCCACGGCAAAGCCAGCCACCAGAACAAGCGCACCAACAACGGGTAGGGGTATTCTCATCTATTTGGTAAGCCAGCCGTTGGCGTCGAGCCAGTTGCGCAGGCGGTCGGGCCAGCGGTCGGGCGTGGTCGTATTGTTCAGCCCAAAGCCGTGGCCGCCGCGGGGGTAAAGATGCAGTTCGGCGGGCACACCGTGGCGCAGGCAGGCCTGGTAAAACACGATGCTGTTGTTCACCGGCACCGTTTTATCGTCTTCGGCGTGCACCAGAAAGGTTGGCGGCGTCTGGGCCGAAACGTGCAGCTCGTTGGAGTACTGCCGAATGAGTTCGGCCGTGGGGCTTTTGCCCAGCAGGTTGTCGCGCGAACCAACGTGCCGCAGGGTATCGCTGAAGCTGATAACCGGGTAGAGCAGCACCAGAAACGCGGGCCGCACCGATTCGGAGCCGGGCTGGTCGCCCACGGGCCGGGCAAAGCTGGTGCCGGCCCAGGCCGCCAGGTGGCCGCCCGCCGAGAAGCCCATCAGGCCGATACGCTCGGGGTTGAGCTGGTATTTGGCAGCCTGCTGGTGCACAAAGCGCAGGGCCTGCTGGGCATCGAGCAGCGGTGCGATGGACTTGTCGGGTTGGCTTTGGTCGTTGGGCAGGCGGTACTTCAGCACGAAAGCCGTCACACCCATCTCGTTCATGCGCTTGGCCACGTCGTAGCCCTCGCTGTCGATGGAAAGCCGGGCATACCCGCCACCGGGGCAGATGACAACCGCCGTGCCATTGGCGGTGCCCGCAGCCGGCGCAAACACCGTGAGCGTGGGCTGCACCACGTTGGAAATGCGCACGCGGTTGCCCGATTCCGTTACGCTGGTTTCGCGCACGTTGCTGGGCTTCGAATTAGGAATAGTACCGGAGTATAGCGGCAAGGTAGACTGAGCCATAACGGGTGCCGCCAGTAGCAGCAGAGGCAGCAAACAAGCCCAAAATGTACAGAAGTGCACCATGCGGCTTGTACGGCACGACAGGTTAAATAGGTGCCTGAAATCAGTCCAAATTCACCTGATTTTCAAATTAACAGCACAAAAATACGCGTATAAAATTCGGGTATTCACAACCAATTCTGAACGATGCCGTAGGGTCGGCGGTCTTTAAAGCATGCGAAAGACCACTCTGCTGGCCGCCGCCGCCCTGTTGGGCAGCCCCGGCCTCACCCTGGCCCAGAACACGGCTGAAGAAAACAACCCCAACGTTGACGCGCCGTTTGTTCGCAACCTCCGCGCCGACCGCCCCGGGCAAACCATCACCGCGCAGGTGCTGCAGCCCGGCCGCTTCCAGCTCGAAACCGGATTCCAGCGCCAGTTTGGTGGCCCCGGGTTCGCCCAAAGCCAGAGCGGCGCCACGCTCCGCATCGGCTTTTTCAACAGCATGGAGGTTCGCGTGAGCCAGCCCTACTTCCACAACGGGCCCACAATTCCCACGGAAACAGGCACCATTTCGGCCAGCGGCTGGGCTCCGGCCGTGGTTGGTGCCAAGTTCATGCTCTCGCCCAACTACAACACCCGCACGCAGGTAGCTATTCTGGCGGAGTCGGCGGTACCAAACTCGGGCAGCACGGGCCTGCGGCAACAAGGCTGGGCCCCGTCGGCCCGCCTGCTCGTGAGCGAGCAAATCGGCGAACGGTTTGGACTTGAAGGCAACTTCGGTTTTAGCCAGCCCGGCCTGCAGGTGCAGGACATGGAAAAAGGTCAGTTTTTGGGCACACTGGCCCTAAATGGCCCGCTCAGCGCCAAAACCGGCTTCTTCGTTGAAGCTTACGGCTATGGCCGCAAGGCCCTGAACACGGGCACCACCACGGGCATTTACTACCGCCCGGTGCCCGGCGTGCGCGTCGACTTCACAGCTGGCCGGGTGCTGGGCGGCGCGGCCGCTGGCACTTCCACCGTGGGTGGCGGCTTCACGTTTAAAGTCGGCCGGTAAACAGATTAAACACTACCAAAACCTATATCAAGCAAAAAGCCAGCGTCGCGACGCTGGCTTTTTGCATTTAAGGAAATTTGAGCGGCGCTATGCATAAGCAGCGCGGGGCAGGTAGAAGTACCCTTTCTGGCTTAGCGGCGGTTGTCGTCGGTAAGGGGTGGAATGCGGGTGGGCGTTTGCTTGCCGGATACAATACCGCTGGCGCTTTGGGCAATAGCCTGAATGACGGCCGCCATGTTGGTCAGGTTAAGGCTTTCTACTTCGTCGTCGACGGAGTGATAGAGGCCGTCCGTCGGAATCTGGTCGGTGCTGATGGTGTGGGCCGGTACGCCGAGGCGCGCCAGGGTGGCGTTGTCGGAACGGTAAAACAGGTTTTGCTCGAGGTACGGGTCGGGTTCGAATTTGAATTTGCTACCGGCCAGGTTGGCTTGCAGCAGCTTGCCGAAATCGGACCGTTCGTAGCCGGTAATGAAGGCGGTGTTGGGGCCAAATTTGGCTTCCTTGCCAATCATCTCAATATTAAACATGGCCGCGACCTGCTGCGGGTCGAGCTGCTTCGAGAAAAACTGGGAACCGAAACCGCCCACTTCTTCGGCCGCGAAGGCCACGAAAATGAGCGGGCGGGCATTGTTATTTTTCTTTTTGAAGTATTCGGCCAAGGCTACGACGGCGGTAGTACCGCTGGCGTCATCATCGGCCCCGTTGGCAATGGAGTCGCCGGCCACGGGCTTCAGGTAACCGAGGTGGTCGTAATGGCCCGAGAACACCACATTTTCTTTGGCGCGCTTGGGGTCGCGGCCGGGCAGCATGCCCACTACGTTGCGCAGCTCTACCGGCTGCACCACGCTGCTGGCGCTGATGCGGTAGGTAAGCGTTGCCGGCTTGGGCCCCAATACAAATACCGTCGAAAAAGGCTTCGGCGGCTCCGCGTTAGTGGTGCCTTTCGAAACATACCCAGCCAGCTGGCGGAACACCTTTACCTGCGCAGTATCCACAAAAACCAGGGTATTGGCCGTGGGGCGCAGGTAGGAGAACAGCTTGCCGCGCTCGGCTGGCTCGGGACCGATAACGACTACCGCCGGCGGTTGCGCATCTTCGCTGGTCCAGCGCAGGGTGGGCTGGCCGGAAATGGCGACCGCCTGGAGCGGGGCCATAGTCTGGCCGTTGATGACGGCCGCTACCGGGCTGGTGAGGCTCTGGTACACGGTGAGCAACTGCTCAAAACCGGTTTGTCCCGGCAACGGCTTCAGGCCAATACGCTGGAATTCGGCGGCCAGAAACTGAGCCGCTTTTAGACCACCGGGCTGTCCGGTACCGCGCCCCTGCATGTCGTCGGCGGCCAGGGTTTGGATAACCCGGGTAACGGTGGCTGCCGATACCATCGTCCCGGCCGAAGCCGTTGTTTTGGTCTTGGTTTTCGCCCTGGCTTTGGTTTGAGCTTGGGCCGCGAAAGGCACCGCTACCAGCAGGCAGCTCAGCAGAACAATGGTTTTCATGAAAGGTGCAACGGCTTAGTTTAAGGTCAAAACTAAGTCATCGGCGGCTACGCGGGTGCCTTCGGTCAGCACCACATTGGCTACGGTCAGGTCTTGCGGGGCGGTGATGGTGGTTTCCATCTTCATGGCTTCGATGACGAAGAGCGGCGTGTTTTTGGGCGCGGCCTGGCCGGCTTTCACCAACACTTTGCTCAGCATGCCTTGCAATGGCGCACCCAACTGGCGCGGGTCGGCCTTGTCGGCTTTGGCGTTGCTGATTTTGGTGACTTCAACCGACTGGTCGCGCACCTGCATGTTGCGGGTCTGGCCGTTGAGGGTGAAAAAGATGGTGCGTCCCCCCTCTTCGTTGATGGTGCCCACCGATTCGAGGCGCACGATAACCGACTTGCCGGGCGCGATTTCGATGATGGTCTCCTCGCCCGGCTTCAAGCCGTAGAAGAACGCCGAAGTGGGCACCTTGCTCACGTTGCCGAACTTCTGGCGGAAGGCCCAGTACTCATCAAACACCTTGGGGTAGAGCAGCGACGACAGCAGGTCGGTGAACTTGGCGTTGGGGTACTTCTCCTGAAACTGCGCCCATTCCTTGTCGAAGTCGATGGGCGCAAGGTGTTCGTTGGGACGGTCGGTAAAGGGAGCCTCGTTTTTCAGAATGAGCTTTTGCAGCTCGGCGGGCCAGCCGCCCTCGGGCTGGCCAATGTCGCCCCGGAACAGCTCGCGTACCGACTCGGGGAAGTTCAGGGTTTCGCCTTTCTCCATCACATCCTGCGGCGAGAGGCTGTTGCTAACCATGAACAGGGCCATATCGCCAACTACCTTGCTGCTGGGCGTCACCTTCACGATGTCGCCGAACATGGCATTTACGTCCGAGAACCGCTCCTTCACTTCCTCGAACTTATCGAGCAAGCCCAGCGAAGCTGCCTGCGGGCGAAGGTTGGAATACTGCCCCCCAGGGATTTCGTGCTGGAACACCTCCGAGGTACCGGCCTTGAGGCCAGACTCGAAGGGGTAGTACATCTCGCGCACCGCCTCCCAGTAGTTGCTGAACTCGTTGAGTGAGTGCTGGTCGAACTCGCGGTGGCGCGGCGTGTGGCGCAGCATTTCGACCACCGAGTTGAAGTTAGGCTGCGAGGTGAGCCCCGAGAGCGAGCCCAGCGCCACGTCGATAACGTTCACGCCGGCTTCCACCGCCTTCATGTAAGTGGCAGCCTGCAGCGACGAGGTGTCGTGGGTGTGCAGGTGAATGGGCAGCTTCACGGTGTCGCGCAGGCCCGCAATCAGTTCGGTGGCCGCGTAGGGCTTCAGCAGCCCGGCCATGTCCTTGATGCAGAGAATGTGCGCGCCGGCATCTTCGAGCTGTTTGGCCAGCTTAAGGTAGTAGTCGAGCGTGTACTTGGTGCGGTTGGGGTCGAGAATGTCGCCGGTGTAGCAGATGCAGGCTTCGGCCAGCCGGTCGGTTTTGTTGCGCACAAAGCCGATGCAGGATTCCATGCCCTTGAGCCAGTTCAACGAGTCGAAAATGCGGAACACGTCGATGCCGGTTTCGGCGGCCTGCATCACAAACCGCTCGGTCAGGTTATCGGGGTAGGCCTTGTAGCCCACGCCGTTGGCCCCGCGAATGAGCATTTGGAGCAGGATGTTGGGAATGGCGGCGCGCAGGCGGGCCAGCCGCTCCCAGGGGTCTTCGTGCAGGAAGCGCAGGGCCACGTCAAACGTCGCGCCGCCCCATACTTCGAGCGAGAAAGTTTGCGGGTGCATGCGGGCAAACGACTCCGCTACTTTCAGCATGTCCCAGGTGCGCATGCGGGTGGCCAGCAGGCTCTGGTGGCCATCGCGCATGGTGGTATCGGTGTAGTGCACCAGCGGCTCTTTGCGCAGCCACTGGGAAAATTTCTCCGGGCCCATTTCGGTGAGCCGGTTTTTGGTGCCGGGCACGAAATCAGTGGTGACCGGCGCAGTAGCGGCTTTTTTGCCTTTGGGCTTGGGGCCGCCGTTTGCCTCGTGGTGCAGGCCCCAGGCCGCGGCCATGTCAATTTCGGGCAGGTGCGGGCGACGGGGGTTGGCGCGCGAGTCGAGCAGGCTCTTCACGTCGGGGTTGCCGTTCACCACGGTTTCGCCAATGAAGCTGAGCAGGCGCGTGGCCCGGTCCTGCCGCCGCTCGAACTCGAACAGCTCGGGGTGGTCCTTGATGAAGTCGACGTTGGCCTTGCCGAGCTGGAATTCCTCGTTGCCGACGATGTTTTTCAGAAACGGAATGTTGGTGCGCACGCCGCGCACCCGGAATTCGTCGAGAGCGCGCAGCATTTTTTGGGCCGCCGCGTGCAGGGTGGGCGCGTGGGCCGAAATCTTCACCAGCATCGAATCGAAAAACGGCGAGATAATCGCGCCCTGGTACACCGAGCCTTCGTCGAGGCGAATACCGAAGCCACCGGCCGTGCGGTAGGCCACAATGGTGCCGTAGTCGGGCTTAAAGTCGTTTTCGGGGTTCTCGGTGGTCACGCGGCACTGCACGGCAAAGCCCGAGCGCAGAGGTATTACGTCGGGGCCGAGGCCAATTTCAGGGTCGCTGAGCTTGTGGCCGGAGGCGATGTAAATCTGCGTTTTGATGAGGTCGACGCCCGTAATCATCTCCGTCACGGTGTGCTCCACCTGAATGCGGGGGTTCACTTCGATGAAGTAGATGCGGTCCTGCTCGGGGTTCACCAGAAATTCCATGGTGCCTACGTTGTCGTAGCCCACGGCCCGGCCAATGCGCAGGGCGTACTCGTACAGGAGGTGGCGCTGGTGGTCGGGCAGGTTAAGGGCAGGCGCCACTTCCACCACTTTCTGAAAGCGGCGCTGCACCGAGCAGTCGCGCTCGTATAGGTGCACCAGGCCGCCGTGCTGGTCGCCTACGAGTTGAATTTCGATGTGCTTGGGCCGCTCCACGAACTTCTCAAGGAACACCGTGTCATCGCCAAAGGCATTCAGGGCCTCGTTGCGGGCCTCAAAGAAGCCTTTCTCCAGTTGTTCGTCGTCGCGGATGATGCGCATGCCGCGTCCGCCGCCGCCGCTGGCGGCCTTCAGCATGACCGGGTAGCCAATGCGGTTGGCTTCGGTTTTAGCGGTTTCGAAGTCGACGAGGGCAGCCTCGCTGCTTTCAATTTGGGGCACCTGGCACTGCTGAGCCACTTCTTTTGCCCGCACTTTGTCGCCGAGGGCCTCCATTACCTCGGGCCGGGGGCCTACGAATATGATGCCCTCTTCGGCGCAGCGGCGCGAGAGCGTGGCGTTTTCAGACAGGAAACCGTAGCCGGGGTGAATACCATTGGCCCCGATTTGCTTGGCAACCCGCAGAATGGCTTCTATGTCGAGGTATGGCTTCAGGGGCTCGTCGTCGCGGCCAATCTGGTAGGCTTCGTCGGCTTTGTAGCGGTGCTGCGAGTACCGGTCCTCGTAGGTGTACACGGCCACCGTGGGAATGTTGAGCTCGTTGGCGGCGCGCATCACGCGAATGGCAATTTCGCCACGGTTGGCGACCAAGAGTTTAGTTATTTTCATAAAAGCTGGCGGGGTAATAGGCGCGGATACGGCGAAACTACGGCAAAGGCTGCGGAATGCGGAATGCAAACGATTGCAACTGCTGTAATGCCCAGCAAATCAGTTGAGCTGACCCCATGTTACCAATTTGTTACCAGCCCAGGCTGCTGCTCAAGTTCCTGCTAACGCCCAAGTGCCTGTACGGTTCCCGAGCCGGAGCATTCGCAAACAAGCAGCCGCAAACGGGGTTAGGCCAGCAAACTATTCCATTCGCGCCTCATGCAGTTCTCCGACAAAAACATTCTGATTATCGGTGCCTCGTCCGGCATTGGCCTGGCCACGGCCACCCTGCTCAGCGGCCTTGGCGCCCATCTGTTCACGGCCTCGCGCCACCGCTCCCCGGAACTGGAAGCGCTGCATACAACCCATTTCGAGTACGATGCTACGCAGGAAGTCGGGACAACTTTTGAGGCCCTGCCCGACGTGCTGCACGGCGTGGTGTACTGCCCCGGCAACATCAAGCTGCGGCCGTTCGAGCGGATACCGGTGGCCGATTTCGCCGCCGATTTCGACCTGAACGTACTTGGCGCTGTCCGCATCATTCAGGCCACCATCAAACGGTTGAAAAAAGCCGAAGGAACGTCCTCCATTGTGCTTTTTAGCACCGTGGCAGCTGATACGGGCATGAGCTTCCACGCCAGCATTGGTACCGCCAAAGCGGCCGTGGAGGGCCTCACCCGTGCCCTGGCGGCCGAGTACGCCGCCAGCGGGGTGCGCGTGAACTGCATTGCGCCGTCCCTCACCAATACGCCCTTAGCCGCCGCGCTCCTGAACTCGCCGGAAAAGGTGGAGGCCGGTGGCAAGCGCCACCCATTGCAGCGCATTGGCCAGCCCGAAGACCTAGCCTATACGGCTTCGTTTCTGCTATCAGACCACAGCTCGTTTGTAACCGGGCAGGTGCTGGCCGTGGATGGCGGCATGGGAAAATTGAAGTAAAGGGAATATTGCTAGATTTAAAATAAGGCCGTCATGCAGAGCGCAGCGAAGCATCTCGCGTACTGTTATTAATCAATCCAATTGAGTCGCTATGGCACGCGAGATGCTTCGCTGCGCTCTGCATGACGGCCTACTACACTCGCAACAACTTCACTGATGAAAATCTGCATCTTTTGGCACCGGCGCGATTTACGCATTCATGACAACGCTGGGCTGGCGGCGGCGCTGGCCAGTGGCTTGCCGGTAGTGCCGCTATTCATTTACGATTCCGACATTCTCGAACACCTGCCCGACAAAGCCGATGCCCGGCTCACATTCATTTACGATGAAGTAGAAAAGCTGGCGCAGCAAACCGAAGCAGCGGGCGGCACTTTTCTGGCCCGCTACGGTAAACCAGCCGACATACTGGCGGCGCTGGTGGAGGAGTTCGAGGTGGCCACCGTACACACCAACGAGGACTACGAGCCCTACGCCCGCCAACGCGACACGGCGGTGGGTGAGCTGCTGCGGCAGCACCACGTGGACTTCTTCCTGTATAAGGACCAGGTCATTTTCGCTAAAGACGACATCATGACCAAATCGGGCACGGTGCCCAAAGTGTTTGGGGCCTACCACAAGGCTTTTCTGGCCAAGCTGACCGATGACTTGCTGCTGCCCTTTGGCTCGGCCGACGCCTTTATTCAGGAAAACCTGGCGCGTTTGCCGGCTGAAAAAGCCGGCCCCCGCCCTACCCTGGCCAGCATGGGCTTCGCGCGTAAGGAACAGTTCGTGCCCACAGCTGACCTGCCCGCCGAGGAAGTAGTGCGCAGCTACCACACCACCCGCAACACCCCGGCCCTGCAAAACGGCACCACGCGTCTGTCGGTGCAGCTGCGCTTCGGCACGCTGAGCGTGCGTCAAACCATGCGCCAGGCCAAAGCACTGAACCCGAAGCTGCTGGCCGAAATCATCTGGCGCGACTTCTTCATGATGCTGCTCTGGCACTACCCCAATACTGCCACCGAAGCCTACGACCCCAAGATGCGCCACATCCCCTACCGCAACAACGAGGACGAATTCCGGGCCTGGTGCGAGGGCCGCACCGGCTACCCCTTGGTTGATGCTGGCATGCGCGAACTAAACCAGACGGGCTACCTGCCCAACCGGGTGCGCATGACTGTGGCCGGCTTTCTGGTGAAGCACTTATTCATCGATTGGCGCTGGGGCGAGCGGTATTTCGCCGACAAGCTGCTTGATTATGAGTTAGCCAACAACATCGGCAACTGGCAGTGGATGGCGGGTACCGGCGCGGTTTCGGCGCCGTGGTTTCGGGTGTACAGCCCTGAGAGCCAGTTGGCGCAGGTAGACCCCGAATTGAAATACGTGAAGCGCTGGGTACCCGAGGTAGGAACCTCCAAATATCCAGCGCCTATTGTAGAGCACAAGTTTGGCCGTGAGCGGGCCGTGGAGGCCATTCGGGCGGCGCGGGTTATGTAGGACGCAGCCTTTGCTGCGTCGGCTAGCCGCGCCAAGTGCTCGGCCCCAATTGGCCAAGTTGGCGCAGCAAGCCGACGCAGCAAAGGCTGCGTCCTACCAAACCTAGCGCACCTCCAACCGGTTACACTCTTATGGAAAAGGACCGCATCAAACAAGCCTACCTCGACTTCGTGCGCAACGAAGGCCACCCGCCGCAATCGGTGTTCAAGCTCACGCAGCAGCTCGGACTGGCCGAGGCAGAATTCTACAAGCATTACCCCAATTTCGACGCCATCGACCGCGAAATCTGGGCTGATTATGGCCGGCAGGCGCGCGAGGCCGCCGCAGCGGAGCCGGTGTGGGAGGGTTACGGCAGCCGCGAAAAGCTGCTGGCGTTTTATTACACGCTGCTCGAAATCCTCAAGAATAACCGCTCTTACGCCCTGATGAGCCTGCGCCGCTCGTTGCGCCGTATCCCGGCGCTGTCGCCCCGCGTGCTCGACGACTTCCGGCAGGACTTTGAATACTTCGTGGGCGACTTGCTGAGCGCTGGTCGCGTGAGTGGCGAAATTTCCAACCGCCCCCTTCTGCAGGAAGGTTACCCGCGTTTCTTCTGGCAGCAGGCCTTGTTCGTGCTGGGCTACTTCGCCAAGGACGACACCGTGAACTTCGAGCGCACCGATGCCGCCGTAGAAAAAGCCGTGACGTTGAGCTTCGACCTCGTGGGCCGCAATACGCTTGATTCGGCCGTGGATTTCGTGCGGTTTCTGGTGCGGAAGTAAGACTGTAGGGGCGGGGGCTTGCCCCCGCCCGAATCGTTGAACGGTTTTGTTCAACGAAAAACACCTGACGATTCGGGCGGGGGCAACCGAAGGTCAGCGTAGCTAAGCCCTACCGGGTACGACCCCGCCCCTCCTTCCTTATGTCTGATGAACCCCAAACCTCCCTGCCGACCACCAAAGTGGCCCGCGCCGCCCGCTTTGCCAAAACCGGCTTCAACGTCGGCACCAACTACATCAAGCACTACGCCAAGAAGGCCGTTGGGGCAGAGTCGACCACCGAGAACCTGCACGCGGCCAACGCCGCCGAGCTCTACGGCACGCTGAGCGAGATGAAAGGCTCCGTGCTGAAAGTGGCCCAGATGCTGGCTATGGAGAAGAACATGCTGCCCACGGCCTACGCCGAGCAGTTTGCCAAGGCCCAGTATTCGACCCCACCGCTTTCGGGCCCGCTGGTGGTGAAAGCCTTTCGTGATGCGTTCGGGAAGTCGCCATTTCAGCTCTTTGATGAGTTTGAGCCGGAGGCGCGGCAGGCGGCCAGCATTGGCCAAGTGCACTGGGCTCGCAAAGAAGGCAAGACCCTCGCCGTGAAGGTGCAATACCCCGGCGTGGCCGACAGCATTAAGTCTGACATCCGATTGGTGAAGCCCATTGCCCTGCGCGTAATGGGCCTGAACGAAGCCCAGGTGCGTCCCTATCTGGAAGAAGTAGAAACCCGTTTGCTCGAAGAAACTGATTACAAGCTGGAGCTGCGGCGCGGGCAGGAAATCGCGGCCAAGTGCCAGGAATTAAAATATCTGGAGTTCCCGGCTTACTACCCCGAGCTTTCTACGGGTCGCATTCTCACGATGGACTGGCTTCCCGGCCTGCACCTGAAGGAATTTCTGGCGACCAATCCCTCGCAGGAAGTGCGCAACCAAATCGGGCAGGCCCTGTGGGACTTCTACCAGTTTCAGTTCAACACGCTGCATCAGCTGCACGCCGACCCGCACCCCGGCAATTTCCTGATGCGCGATGACAACGGCGGTACATTGGGCGTACTCGATTTCGGCTGTGTGAAAGATGTACCGCAGGACGTGTATCAGCTTTTCACGGCCCTGTTGGCACCCGAAACCTTCGCCGACGAAGCCCGACTTGCGGCCCTGCTAACCCAGGCCGACGTGCTCCGCGCTACCGATGCCCCGGCGCTGCGCGCGTTGTACCTGCGCACCTTGCAGGTATCGCTGGAGCTGGTCGGCCGCCCCTTCCGCCAGGCAATCTTTGACTTCGGCGACCCGGCCTATATGGCTGCCCTCTACGCCCTCGGCGACGACCTCATGGCCGACCCCGAACTGCGCAAACAACGCGAGCCCCGTGGCTCCGCGCATTTTATCTATCTGAACCGGACGTACGTGGGCCTTTTCGCGCTGCTCACCGAGCTGGGCGCATCTGTGCGGACCCAATAGGCCTCTATCTTGGGACGGTTTAAAACTATTCCGTCCTATGTCAGCCTTCCCAATCTTTCAAACCGATTTCACTACGGTAGCTCAGACAGCCTCCAGCCTGGAGTTGCTGCAGCTAGCGGTGGCGGCAGATACTGAGAAAAACGTAGCCATTTCGCCACTGGGAATATTGGCAGCTCTTGCGCTGCTAGCACGTGGGGCTGACGGCCCGACGAAAGCCGCATTATCCGATGTGCTTTTTGGAGTTGGAGCCAACACGGAGCGGGCGGAAAATGCTTTTTCCGGCTGGCTTCGGCAATTGCTGAACGTTGAGGATGAATTCCTTGAAGAAGCTGGTGCTATCCTGACATTAGCCTCAAGCTTATGGGCCTCCCAACCATTCGTCCTGGCACCTGAGTTTATCAACGCGGCCCAAAGTCTGTACAATGCGGAAGTGGCCACACTGGACTTCACAGCCTCCACAGCGGCCTTGACAGTAAACGATTGGGTGCGACAACGTACACGGGGACGCATTGATTCGATTGTATCACCAGAGTCGTTGGCAAACTTGCTGCCTCCGGCATTGCTGCTGCTTAATGCCGTTTATTTCCGCGCCCGTTGGGCCAGTGAATTTAACACGTACGACACGCATTCCGGTCCTTTTCGGCTCGCCAATGGCACAACGCAGCAAGCCCAGCTCATGCATCAGGTCAGTACTGATATCGGCTATCAGGCGGGTGCGGGCTGGCAGGCTATTGCCTTACCCTACTTGAGTTTTCGGCGTGGGTTATCCATGCTTATTTTTCATCCCAATCAGCCTACCGGGTTGCCCACCTTTCTGGCTAGCCTTACCGCTACCAACTGGCAGTCCTGGCATCGGGATTTTAAGAACGCCCCACAAACAGAAGTGGACCTCACCTTGCCACGCTTCCGTGTGGAATGGAACGCTGATTTGGCCCCGGCGCTAGGCCGGCTTGGGCTGACGAATCTATTCGCACCCGGGGCTGATTTTGCGGCTTTGGGCTATGACAACGAAGTTGGCGGAGGGTTTATCGATTCAGTCCTGCACAAAACGTTCCTGGCGGTGGACGAGCAAGGCACCGAAGCGGCCGCAGTTACTGCTATCATGGCAATGGGGGGCAGTGCCGACGCACCGGAAAACCCGCCTCGGGTAGTTGTAAAAGTGGATTCTCCGTTTTTCTACGCCATCGTAGACGAAGCCGATGGCATGCTGCTTTTTGCAGGAACGGTTAACCAGCTGGACTGATTTCGTCCATGAACCTCCGGACTGAGCTACTGCGGGAACACTCGGCGCGCCAGACCAAGCGGCTGGCCGACTACGCCTGCGCTCATCCCACCGCCCTGGCCGAGCTCCTGCAGCTATTTTGGTACGGCGTGGAGCGGGAGCGCCAACTGGCCGCCGACGTGCTGGGCTGGGTGGGTGAGCGCCGGCCCAAGTGGCTGGTGCCCCATCTGCCGGGTCTGCTGGCCGCCGCCCAACCCAGCCCGGAGCAGCACCCGGCCATTCGGCGGGCCGTGGCCCGGCTGCTGCAGTTTGTGCCCGTGCCCGAAGAGTGGCAGGCCCTGGCCTTCGATACCTGCCTGGCAATGTTGCGGGCCCCGCGCGAGCCGGTCGCCATCCGGGCCTACGCCCTCACGGCCGCGGCCCGCCTAGCTGGCTCCTACCCGGAGCTGGCGGCCGAAGTGGTAGCCGCCACCGAAGCCGCCCTGAATACTTCCGACTCGGCTGCGTTGCGCAGCCGAGCAGCGCGCGAATTGCCAAAACTTCGCAACCTTGCACGGGAAGTTTCGCCGCATTAGCTGTTGCAGCGGCTCAGTTGTTTCATTCTTACCAGTTCACATGTTCACCAAAAAGCTACTCACCCTCAGCGCAGCCCTGCTGACCTTCTCTTTCTCGGCTTCGGCCCAACAGATGGCCAGCTGTTGCGCCCGCCCGGGCGCCAACCTCTCGGCATCGGCCACCGAGGCGTTCGCTATGCTTGCCACCGACAAGGATTTTTCGGGTGGCCACGACGCCCCGCTGCCGTACGAATTCAAAGGCGAGGGCAAAATGATTGAGTTCAAAACCCCCGACGGCAGCACCGGCAAGGGCTTCGAAATTAAAAGCGCTAAGCCTTCCAACAAGTACCTGTTCGTCATCCACGAGTGGTGGGGCCTAAACGACTACATCAAGAAAGAGGCTGCCACCTTCGCCGTCGAATTGCCCGGCGTCAACATCATTGCCATCGACCTCTACGACGGCAAAGTGGCGACCACGCCCGAAGAAGCCGGCAAATACATGGGCGAGGTAAAAACCGACCGCGCCGTGGCCATTCTCAAAGGAGCCCAGATGTACGCCGGCCCCAAGGCGCAGCTGGCCAGCATCGGCTGGTGCTTTGGTGGCGGCTGGAGTCTGCAGGAAGCCCTGCTCGGCGGCAAGCAGACCGTTGGGTGCGTGATGTACTACGGCATGCCCGATAAGGACGTGGCCAAACTCAAAACCCTGAACTCGGACGTGCTGGGCATCTTTGCAACTCAGGACAAGTGGATTAACCCCGAGGTAGTTGGCCAGTTCAAAAAGGACATGTCCACTGCCGGCAAGAGTGTGACCATCGAAAGCTACGAGGCCGACCACGCCTTCGCGAATCCCTCAAATCCCAAGTTCAACAAGGAATTCGCCGCCAAAGCTCACGGCCAGGCCCTGAACTACCTGCGCGGCCGCTTCAAGGTAAAAGCGTAAGCAGAATTACCTACCTGAAACGAAAAAGCCTTCCCGCTCGGGAAGGCTTTTTTTTGCTACTTTGCTAAACCCGAACCACCGGCCACTGCACGACTTTGCAGGGCCAGGCCGAACTATCCGATTGCGGACGAAAAGCCCGCGCCACACTATTGCTTAACGTCATGGCCCCACTTGCCTCCCTGCTGTCCGAATACGGCGAAAGCCACCAGAACCCCACCAACAAGCTGGTGCACTGGGTATGCGTGCCGCTGATAATGTTTTCGCTCATCGGCCTGCTGTGGTCCATTCCGGTGCCCGTGGCCATTCAGCAAATCAGCCCCTGGCTGAACTGGGGCACGCTGGTGATGGTGCTGGCCCTCGTGTACTACGTGCGGCTGAGTGGGCGGCTGGCCCTCGGCATGGTACTGGTGTGGGTGGCCATGGCGCTGGCATTGCGCCTGGTAGCCGGTGCAGCGGTGCTCCCACTGTGGGGCATCTGCCTCATCATCTTCGCGCTGGCTTGGGTGGGTCAGTTCTGGGGCCACAAAGTCGAAGGCAAGAAGCCCAGTTTCCTCAAGGACCTACAGTTTCTGCTGATTGGTCCCCTGTGGCTGCTGCACTTCGTGTATCGCCGGCTAGGCTGGGGATATTGATGCTTCGGTTAATTGAGAATGAAGAATGAAGAATGAAGAATTGGCAGTCAGGGCCAAAATTCCTCATTCCTCATTCCTCATTCCTCATTCCTCATTCCTCATTCCTCATTCCTCATTCTCAATTAAGCGAAGCGCCCCGCCAGAATACCTGCCAACTCCTCTACGCACTCCGTGAGCTGCTCCCAGGCAGGCAGCATGAAATACTGGTTTTGGTAGCGGGTCCCGCTTACGGGTGTGCGCAGTACCGTGGCCAGGTCAAAGGCCGGGCGCGGGGTGTACTCGTTCACGCAATGGTGAATTTCGCCGGCCGATGACAGCAGACCCGCCCCGTAGAGGCAGGGCTTGCCTTCGTGCTGCACCATGCCAAACTCGGCCGTGAAGAAGTAGAGGGCCCACAGCTGCTCGCGGGCCGGCGAGCCGGCCGGTTGGGCAACGTAGGCCTGCGCCAGCTCGTGCAGGAAGTTAGCCAGCCCCTCGTCGAGCAGCATGGGCACGTGCCCAAACAGGTCGTGAAACAGGTCCGGGTGGGGACTGAAGTCGAACGCGTGCATCGGCCGGATGCGCGTCACAATCGGGAACTTACGCTCGGCCAGCAGGGCGAAAAAAGCGCTGGGTTCGAAGGGCCGCCCTACCGGGGCCAGCTGCCAACCGGTTTCCTCCTGCACTACGGCGCTCAGCTCCCGTATGTCGGGGATGGATTCGCGCCGCAACCCCAGGCGGGCCAGCCCCTGGCTGAATGCCGGCGCGGCCCGGCGGTGCAGCAGCGCGGTCTGGCGGTCAAACAGCATCTTCCAGATGAGCTGGTCCTGGTTGGCGGCAGCGGCGGGGTTGGTCTTGGCAAACATGGCGAAACAATAAGAGAACGTGTGGGTAAAACAGGGCGAAAAAAAAGCCCGATATCCTGACGGATTCGGGCTTTTGAAGGATTCTAGAGAAAGTCGGGTTTCATGCCTCGTCTTCCGGTAGCGCCAATCGCAGCCCGTACTCGCCCTGTTTGGGGGCGGTCGCTAGGGTGTTAATGCAATTGACGAATTGGTGGCGCATGAGTGAGACGAATTTAGGAATCGATTTTGAAAATGCAAGCATTAGCCTACATTAATTTTTCTTTATTCCAACTCCTGGCGCAACTGGTACACGCGGCGCAGGTTGCGAATCAGGCGAGCCGACTCGTCAAAATCCAGCGTCTGCGCGCCATCCGAAGCGGCGGTCTCGGGCGTTTCGTGCGTTTCGTACACAATGCCGTCCGCGCCGGCTATCACGCCGGCCAGCGCCATAGTGGGCACGTACTCGCGAATGCCGATGCCGTGCGAGGGGTCGACAATTACGGGCAGGTGGCTTTTGGCTTTCAGAATCGGCACTGCATTCAGGTCCAGCGTGTTGCGGCTGGCTGTTTCGAACGTACGGATGCCGCGCTCGCAGAGAATCAGCTTCTCGTTGCCACCCGAAAACACGTACTCGGCCGACGACAACAATTCCTCAATCGAACCGGAGATGCCACGCTTCAGCAGCACGGGCTTATCCACGCCGCCTAGGGCGTCGAGCAGGTTGAAGTTTTGGGTGTTGCGAGCTCCTACCTGAAACACGTCGACGAAGTCGTGCATCTCCTCTACCTGCGACACCTGCATCACTTCGGTCACAATTTTGAGGCCGCGCGCCCGGGCCATGCGGTGGAAATCGCGCAGGCCTTCAAGGCCCAGGCCCCGAAAGGCATAGGGCGACGAACGCGGCTTGAATACGCCGCCGCGCATCAGGCGCACGCCATTGGCTACGAGGTGGTCCATCACCTTTTCCATTTGGGCTTCGCTCTCGATGCTGCACGGCCCGGCGCAGATGGCCAACGAATTGCCACCAATGGTTACCCCGTCGCCCAGGTCGAGCACGGTGGGCTTCACGCGCCACTTGCGGCTCACGAGCTTGTAGTCGTCGCTCACGCGGTGCACGTCGCGCACGCCCGGCAGCTGGCCAATAGTACGGATGTCGAAGTCTTTTTTGCCAATCGCCACCAAATAGTGCGCGTGCTGGGTCGTGACTTCGGTGGCTTTGTAGCCCTGCTGCTTCAGGTGCTCGGTAATTGTGGAGACCGAAGCCGATTTTTCGAGTTGGATTATCACGGAATGAACAAGTTAGATTAGAACGACAAGCGCAGCTGGCCATTCAGTAGATTTCACAGAACTGCTTACGCGTGCTTAATGCCGCGCACGAATTGCGCGGCGGCAGCAGGTACATTTTCCGCATCTTCCAGCGCACGGATGAGCGCTGAGCCGATAATGGCACCCTCGGCATGCGTGCAGGCACGGTCGAAACCGGCTTTATCAGCAATGCCGAAGCCGATGAGGCGCGGGTTGCGCAGCTTCAGCGCAGCAATGCGCTCGAAGTATTTCTCCTGCTCCTCGGCGTCGGGCAAGGTGGTGCCGCCGGTAGTGCCGGGTCCGGAAACCAGGTACAGGAAGGCTTCGGAAAGGCTATCGAGGTGGCGAATGCGCTCCTCTGAAGTTTGCGGGGTGATGAGGAACACTGCTTTCAGGCCGTACTTCTTGAAGGTTTCCTGGTAGAACTCTTCGTATTCAGCGAGCGGCAGGTCGGGCAGAATAAGACCATCGATGCCCACGGCGGCGGCCTGCCGGCAGAATTCCTCCACCCCAAACTGCATTACCGGGTTGAGGTAGCCCATAAGGAGCACTGGCACTTCTGGCACAGCAGCGCGCAGGCCTTTCAGCTGCTCGAACAGCACGGGCAGGTTCATGCCGTTGGCCAGCGCCACCGAGCTGCTCCCCTGGATAACCGGGCCATCGGCCAGCGGGTCGGAGAAAGGCATGCCGATTTCGAGGATATCAGCCCCGGCATCTACCAGGGCCTGGGCCAGCGGAATGGTGTCGTGCAGGCGGGGGTAACCGGCTGTGAAGTAGGTGTTGAGCAGGTTGGTCTTGCTCGCAAAGGCGTGTTTGAGGCGGTCCATAGTAATAGTGTTCGGGAGCCGCAGGCTACACCAGCTTGTCCATGTTCTTGAGGTAGGTTTCCAAGTCCTTGTCGCCGCGGCCGGACAGGTTAACAACGACCACGTCATCGGGGCCCGCGCCCAGCTGGCCGAGGGCGGCCAGCGCGTGGGCCGTTTCCAGGGCCGGGATGATGCCTTCGAGGCGGCTCAGCTCGGCTACCGCAGCCAGCGCATCGTCATCGGTAATGGCAATGAATTCGGAGCGGCCCACCTCGCCCAGGTAGGCGTGCAGCGGACCAATGCCGGGGTAGTCAAGCCCCGCGCTCAGCGAGTACGGCTCGGTAATCTGGCCGTGCTCGTCCTGCATCAGCAAGGTTTTGCTGCCGTGGATGATGCCCGGCGTTCCCAGCACCGACGTGGCCGCCGAGTGCCCTGAATTGATGCCGTGCCCGGCGGCTTCCACCGCAATGAGGCGCACTTCGGGCTCATCCAGGAAGTGGTAGAACGCGCCGGCCGCGTTCGAGCCGCCACCTACGCAAGCCACCACGAAATCGGGCAGCTCCGAGCCGGTTTTTTCCAGCAGCTGGGCCCGCATTTCCTCGCTGATTATGGATTGCAGGCGCGCTACCAAATCGGGGTACGGGTGTGGGCCCACCACCGAGCCAATGATGTAGTGGGTATCGACGGGGTTGGCAATCCAGTCGCGGATGGCTTCGTTGGTGGCGTCTTTCAGGGTGCGGCTGCCGCTTTCGGCGCGGCGCACTTCGGCCCCAAGCAGGCGCATGCGGGCCACGTTGGGCGCCTGGCGCTCGATGTCGACCGCGCCCATGTACACCACGCAGGGCAAGCCCATCAGGGCGCACACGGTGGCGGTGGCCACGCCGTGCTGCCCGGCGCCGGTTTCGGCAATAATGCGCGTTTTGCCCAGCCGTTTGGCCAGCAGAATCTGCCCCACGGTGTTGTTGATTTTGTGGGCACCGGTGTGGCACAGGTCCTCTCGCTTCAGAAACACGCGCGTGCCGTATTTCTCCGACAGGCGCTTGGCTTCAAACAGCGGCGTGGGCCGGCCCACATAGTCGCGCAGCAGCTGCTTAAGCTCGGCCTGGAATTCCGGCTCGGCCATGATTTCCAGGTACTGCGTGCGCAGTTCCTCCACGTTGGGAAAGAGCATTTCGGGTACGAAAGCGCCGCCGAACTGCCCGTAGTAGCCGCGGGCCGTGGGCTGTTGGTAAGAGGTGGTTGTGGGAGTCATATCTATTCGGTTTTAGCTTGACTTATCTCGGCACGTCATGCTGAGCGCAGCCGAAGCATCTCGCGTGCAGCAGTAATTAAATCGTTCAACAATGCGGGCGAGTTGATTCGGCCGCGCTCAGCATGACACACTATTTACTTTCATCATCGCCTTTCGAGCGTAGCGCTTTCAGCATCTCCCCTACTCGCGCAGCGTCTTTAACCCCGGGTGCAGTTTCAAAACGGCTGTTCAAATCGACGCCCGCCAGGCCGGGCAGGTGCAAGCTTGCCAACTCAGCAGCGTGCTCCACCCCCAACCCACCCGCCAGGAAGTAGGGCACGGGCAGGTTGTAGGCTTTCAACAAATTCCAATTAAAAATGGCCCCGTTGCCACCAGGCGCAGCCCCTTTGGTGTCGAAGAGAAAGAAGTCGCAATACGGCACATAGGGCAGTAGCGCAGCAAAATCTACCTGCTCCCCCACCGAAAACGCCTTCATCACCAGCAGGCCGGCTTCGTTCAATTCCTCGCACTGGACTGGGGTTTCGTGCCCGTGCAGCTGCACAGCGGCAAGGCCGAAGCGCTGCACCGTGGCAAGGATGTTCTCGGTGGTCTCATTCACAAAAACGCCCACTTTCCAGATGGTTGGCGGCAGGGCGCGCACCAACTCGGGAGCCAGCATTTCGCCCACGAAACGGGGCGACTTTGGGGCGAAGATGAAGCCCAGAAAATCCGGCCCGAGCCCGGCAATGCCCGGCAATGCCGCCGCATCGCGCATGCCGCACACCTTCACGAGGAGCCGCGCAGGGGCAGCAGGCGCGTCGGGCTGAGATGTCGCGCCGGGCACACCGGCGGCGAGGGCCAAAGCAGGCAAGTTTGGGCGGGGTGTTTTCATTGCGGGCAACTAGGCAACAGCCGATTCAGTTTTAGGCAGCGCGGCAATTTCCTGTACCAATGCCGCGCAGGCGCGCTCAGGACGGGCGTGGCGCATGAAGGCTTCGCCCAGCAGAAAACCCTGGTAGCCCACTTCGCGCAATTGGCCAATGGCCGCAGCCGTAGAAATTCCGCTTTCCGACACCTTCACAAACTCCTGCGGAATGGCTTCGGCCAGCGCCATGGACGTGTCGAGGCTCAGGCTGAAATCGTGCAGGTTGCGGTTGTTCACCCCAATCAGGTTCACGGCCTCGGCGTTGGCCGAGCGGGCCAGCTCGTCTCCGTCGTGTACTTCGAGCAGCACTTCGAGGCCCAGCGAGCGGGCCAACCGACCCAGCGCATCGATTTCGGCGGGCGTGAGCACGGCTGCAATCAGCAGCACGGCATCAGCCCCCATGCTTTTGGCTTCGAGAATCTGGTACTCATCCACCACAAAATCCTTGCGTAGAATGGGGCAGAAATTAAAGCGGCGGGCCGTGGTCAAGTCTTCGCTTTTGCCGCCGAAAAATTCGGTGTCGGTTAGGATGGACAGCGCCGCCGCACCGGCCTGCATATAGCCAAGCGTGGTACGCTCGACGGGTGCGTACTGGTTAATCCAGCCCTTGGATGGCGACTTGCGCTTGAACTCGGCAATGAGGCCGCTGCCGCCTTCGCGCAGCAGGTACTTGCGCAACGACAAGGGCTGCGAGTTGAAATACAGGCTGGTTTCGAGCAGCTTCACGGGCACTAGCTCGCGGCGGCTGGCAACTTCCTGGCGCTTGTGGGCGACAATGGTATCGAGGATGGTGGCTTGGGACATGACTTAGAGAACAGCAGCGCGGCAGATTTGCTTGGCGCTAAGGAGAATTTTATTGCGTGGCCAACATGGTTTCAAACGCGCGCCGGGCCGCCCCCGAGTCCAACGACTCGCGGCTGAGCGCCAAGGCATCGTCCCAGCCTAGGCCGGGGCGGGCGCACTGCAGCGCCAGCGCGGCATTGGCGGTCGTCACGTTGCGCTGAGCAGCGGTACCGTGGCCATCGAGAACGTATTTGAAGAGTTCGGCAGCCGCCGCTACGGTGCTGCCGCCGGCCAGGTCGTCGGCGGTGCAGGTGGGCAGGCCCAGCGTGTCGGCGGTGAAGAGGCGCTCGCCTTCGAAGGACGACACCACTTTGGCGGGGCCGGTAAGAGCCAGCTCGTCGTAGCCATCAAGGGCGTGCACCACAGCGTAACGGGTGCCGGTGGGCTGCATCAGGTAGTGGTAGAGACGCTGCAACTCGAGGCTGAACACGCCCAGCAGCTGGGCCGCCGGCCGGGCCGGGTTCACCAGCGGGCCCAGGATGTTGAAGAAGGTGCGCAAACCCAGCTCGCGCCGGATGGGCCCGGCGTGGCGCATGGCCGGGTGGAAGGCCGGCGCATGCAAAAAGCAAATGCCCGCCTGGTCGAGCTGCCGCCGCAGCTGGTCGGAAGTCGCTTCGAAGTTGTAGCCATGGTGCGCCAGCACATTCGAAGCCCCCGACACCGACGACACCCCGAAGTTGCCATGCTTAGCCACTTTAGTGCCGGCCCCAGCCACAATAAAACAGGCCAGCGTAGAGATGTTGAGCGTGTTTTTACCGTCGCCGCCCGTGCCTACTATATCCACGACCTCATGCGTGCCCAGTTCCGGGTCACGGCTCAAATCGAGCAAGGCCTGCCGAAAACCAGCCAACTCGGCCACAGTGATGGGCCGCATGCGGTACACGGCCAGGAAAGCCGCCGTTTCGGCCGGGTTGGCCCCGCCCTCGCCCAGCTGGCGCATGGCGGCGTGGGCCTCGGCGTGGGTCAGGGGCTGGTGGTCGAAAAGCTTGGTGAGAATCTGTTTCAAGGCTTTATCACTTTACTGGAACGTCATGCTGAGCGTAACCGAAGCATCTCGCTCGCATCGTTCGACGAGTTATTTAGTATTGCACGCGAGATGCTTCGGCTACGCTCAGCATGACGTTCTTTTAATTTTCCGACGTACTTAAGCCAGCCAGTTTTCCAGCATTTGTGCGCCGTGCTCGGTGAGGATGCTTTCGGGATGGAACTGCACGCCCCGCACGTCGTATTCACGGTGACGGAAGGCCAGTACCTCGCCGTTGGCGTCGCGGGCCGTTACCTCCAGCGTTGCGGGCATCGACTCGGGCCGTACCGCCCACGAATGGTAGCGGCCTACCTGAAACCGCTGGGGCAGCCCGGCAAACAACCGCTCGTCGCTCACCGTCACCTCGGCTTCGTTAGCCACGCCGTGCAGCACGGCCGGGATGTTGTAAAGCTCCGCGCCAAAGCTCTCGGCCAAACCCTGGTGGCCCAGGCACACGCCGAGAATGCGTTTGGTAGGCGCATATTTCTGGATAATGGCCGGCATCAGGCCGGCTTCCGTGGGAATACCGGGGCCGGGCGACAACAGAATGGCATCGTAAGCGGCCACGTCCTCAAGCGTCAGCTGGTCGTTGCGCGTCACCATCATACCAGGGCCGTGTCCGAGCTCGCGCAGCAAGTGCACCAGGTTGTAGGTGAAGGAATCGTAGTTATCGAGAACGAGGATTTTCATGGTTTCAACTTGATAAGGAACGTCGTGTCGAAAGGCACTATACTTGGCTTGAATGACTACCTGACCTCCGCTGCGGCCTGCAGCGCAGCGCGCAAGGCTCCCAGCTTATGGTGCACCTCCTCCAGTTCCGACTGCACTTTCGAAGCCGCTACCACCCCGGCCCCGGCCTGGAAATAGAGTTGGTTGCCGGTGCTCAGAAACGAGCGAATCATGATGGCGTGGTTGAAGCTACCATCGAACCCCATGAAGCCCAGGCAGCCGCCGTAGTAGCCCCGGGCAGTGGGCTCCAGCCCATCGATGAGCTGAATAGCCCGAAACTTAGGGGCGCCCGACAATGTGCCCGCCGGGAAGGTGTCGGCTACCACCTGCAGCGTATCGGTGTTCTCGGCCAGCTCGGCCGTGACCTTGCTCACCAGGTGAATGACGTGCGAATAGAATTGGATTTCGCGGAGCGTGCGCACCTGCACCTGGGTGCCGTGGCGGGCCAGGTCGTTGCGGGCCAGGTCCACCAGCATCACGTGCTCGGCGTTTTCCTTGGGGTCGGCGGCCAGGCGCTGGGCAGCGGCAGCATCGGCGGCATCGTCGCCGGTGCGGCGGTAGGTGCCCGCAATAGGAAACAGCGTGGCCTCGCGGCCCTGCACGAGCACCTGCGCCTCGGGCGATGAACCGAAAATTTTGTAGTCGCCGTAGTCGAAGTAAAACAGGTACGGCGACGGATTGATTGAACGCAGCGCCCGGTATACATTAAACTCGTCGCCCGAAAAACCCTGCTGGAAACGGCGCGAGAGCACAATCTGAAACACGTCGCCACGCAGGCAGTGGGCCTGGCCCTGCGTGAGGCGCGCCAGAAACTCCTCATCGGTCTGGTTGGTCTGTTCTTCGCCCACCGTGGCAAAGCCAAAGGCTGGCACGCTGGGATGGCGCACCAGATTTTCGAGGCGGTCGAGGCCATCGGATTCGGCCAGGGCTTGGCCAGCTACGCTGTGCTCGAACAGGTGCAGTTCCTGCCGGAAGTGGTTGAAAGCAATAACGTAGCGGTATACCCCGTAGCGAATAAGTGGAATGTCGCCGGCCGCAACCTTCGCGGGGTCCAGCTGCACGTCTTCAAAGCTTTGAACCGCCTCGTAGCCCATGTACCCAAACAGGCCAGTGCTGATGAAGGGCAGCTTTTCGGCCGAAGCATCGGGGGTGCCAGCAGCGGCAAAGTCGCGCAGCCGGGCCAGCGCCTGGCGGGGGTGGGCCAGGGTTTCGGTGGTTTCGGGCGCGCCGGGCAACAGTTGGCGCAACACCCCGCCACGGCGCAGCTCAAAGGTGGCCAGCGGCTCGCACACCAGGTAGCTGAAGGCATTTTGCTGGCCGTGGTAGTCGGCGCTTTCGAGCAACAGGCAGTTGGCATACTGGTCGCGCAGGCGCAAAAACAGGCCCACCGGAGTTACGGTATCGGCGAGCAGGCGGCGGGAGCGGGTGATGAGTTGGTAAGGCACGAGGTCGAAAAAGGGAACAGCTGAAACGAAAAAAGCCCGGCTTGCGGGCCGGGCTTTTTGTGATTGCAGGTAAAATCAAGATGAATTCACGAGGCGCACAGGAAGGCCGGTCCGATGTTTCGGAGATGCCACCACCAAGCCTGAGAAATGCGATTCGAATTCATGTTGAGAAGGGCGCTTCGGCTGAAACGCGTTGCAAAGGTAGGATAGCAATATTGAAAAACCGGCAAGCAAACCCGAAACTTTATACAAATCCAGTGCTACGACCTACCATTAGCAGGCAATTCGGCAACCACTGGCTATCCTGTGGCCCGGGTCAACCCAGTTGCTAATTAGCTGGCTATTTATTCTTTGAACCAGCTCTTGCGGGCATGGGCCGAAACAGAAAGCGGTAAGCCGCCGGAAACTCGCGCCGCCAGAACCATTCCTTGTGCTCGCCATCGACTGGGGAATGAAACGACAGGTTGGCAGCCGGTACGCCCCCGGCCCGCAGCTCGTTGCGCCACTGCACCATAAGCGGCAGCATGGTTTCCGATTCCTTGGGCCCACACACAAAATAGAACCGGGCAGTACGCGCCGCCGGATGCGTACGGGCATAGGCCTGAAGTGAGTCATTACACACCCAGAAAGCCGGTGAGAACGCACCTACCTCGCCAAACACCTGCGGATACTTCAGCGCTGCGTATACCGATATCAGCCCGCCCAGGCTGGAACCGGCGATGCCAGTATGGGCAACATCGGATTGGGTACGGTAGTGTTTATCGACGTATGGCTTCAGGGTTTGAGCCAGGAAGTCGACGTAGGCACTTCCCTGCCCGCCTTGGTGCGGCTGACCTTTCAAGCCTTCGCTATGCCAGGGAATGTATTCGTCGGACCGGAATTCATTGCCGTTATCAACGGCTACCACAATGCTGCCGGCCGCGTCCTGGCCGGCTTTACGAAGCTGGTCCAGCGTTTCATCAATGCCCCACTCGCTACTGAAGCTGGTTGCCTCGTCAAACACGTTTTGCCCATCGTGCAGGTACAGCACGGGGTATCGCCGCTTCGGCTGGGTAGCGTAATCGGCGGGCAAGTAAACGAGCACACGGCGGGTGCGCCCAAGCTGGGGCATGGCAAAGGCTTGGGCTAGTACATGCACCTGCGAGGTTGCCGTATGCTTTTTGGGCCCGGCACCGCCACTTTGGTCGTCCCAGGCCTGCACCTGGTGCCCGATTTCGCGGGCTGCACTTAAATCGGCCCGGCGGTTGGCGATGGGCTGGTTCTTATCATCGATTTCGGCCGTGGCCCAACTGCCGCGCGTGAACTTGTACTCGGCTGGCTCGGGGCTCAGCAGCAGGCTGATTTGGTAGCTGCCGTCGCTGTTTTTATGCAGCGCAAAGTGAGCATTGTGCGGGTTCCAGCCGTTGAAAGAACCAGCTACAAAAAGCGTATCGACGGGCGGGGTGCTGGCTGGAACGCGCGCAATCTTTAGGACTACTTGCGCGGCAGCAGAGCCAGCGAAACTTACCAGCAGGCCGGCCAGCAGGAATCGAATAGTCATCAGCAATGCAGAAGTGGCCCCCGAAAGCTAGCGAATGGTTTCGCCAGTCCCAGCACCGCGCTCGGAATTGTCGGTTTTGCGCAGCGTGTAGGCCGCACGCACCGAGTCGATGCCCGGCAGGCCGTTTACCTGAAAGTCGAGCAGTGCGCCCTTTTTCTGCGGGCCTTTCACGAAGTGCCGATATTCTTCGGCCGACTCACGAACAACATATAAAAAGCTCGATGACGGCACTTTCAGACGCGAGTAGAAGCAGCGGCCGTCGCCGGCGGGGCGGCGGGTGTCTTCGGCAACGATGCTGGTGCCCAGCAGCCGGTACTTCGCCATGTCGCTGCCAGGCAGCGCCAGGTTGCCCAAGCCATCCACAAATACTTCGCGCCGTTGCATGAGGTGCTCCAAATCGTTGGTTTTGAGCAAGGGCAGGTTTTCCTCCGACATGATGAGCTGCTGCACCACTTTGCCGGGCGCAGGCTCCTGGTAGTACACTATCACGGGTTTTTTCAACTTCACCTTGTTCACAACTACCGGCGGTGGGCCATCCTCGTTGTCGGAAGCCTTTTGAATCACAATGGGTGCGTACACGGGAGGTGGTTTGGGGGCATTCTTGGAAGCCCCTGCTTTGCCCTTGGCCGATTTTTTCAGATAGGGCCGTGCCTGGGCCCAGGCGTCCGAACCGGTGCTGGCCAACAGCAAAACAAGCAGCAGTATGCGGTTTTTCATGAGGGAAGTAAAAGCCAAATGTAACAAACTGGTGATAGTGCCGCAACACATTCAGTCCACCCGGTCGGGCCAATAAGAACAGGCGCAGGCAAACCAATTCCAGATTGCGCAACCTGAGGCAAACCAAGCGCCAAAGTTTGCTGTTGCCTCAGTATCTATTCTACACTATATCCCGTCTGGCAGGTGTGCTAACGTTTGCAAGGTCTAGGCCAATTTCTACTTGCTGATTTTAATTGCCATTTGCGCTAACGTTTGCAATCATTATCCAATTTCTATGATGGGATTAATTCCATTTGACTAGGATTTATTAGAATAATCATTGTTGTAAGCCATAACAATCTGGTAATGATTATTATGCATCAAAAATAAAGTGGTTTTAGCAATACTGATTCATGGCTATTTAAGCCGCAATCGTTTGGGGGATTGTGATTAACGCCTATCACAATCGTTTGAAAAAAAAGACTGCAAACGTTCTTAAATGCTATTTTTTGGTAACTTGCAGGCCCAAATAATTTAGTTTTTTTCCCACCACTTTTTTTAACCACTCTGTTTCTATGAAACACCCATATTTAGCAAAGCTGCTGTTTCTGCTGCTGCTAGCGGGACTCGGCTTCTCCACCCGAGCTCAGACCCAGACCGGCTCCGTTAGCGGAAAGGTGCTTGACGGCAAGGGCGCGGGCATTCCTGGCGCTACGGTGCTGGTTGAGGGCACCACCCTGGGCAGCTCCTCGAATGTAGACGGCACCTTCAACATCACCAACGTGCCAGCTGGTCCACACAACCTCACCATCTCATTTGTGGGCTATACTTCGGCACGCATTCCGGTAACGGTTGTGGCTGGCCAGAATGCATCGGCCGATGCCACACTGGGCGAGAACACCACCCAGCTCGCCGAAGCCGTGGTAGTAGGCTACGGCACCCAGCGCCGCCAGGATATCACCGGGGCAGTAGCTACAGTCGATGCTAAACAATTTGTGCAGGGCCAGGTCACCAACCCCGAGCAATTGATTCAGGGAAAAGTGGCTGGCGTGAGCATTACCACCGCCGGCGGTGCCCCGGGCACGGGCACAACCATTCGCATCCGCGGCAACTCGTCGCTCAACGCTAACAGCGACCCACTGTACGTAATTGACGGTGTGCCAGTGGATAAAGAGGGCGTCAGTGGAGCTTCCAATCCGCTCTCGCTTATTAACCCAAGCGACATCGAAACTTTTACGGTTCTCAAAGACGCATCGGCAACGGCCATTTATGGCAACCGGGCTTCGGGCGGGGTAATCCTGATTACGACCAAGAAAGGCCTGAAGGGCGAAAAGCTGCGCGTGGAATTGAATTCGCAAGTGGGTGTTTCAACAGTAGCCCGTCGCTACGAGACGCTGTCGACCGACGAGTTCCGTAGCTTGATTAAGGCTAATGGTTCGGCATCGCAGTACGCAA
The DNA here is from genome assembly GCF_039539585.1 of Hymenobacter glaciei. Lineage (NCBI taxonomy): Bacteria > Pseudomonadati > Bacteroidota > Cytophagia > Cytophagales > Hymenobacteraceae > Hymenobacter > Hymenobacter glaciei. The sequence goes on along the minus strand of NZ_BAABDK010000029.1, from coordinate 199,797 downwards.
CGCTGGGCACCGCCAACACCAACTGGCAGAACGAAATTTTCCGTACGGCGGGCACCTATGACAATACAGTGAGCCTAATTGGTAGCGCGGCCAATGTACCGTTCCGCGTTTCGTATGGCAACCTCTACCAGGAGGGTATTGTCATCACCAACAAGCTGAAACGTAACTCGGGCTCGGTGAGCCTATCGCCTACCCTGCTCGACAACCATCTGCGCATCGATGTGAACGCCAAAGGCAGCATCGTTGACAACCGCTTCGTGGATTACGGTACGGTAGCCACCGCTGCGGTGTACGACCCCACCCAGCCGGTGCGCGCTGAAGGTGCCGGCTTCGCACGTTACGGTGGTTACTATCAGTTCACCAACTCGGCTGGCCAGCCGTTGGGCAATGCGCCCGGCAATCCGGTGGCATCCCTCAACAACACCAACAACACCAGCACGGTGAAGCGCCTCATTGGCAACGTGCAGTTCGACTACAAAGTCCACGGTATCGAAGGTCTTCGGGCTAACCTGAACTTGGGCCTGGACGCATCGCGCGGACGCGGCAACAACATCATCCAGCCCACTGATTTCGGCAATTACAACACTGCTGCTGCCGCTGCCACCAACCCTGGCCTGAACGGCAACTACAGCCAGTATTCGCAGGACAAGGATATGAAGCTGCTCGAAGCCTACCTTGCCTATGGTAAGCAGGTAGGAGGCACCAAGTTCGATGTGCAGGGCGGTTACGCGTACCAGACCTTCACGTACCAGGGCCCGAACTTTCTGCCCTACCGCTTTGACCGCACTACGAAAGTTAACGAGGGCGATGTGCTGACGTTGCCAAATTACTACGGCAAGCTTGTGCTGCTGTCCTACTTCGGCCGGGCTACCGCTAATGTGAAAGACAAGTATCTGTTAACGGCTACCCTCCGCAATGACCAGACGTCGCGCTTCCGTGACGGCTACCGCAGCGGCTTATTCCCGGCGTTGGGCTTGGCTTGGCGCGTGAAAAACGAAGATTTCCTAAAGGACAATAACTTCTTCTCGGAATTCAAGATTCGTGCTGGTTACGGCCGCACGGGCCAGCAGGACGTGAATAAGAACGGGGACTTCGACTACGGCTACTATTCGACCCAGCCGCGCTATGTATTGAGCGGCTCGTCGACGACTTACCCGCTTGGCAATGGCGGCGCAATCCTAGTTCCGACTTATAGCGTACAGGGGTACAACCCCCTGCTGACTTGGGAAACCACTAACACGTACAACGCCGGCCTGGACTTGGGCTTTCTCGATAATCGCCTGATGGCAACCGTCGATGTGTATGAGCGTCTGGCTACCGACCTGATTGCCAACGTGAACTTTTCGGCTGGTTCTAACTTCACCAACCAACTCAACGCGAACATCGGCTCTATGCGTAACCGCGGTGTTGAGGTTGGCCTGAACTATGGCATTCTGCGCAACGACAATCTGACCTGGGATGTGAACCTAAACGGCGCGTACAATGTCAACAAAATAACCGCGCTAGACCGTCAGACTGAAGGTTTTGCAGGTTACAAAGTAGGCGGCATCGGCGGCGGCACTGGCAACCAAATCCAAATTCAGTCTGTGGGCTACCCCATCAACTCTTTCTTCGTTTCGAAACAAGTCTACGATTCGAGCGGCCGGCCCGTGGAAGGCGTGTATGTTGATAAAGACGGCAACGGAATTATCAACGACGCTGATTACGACCGTTATAAGCAACCAGCCCCCCTCGTGACGCTGGGCTTCAGCTCGAATGTTGTGTATAAAAAGCTGACTTTTGCTTTCACCCTGCGTAGCAACCTCGGCAACTACGTATACAACGCCAACGCTGCTAACCTCGGCAACTATGCCAATGCGCAGGGCTCGACTTTGTTTGTAAACAATCTGAACCCGGATGTGCGCAATACCGGCTTCACCCGTCAGCAGGTGTTCTCCGACTATTACGTGCAGAACGCCTCGTTCCTGCGGGCTGAGAACATCTCGCTGGGCTACAACGCCGGCAAGGTCCTCGGTACTGCTTCGTTGCGCATCACGGCCAACGTACAGAATGCCTTCCTGGTCACCAAATACAAAGGTGTTGACCCGGAAGTACCCAGTGGCATCGACTCCAACTTCTATCCCCGCGCCCGTACGTTCACGCTCGGCTTAGCTCTCGGCATTTAATTCCCACCAAACATGAAGAATGCATTATACCGGGGGCTAACGGCCCTCTCGCTGAGTACCGCTCTGGTTAGCCTCAGCACATCCTGCACCAAAGACCTCGACCAAACGCCCAAGTACGAGCTTACGCCCGATAAAGTGTACGTAGGCTTGGCTGGCTACAAGCAGGTGTTGTCGAAGCTTTACGGTGGCTTTGCCCTGACTGGCCCTAATGGCCCGGGTTCAGGCGACATTGTGGGCATCGACGCTGGTACCTCGGACTACATCCGCCAGTGGTGGAGTGCTCAGGAACTGACCACTGACGAAGCCGTAATTGCCTGGAACGACCCGGGCGTACAGGAGTGGCACCGCTTGAGCTGGGATGCCAGCGGCCCGCTGGTGCGCGGCATCTATAGCCGCATTTACTACGAAATCGCCATTTGCAACGAGTTTGTTCGCGAGTCTTCGGATGATAAGCTCAACAGCCGTGTTGGCGGCGGCGAGGTAGCACAAGGCAAGCTCTTCCGCGCGGAGGCACGGTTCCTGCGCGCCGTGGCTTACATGCACGTTATCGACATGTTTGGCAACGGGCCCTTCGTGACTGACCAAGACGTGGTTGGTGCTGGCAACCCCCGGTATGCTACCCGCCAGGAGCTATACAACTATGTGGAGAGCGAGTTGCAGGCCCTGACTACAGAACTGGCAGCGCCCCGCACCAACGAGTACGGCCGCGTAGACCAAGCCGCCGCGCACGGCTACTTGGCCCGTCTGTACCTGAATGCCGGTGTATACACGGGTACCCCTCAGTATGCCAAGGCTGCCGATGAAGCTAAAAAAGTCATCGACTCGGGCTATAAGTTGAATACTACGGCTGCTGCGCCGGTATCGTCAGCTTATGGTCGTCTGTTTCTGGCCGACAATAACATGGCCCCTGCGAAAGAAGAAATTATTTGGCCTGTTATCTTCGACGTGAACAACGTGCAGAGCTATGGTGGTACCACGTTCATTGTGAACGGTGCTACGAGCGGGTCTGATGCCAACTGGCAGAAATATGTAGGCGAAACCACTGGCTGGCAAGGCTTGCGCACCACTAGTGCACTGTTCAACAAATTTTTCCTGCAAGGCGGTGATACGGCAGTTGACCGCCGGGGCCGCTTTTGGACTCCCGGCCAGACCTTGGAAATCAGCGACCTGAGCCAGTTCAATCAAGGTTTGGGCGTAACCAAGTTTCGCAACGTGACTTCAGCAGGGGCACCGCAAAACTTCTCGCTGAACTTCTCCAGCGTAGACTTTCCAATGCTGCGCCTTGCCGACGTGATGCTCATCTATGCTGAAGCAGCCGCTCGCGGCAGTGCTGACCGGGCTCTTGCTCTGGGTTATGTGAACCAAATCCGCGCCCGTGGCTTCCGTGCAGGCACCAACAGCGCCATCACGGATGCCCAGATGACGCCCGACTTCATCCTTGATGAGCGGGCTCGCGAAATGCATTGGGAAGGCACCCGTCGTAGCGACCTCATTCGCTACGGTAAGTTCACGGAATCGACCTACCTGTGGCCCTGGAAAGGGGGCTTGGCCAGCGGCAGAAGTGTTGACAGCAAGTACAAGCTTTTCCCGATTCCGGCAGCTGACTTGACGGCTAACACGAACCTGAAACAAAATCCTGGTTACTAAACCTTTTGCTACCTGCCTGGCGTTGCCAGGCAGGTAGCATTTTTGTTCCCACTCATCTCTCTGATAATTATGTATAATTTGTTCTCTAAACCAGCCCTTTTCATGGGACTGCTGACTTTAAGCCTTACTGCCTGTAAAAAGGATGAGATTAAAGTCACTTCCGAGTTCAGCGCTCCTCCCACATTGAAGGCGAGCACGACCAACGCTGGCGTGCTTAGTAAGACAAATGCGGATAACACCGCTGTAACCTATACCTGGACGCCTTACACCATTAAGACGTCGGATGAGTCCAAGGTTGCTTCCATGGTTACTTATACGCTCCAGTTTGCGAAGGCGGGCACCAACTTCGCCTCGGTCAAGGAAATCGATGGCGGGGCAGTTTCGGCTTCGTCGCTGTCCATTAAAACCGTTGACTTGAACAAGACCTTGCTCGCGTTGGGCTTACCATTTGGGCAATCGGGTCAGGTTGATGTGCGTCTGAAAACCTTCGTCGCGGGAAACCTCCCGACTCTGTATTCCCCGACGATGCAACTAGCTGCTACGCCTTATGACGAGTGCACGGCACCCAGCTCGGACACCTGGGGCTTGGTTGGCCCAGCTGGTGACGGCTGGCCCGGCGGCACTGCTACCGACCGTATGCTGAAATGGGATTGCAACGTGAATGCCTACGTGTTGCGCACGGCGCTAAACGTAGGGGACTTCAAGTTCCGTAAGGACAAAGATTGGGCGGTTAACTTAGGTGCGCTGACCAAGCCACTGACGCCTGGTACCGCGCCTACTACTCTGAAGCTTAACGGTGAGGACATGACTATTACCACCGCAGGAACTTACACCATTACCTTAAAGCCAGTGGGAACCGGTACCGGTGTCACGGGTGCTACCTTGACTGTAACTCCTTAAGCAGTAATTGAAGTTTATAGTCTTCACAAGTCGTAAAAAAAGCCGCTGATTACTCAGCGGCTTTTTTTATGCCCCCACACGTACGTATCGGGTGCATCAGGGCTCTGCCAATGAGAGAAAATCTCCGAGCTGTTGGATAAAGGCTTCATAACTGATTGCAGTTTATGGGCTTTCGAAGCAGATTTAGCAAAATTTTGGGCCAAAATGCTTCAGCAGCCATGGCCTCTTTTTCCAAACCGGCGCAAGGCATTTTTGCATTGACCAACTCTTTATGAATTAATAAATGGCTGGTTAACAGTAATCATGTTTCTTTCACGAATAAAATATTCAACAGCAAACGTTTGTCCATTCCTATTACTGAAAAGGATTACGGGTTGGGGTGGTACTTTCGTCTCCCGTATTTTCCCTCCCTCATATGATTCTGATTGCCGACGGCGGCTCGACCAAGTGCAGCTGGTGCCTACTTGATGACGCGCACACCCGCGTGTATTTCAACACCGAAGGGTACAACCCCGATTTTATGGACACAGCTGCTATTGTAGCGTCGCTGAACCAGAACATGCCTGACACGCTGCCGCACGAACAGGTGCGCGACGTATATTTCTACGGCGCCGGCGTGTCGTCGGCACAGAAGGCCGAGGTGATTGCAGCGGCGCTGCGGCAGGTGTTTCCGCAAACCCGGGCCCACGTGACGGAAGACCTGTTGGCCGCAGCCCGCGCGTTGTTAGGCAAGAAGCCAGGATTCGCTGCCATTCTGGGTACGGGTACCAACTCGTGCATTTTCGACGGCGAGAAAATCACCTACAACGTCGACTCGCTGGGCTATTTCTTGGGCGATGAGGGTTCGGGTTCCTACTTCGGCAAGCGCCTGCTGCGCGACTACCTGCGCGGCCTGCTGCCCGACGGCCTGCAGGAAGCCCTGCGCGAGGAGTATAACCTGGGCTCGCGCAACGACATTCTCGACCGCCTCTACAACCAGCCGCTGCCCAACCGCTTTTTGGCCAGCTTCGCCAAGTTTGCCTACGACCACAACAACGTGAGCTACTGCCGCGACATCGTGCTCGAAGGCTTCGAAACCTTCTTCCAGAACCTGGTGCTGCATTACCCACGCTACCAGGAGTACACCTTCAACTGCGTGGGTTCGGTGGGCTACAACTTTCGCGACGTGCTGACGCAGGTAGCCCGTACCCACGGCATGGAAGTCGGCAAAATTATCCGCTCCCCTATCGATGATTTGGTGACGTACCACGAGCAGAATCCGTAGCCCTTCGGCTTCGCCTTTAAGCCCAACAAAAAGCCCCGCCGGATATTTCCGACGGGGCTTTTTACATACAGAGGGTATTCTTACTCGACTACCAGACGTTGCGTTTGCTGGAGGTTGCCGGCACGAAGCTGGACGATGTAGACCCCGGCAGCCAGCGAGCCCAAAGGCAGCTCGCGGGAGTGCGAACCTACAGTTTCTTGGGTGGCGGGCAGCGTGAGTACGGCCTGGCCGAGCACGTTGCGCACGGTGAGGGCCACGGCAGTGGCGGTGGGCAACTCATAGCGCAGCGTGGTGCTACCCTGGGCGGGGTTCGGCGCGGCCGTGAGGCGTAGGATGCTGGCCGCCTGCTCGGCGCGGGTTGGCAGCAACACCGCCTTCTGAATGCGGCGGCTGGTGTAGACGGCGAACTCGCCGGGCGCCAGGCTAATAGTCGTGTTCACGTTGGCAACGGTGATGCTGTCGCCGCTGAGGTAGTTGTACCACTTGCCGGTACGCTGGAAGGCCGGGTCGATGGTGGTAGCCGTCACGTCGAAGTTGCCAATGATGGTGACGCTGGTGGTGGCGTTGGCCAGGTGGATAGACTTGGCGGCGCCAGCCAGCTGCTGGGTGTAAGTGGTAGGGTTTTCGAACACGGGCTCAACCTTCTTGAGCGCGATGAGGGCGCGGTATGTTTCGTACAGCTTGCGGCGGTTGGCATCCTGGTAGTAGTTCCACAGAATGGGCTTGTTGCCGACGCGGCCGTTCTGGTCGATGCTGATGTCGTAGCCCAGCTCGCCGAACTGCCATACCATTTTGGGGCCGGGCACGGTGAAGAAGAACGCAGCAGCCAGCTCCTGACGGGCCAGGGCCGTGGCCAGGTTCTTGGTGCTGTAGCTACCCGAAGCGTTGCCGTAAGTTAGGTTTTTGAACATCAGGCGCTCCTCGTCGTGGCTTTCCATGTAGGTCACCAGGTTTGGGTTCAGCCAGTTGCGGTTTTTGTAGTAGCCCCAGCTGAAGTCCGACGTGCTCACGTAGCCCATGGTGGCTTCGTTGTAGTTGTGGTTCAGGTTGCCCCACAGCATCATCCCGTAATCGGCCAGCACCTTCTCCTCGGAGTTATCAGCGAAGTGCTCCAGAATGCAGTACACGTTGGTATCGACGCTCTTCATGAAGTCGTAGTAATCCTTCCAGATGTCGATACGCGACTGGTCGTAATTGCCCCAGGCGCCCACATTGGTGGGGTTGTTGCGCTGCGTAAAGCCCTTGGAAAGGTCGAAGCGGTAGCCATCGATGTGGTACTCCTGCAGCCAGAACTCCATCACCCGCTTCGAGAAGTATTTCGTGTAAGCACTTTCGTGGTTGAAGTCGTAGCCCACGTTGAACGGGTGGGTGGCATCCACATTGAACCAGGGGCTGTTGGCGGCCGGCTTGCCCGTAGCCCCGTCGAAGTAAAGCTGCACCATCGGCGACTGCCCAAACGAGTGGTTCAGCACCATATCGAGAACTACAGCAATGCCGCGGCGGTGGCACTCGTCGACAAGGCGCTTCAGCTGGTCTTTGGTGCCGTAGTATTTGTCGGGAGCGAAGTAGAACGAGGGGTTGTAGCCCCAGCTTTCGTTGCCCTCAAACTCGTTGATGGGCATCAGTTCTATGGCGTTGATGCCCAAGCGCTGGATGTAGTTGAGCGTGTCGCGCAGGGTCTGGTAGTCGTGGCGGGCAATGAAATCGCGCAGGTGCAACTCATACACCACCATGTCGGCGCGGCTGGGGCGCTGGAAGCTGTTGGCCGTCCACACATAAGGCGTCTGGCCGGTTTGCAGCACCGACACGATGCCCGTGGTTTTGCCCGTGGGGTAAGGCTTCAGGTTGGGGTAGGTAACGGCCGGGATGAACGAGTCGCTGTTGGGGTCGAGGATTTTCTCGCAGTAGGGGTCGGCCACGCGCAGGTTGCCATCCACCAGGTACTGGTAGGCGTATTCGCGGCCGGGGGTCAGGCCGTTCAGCTGTATCCAGAAGCGGGTGCCGTCGGCCGTGCGGTTCATGTAGCCGGCGTTGTCGGCCTGCCAGTTGTTGAACTCGCCGAGCACGTACGCAAACTCCTTGTTGGGGGCCGTGATGTTAAAAATCACCGACGTGCCACCGGCCAGGTAGGTGACGCCATCCTTGGCGCCAGCGGGCAGCGCAGCCGTAGTTACGGCGGGGCGCACCACAAACACCAGCGAATCGACGGCCGACGAAGCGCCCGAAGTAGCGATGAAGCGCACTACGTTGCGGCCCGCCTGTGCCGCCGTTACCGTGGTGCTCAGCGTCGTAGCATTAGCCTGCTGAGCCACCTGCGTGCCGTTCAGGGTGAAGGTGAGCGTAGCAGCGGCCGAAGACGTGCCGGTAATCGAAATCTGGCTGTTGGCATTCACAAACAGCGGGTTGCCACTGTTATTTACGGGGCTGGTGATGCGGGCCGACAGGCCGGGCTGGGTGGCATCGACGAAGATGTCGCCGCCGCCGGTGGCGCGTCCCACAATGCTGCCGCTGGCATTCTTGAAAATCATGCCCAGGCGCAGCAGCGTTTCGGCGGCCGGAATGGGGTAGTAAGTGCGCGGCGTGAAGGTGATGCGGTAAATGTTCGGGTTGCTGGCGTCGCGGGTCATCAGGGCGCTGGGGTCGGCCGTGCTGAAACTGGGGCTGTGCACGTTGCGCCAGTTGGTGTTGCTGGTGCTCAGGTTGGTGACGGTGCCGGTCCAGATGTATACGTCGCCGGTGAAGTCCTTGAGCGCGGCGTTGCCCTGCGTGGCGTCGTAGGTAATGGTGACCGGGGTGGTGTCGGTGAAGAACACCGGCGAGGTCGTCACCTGCGCCTGGGCCAGGTTGGCGAAGGCCAGCAGCGTTAGCAGCAGGCCGGTAATGCGTCGAAATATTTGCATTGGTTGGCGGGAAGTGGGAATGGATTGGGTTGAAAATGAGAAGCGTAATGGAGTCCTAGAAGTTCGCCTGAAAGACCTGCGAAAACGTTTGCCAAGGAATTATTTTATTGTTTTCGTCAGTAAACCAAGTCGCAAGATACACGCTGGCGGCCAGCCTGCCGTGCCCGGCGCCGTACCTTTGGCCGATATTTTACCAGCATGACGCGACGGGGCAGGTTTAGAAAATGGAGGGAGCAAAGCGCTGTGGCAATGGTGATGGGCGGAGCGTGGTCACTGCCGTTCATCGCCCCGGCCCAAACGGCAGGCGCACCCGTTGCAGCGGCCGCTACAACTGCGGCGCCAGCTTCCGCTTTTTCTGCGACACCCGCCCCGGCCTTATCCCCGGCGCCCGTCGACTCGGCCGCACGTAGTCGGCGGCGCCTGCGCCTGCTGGTGGGCGGTACTGCTTTTAGTTACGGCGTGATTTACACCGGCCTCACCACTTCCTGGTACACCGGCGAACGCACCTCCCTGCATTGGTTCAACGACTTGCCCGAGTGGCAGCAGCTCGATAAGTACGGGCATTTCTGGGGCTCGTTTCAGGAAAGCCGGGGGGCAGTCGACATGCTGCGCTGGGCCGGCCTGAGCGAGAAAAAGGCCATCTGGTACGGCGCATTTGTGGGTTTTGTGGTGCAAAGCCCGATTGAGATTCTTGACGGGTTTGACCCGGCCTACGGCGCCTCGGCCACCGATTTGGCCGCCAACTTCCTGGGCTCGGCGGGGCTGCTGGCCCAGCAGCTGGCCTGGCACGACGTGCGCATCATGCCCAAATGGTCGTTCCACCTCACCAGCTATGCCAAGCAGCGCCCCAACGTGCTGGGCCGCACCGTACCCGAACGGTGGCTGAAAGACTACAACGGCCAAACCTACTGGCTGTGCACCGATGTGGGCGCCTTCCTGAAACCCGGCAACCGCTGGCCGCGCTGGCTGCAGCCGGCCATCGGCTACGGCGGGCACGACATGGTGTACAACGACGACGGCACCAACGCCGCGGCCGGCCTGCGCCCCTATCGGCAATTCTACCTGTCCGTCGATGTGGACCTGCGCCGCATTCCGACCCGCAGCGTGCTGCTGAAACGGGTGTTTTATACGCTCAGCATTTTCCACCTGCCCGCGCCGGCGTTGGAGTACAACCCACGCAACGGTTTCGGCTTCCACGGGCTCTATTACTAGGGGAAAAGCAGCGCACAATTCCGGCACTTAGCCGCGCCGCGCCTTGCGAACGTACTTTTGATGAATCCGTCCGGGCACGGCCGCAGTTTCGTATTTCCCCGATACCCGCGCCGCCCGGCGCAAACCAGCAGTATTATGAACGTAGGAGATAGAGTCCGGCTGTTGACCGGCACCGAAGAAGGCATCGTTACCCGCTTGCTCGACAGTGAGTTGGTAGAGGTTGCCATTGATAATGACTTTACCATTCCGGTGCTGCGGCGCGAAGTAGTGGTGGTCGCCCACGAAGAAGGCAAGAACTTCGACCGCGCCGCGCCCGACTATGGCCCCGGCCAGACGCCCGGCAAAAACGCCAACGCCAGCAAAAAAGATAAGAGCAAGCGGCCAGGCCAGTCGGCGGGCCCACCCCGGCCCCCGCAGCCTTCGTTGCAGCAGGCCCTGGCGGCCGTGGCGTCGAGCGGCGCGGGCGTGGCTAAACCAGCCGGCAGCAGCGGCCCCGGGGCCGGTGGCAAGCAGCCCGCGGCGGCCAAAGGGTTGTTTCTGGCTTTGGTGCATCAGTCGCCCGAGCTGCTGGGCGTCACGCTCATCAACAACACTGAGGCTGACGTGCTCTTCACCTATGGCGAGGAAACCAGCGCCCGCCCCTACCGCGCCCTGGCCGCCGACAAGCTCGGCCCCAAAGCCAGCACCAAGCCCCTCTCCTTCCTACACCTGAAGGATTTTGAAACCTGGCCCGCCGCGGTATTTCAATTGCTGCCCACCAAGCTGAACGGCGACGCGGCCTACGAGCTGCTCACCAAGCGGCAGGCGTTCAAAGCCAGCACGTTCTACGGCAGCCAGAAGCCCGCGCCGGTAATTGGCAAGGATGCGTACCTATTTCAGCTCGACGAGAAGGCCGCCGCCGCCATCGCGCCGGAGAAACTCGCCGAAGAAGCCGCTGCTCCTGTTCCCACGGCTCCGGCCAAGCCAGCGGGCGTAGATGCCGCGGCCCTCAAGGCCCAGCTCTCGGGCGATGCGCCGGCCAAACCAGCCGCCGTTGTTGCAGCCGCGGCGCCAGCCAAACCGGCCGCACCCATTGTGGCCCCGCCGCACGAAGTGGACCTGCACCTCGAAGCCCTGCGCCCCGACAATAAGGAGGAGGAACTGAGCAACACCGCCATTCTGCGCCTGCAGCTCGACGCCTTCGAGGACACGCTCAGCCGCGCCCTGGCCACCAACATGCACGAAATCGTGTTCATCCACGGCATGGGCAACGGCGTGCTGCGCAAGGAAATCCACCGCCAGCTGAGCCGCAACAAGGACATCAAGTTCTTCGAGGATGCGCGCAAGGAGAAGTTTGGCTTCGGCGCCACGCTGGTGCGGCTGAAGTAGCCTGCGCACCTTGGTGGCGATTCGCCCCGCACCCTTCACCGACAAAAAGCACCCATCTGGCCTCTGTGGCTGGATGGGTGCTTTTTTATGCCAAATAGCGGTAGCCTAGACAGTATATTTGTAATCCTATAAATTCGTTCTATTTTCTCACGACTCACTCCATGACCAAACTCTACTTTGCGGCCGCTTTGTTGCTGGCAGCCCCGGCGGTAGCCCAGGACCTCACCAACGCCGGTAGCAGCATTACGGTGCAGCCCGGGGCCACGCTCTACGTGGGAACGGGCGGCCTGGCCAACCAGGCCGGTGGCACCCTCACCAACCAGGGCACCCTGCGCGTCGACGGCCCCCTCACCAACCCCGGCACCCTGGACCTGGGCGCCGGCGGGCTGGAAGTGAAAGGCGACTTCGCCAACACCGGCACCCTGGTAACCGGCACCAGCCCGGTAACCTTCTCCGGCGCGGCCGACCAGCTGCTCACGCCCGGCGGGGCCACGCTCTACCAGCTGCTGCTGAACAAGCCCACGGCCGGGGCCAACACCCTGCGCCTGGCCGGCGACCTGACCGTGAGCAACGCCCTCACGCTCACCAACGGCCTGGTGAACACCAAAAACGGCGGCACGGTCTACACCCTGCTCCTGCCCAACGGGGCCACCCTGAGCGGCGAGGCGGCGGGCCGCTACGTACTCGGCGCGCTGCAAATCACGCGCAACGCCGTGAGCGGGGCGCCCGTCGACTTCGGCCACGGGGCCGTGCTCGACCCCACCACCAACAACCTGGGCACGGTGGCCATCACCCGCGTGGCCGGTCTGCAAACCGCCGATGTGAGCTTCGGGCAGAATTTGAACAACGCCGGCCTCAAAGGCATCGACCGCATCTGGACCGTGGCCCCGGCCACGCAGCCCGCCGCCAATGCCCCCGTGCAGCTCACCCTGAGCTGGCTGCCTGACAATGATAACGGCCTGACTGACTTTTCGCAGGCCCGCATCTACGAGCAAACGGCCGGCGGCCAGCCCTGGGCCGTGCGCAGCCCCGCGGCCAACGCCAGCGGCCGCAGCATCACGGGCAGCTTTGCCTCGCTGGGCCGCTTCACGGTGAGCAACGCGGCCAACCCGCTGCCCGTGACGCTGATTGACTTCACAGCCCGCGCCGAAGGGCCGGCTGCGGTGCGCCTGGCCTGGGCCACGGCCTCGGAGCTGAACAACGCCGGCTTCATCGTGGAGCGCAGCCTCGACGCCCGCACCTTCGTCGCCGTCGGCACGGTGGCCGGGGCAGGCACCAGCACTGCCCACCACGACTACGCCCTACTCGATGGCAAGCTGCCGGCCGGGGCCATGGTGCTCTACTACCGCCTGCGCCAGACCGACCTGGGCGGCGACGTGCATTACTCGCCCGTGCGCACGGTGGCCCTCGCGCCGCTGGCGGCCGGCTTTGCGGTGTACCCCACGCGGGTGGCGATTGGGCAGGCCGCTACTTACCTCTACACCGGCCCGGCGGTGGCCGGCACGTTGGAAATCCTGAACGTCATCGGGCAGGTACTCGGGACCGTGAACCTGGACGGGCGCGCCACCGGCGCGGTACCGCTGGCTGGGCTAGCCACCGGCGCCTACTTCCTGCGCTACACCGGCCCGGCCGGCCGCTTCACCACCCGCTGCGTGGTGGAATAAGCGCCTGCGGGTGCGGTCTCGTTTCGCTTAATACTTCTCATTAGTTCTTGTTGATGAAATATAACCTTACCCCTTTCCGCCACGCGCTGCTGGCGGCTTTGCTGGCCACCGCCGGGCAGTCGGCCCGGGCCCAGAACGTGGGCGTGGGCACCACCGCCCCTGATGCCTCGGCGGCCCTCGACATTGTGGCGACCAACAAGGGCGCGCTGCTACCCCGCGTGGCCAGCACCGGCAGCGTGCCCAGCCCGGCCACCGGCCTGATTGTGTTCCAGACCGGGGCCCCGGCCGGCTACTACTACAACGCCGGCACGTCTGGTGCTCCCAGCTGGCAGCAGATTGCCACGGCCAGCGGTGCGGCCGTCACGGCCAGCAACGGCCTGACAAAAACCGGTCAGAACGTGGCGCTGGGCGGCACGCTCACCGGGGCTACCATCATTGCTACTGGCGGTAACGTGCTGGCCATCAGCGGCACGGGCAAGGTGGGCATCGGCACGAGCAGCCCGGCCGGGCAGTTTGAGGTGTTCAGCCCCAGCACGGCCTTCAACGGCCCCGACCAGACACAGCTCGACCAGAGCAGCAACTTCGGGGTGACCGACAACTACTACCAAACCTTTACGGCGGGCCTGACTGGCACCTTACAAAGAATTGATACCTACGGGGCGGGCCTGTCCGGTGGGTCGGTGAACGTGACGGCGGAGCTGTTTGCGGGCACCACGCCCACCGGCACCCCGCTCGGCACCCTGGCCGTCACCTTGCCAGCTTACGTGAATAACTCCCCGTTCGTGGCGACGGCCCTCACGTTTGCGCCGGCCCCGGCCATGACGGCCGGCCAGGTCTACTGCCTGCGCCTGACGCGCACCGGGGGGGCCACCTACCTGCTGCCCGCCCTCTGCCCCAACAACTGTTACGCCGGCGGGGCCATGAGCACCAGTTCCGGCTGGGATGCCACCTTCCAGACCTTCATTAGTGTGCCCGGCACTCCCGCCCAAACGGCGCTGCTGGTGCAGGGCGGCAGCGTGGGCGTGGGTACCACTACGCCCACCCAGAAGCTGGAAGTAGCCGGCACGGTGTACTCCACAAGCGGCGGCTTCAAGTTTCCCGACGGGACCACCCAGACCACGGCCGCGGCGGCTGCTAACCTGACGGGCGACGTGACCAGCATTGGGGCGGCAACGACTTACGCCAACGTGGTGCCCGCCACCAAAGGCGGCGCGGGCACGGTCAGCGGCATCCTGAAGGCCAACGGCGCGGGCACCGTGTCGGCCGCTACGGCCGGCACCGATTACTTGACGCCCACCGGCAGCGCGGCCGGCCTGACCAACTTCCCGACCCTGAACCAGAACACGACCGGCAACGCCGCCACGGCCACTAACACCACCGGCAACGCGGCCACGGTAACCACCAACGCCAACCTGACCGGCGACATCACCAGCGTGGGCAACGCCACGACCTACGCCACCAACGTGCCCAACGCCAAAGGCGGGGCCGGCACCATCACCGGCCTGCTCAAGGCCACCAGCGGCACCGTAGCGGCCGCCGTGGCCGGCACCGACTACGCCGCCGCCACGGGCAGCGCGGCCTACATCCAGAACCAGAGCGCGGCCGACCAAGCCGCCGACTTTCGCATTAGCGGCAGCGGCTACGTGGGTGGCAGTATGGGCATCGGCACCACCGCCCCCATCCAGAAACTGGAAGTGGCCCTGGGTGGGGTGCGAGCGGGTTCCTTCACGCCTTTCACCGCCGTATCGGCCACCAACCAAGGGGCCCACTTGCAGTGGAACCGCACCGGCAACAACGGCGAAACCTGGCTGATTAACCACATGGGCAACGGCACCGCCGACGCCGGCATCCGCTTCGCCGGCATCACCACCAGCACCGGCACTACCCCCACCGAGTGGGCCCGCTTCCTCAACAACGGCAACTTCGGCATCGGCACCACGGCCCCGGGCCAAAAGCTGGAAGTAGCGGGCCAGGTGTTCAGCAACACCGGCGGCTTCCGCTTCCCCGACAACACCGTGCAGACCACGGCGGCCACCAGCGCCGCCCTGATTACGGCCAGCAACGGCCTGACCCGCACCAGCAACGACATCCGCCTCGGCGGCACGCTCACCCAGGCCACCAGTGTGGCCAACGCCGGCTTTGCGCTGAACGTGACCGGCACGGGCAGCACCAGCTTTGGCGGCAGCGTGGGCATCGGCACCACCGCGCCCATCCAGAAGCTGGAAGTGGAAACGGGCGGCATCCGGGCTGCGGGCAACGGGGCCTTCACCGCCGTATCGGCCACCAACCAAGGCGCTCACCTGCAGTGGAACCGCTCCGGCGGCGAGGGCGAAACCTCGTTGATTAATCACCTGGGCACGGGTACGGCCAACGCCGGTATCCGCTTCGCCGGCATCACCACCAGCACCGGCACCGTGCCCACCGAGTGGGCCCGCTTCAACAACGCCGGTAACTTCGGCATCGGTACCACCACCCCCACTTCCACGCTGGCCGTGAACGGTTCGGTCAGCATGCCTTTCGTAACGGCCAACGCCGACTTGACCCTGACCAACGCCCACTACACGGTGCGCCGCATCGGGGGCTGCAACACCATCACCCTGCCCAACCCCAACACCTGCACGGGCCGCCTTTACGTCATCATCAGCTCGGTTGGCAGCGGCACCCTGAACCTGGCCGTGACCGGTAATACAGGCGGTACTTCTCCCGGCATCTACGACGACGTGCCCGGTGCCTACCTCACCACGCTGCCCACCAACTCCCGCATCACCGTTCAGTCGAACGGCTTCGATTGGATTGTCCTCACCAAGAACTAGGAACTGCTTGTTCCGGCACCCGGCACAGCACCAACCGGGCGCCCCACCCGCGCGCAGGCCCGCCAGTAATCTGCCTGTTTCTGCTTGAAAGCGAAAGCCCCCGGCCCTGTGGTCCTTGTCCTTACCCAAAACGGCGGTCGTTGCTCCGGTCCGACCGCCCTAGGCGGTCCGCGGTTGTTGGCGGGACAAAATCGGGGGTTCTTCAACCGGTCGGACCGCCTAGGGCGGTCGGACCGGCCCGGTCAAGTGCCGCCAGCAGGCAGGCAAAGCGTTTTGGGTAAGTACAAGCCCGTGTGGTCGGGGGCTTTTTGGGTGCCGGGCTGCCGGTACTGTTGCGGTTGGCGGCCGCTCTCTTTTTCCCGTGGCCCGGTGGGCGGCGGGCGTACATTTTGTTTGGTTGTATATGATGAACTTCTTCCCCCGCTGGGGCCGCGCGCTGCTGCTGCTGGCCCTGCCTTTCGCCGCCCAGGCCCAGAACGTGGGCATTGGCACCACCGCTCCCACCCAACCGCTTGACGTGAACGGCAACCTGCGCGTGCGCGGCCTGAGCGGCACCGACACCCGCCTGCTACAAGTGGACGCGGCCGGTAACCTGAGCCCGGCCGCCACACTCTACCCCGCCGCGGGCACCGCCGCCGGCCCCCTCACCCCGGCCCCGGCCAGTACCACCACCGGCCTGAACAACCCTCTGGTGGCCGTGAGCGGCTCGCTGGCCGTGGTGCTGAACCGCAACGCGGGCACCCTGAGCCTCTACGATATGAGCAACCCCAGTGCCCCGGCGCTGCGCGGCACCGCCACGGGCATTACCAACGGGGTGGAGGTGGCCGTGAGCGGCACCACCGCCGCCGTGCTCTGCAACGACACCCACGCCAACGGCATCGGCCTCACCAAGCTCTACGCCCTGGGCAGTGGCGCGCCCACCCTGGTGAACACCCTCACGCCCCCGGCCGCCCTCTCGGCCACCAACGGCGGCATTGCGATGACCGGCACCCGCCTCTACGCGGTCTACGACCGGGGCGGCAGCAGCGGGTATGTCTACATATACGACCTGGCCACGCCAGCCGCGGCCACACTGCTGGGCACCGGCAATTCGGGCTGCTTCACCCCGCAGGCCGTGGCGACGGCCGGCACCCTGGTCGCCGTCAGCAGCCAGTACGGCGGCGTGGCGGTGCTCGACGTGAGCAACCCCGCCGCGCCCGTTGTGACGGGCAGCACCGGCTGCCCGGCCTACAACGGCGGCTTCGACGTACCGGTGGCCCTGACGACCACCACGCTGTGCCTGCTCAGCATCCCCAACAACTCGCTGCTGACCTACACGCTGTCGGCGGCCGGAGTGCCCACCCTGCGCCACACCTACGCCACCGGCGCTACCCCCGTGAGCGTGGCCCTGAGCGGCAACCTGGCCTACGTGGCCAGCCGGGGCAGCAATTCCTTGCAGGTCATCGACGTGAGCGGGGCCAGCGCCGTGCTGCGCGGCACGGCCGCCCTCGACGCCAGCGCCAACAACCTGGCGTTGGGCAACAACCTGCTGCTGGCCGCCAACGGCAGCCCCGCCAACGACCTGCAAGCTTTCGTGCTCAACGGCCCGCGCAGCGTGACCGTGGCCCCGGACGGCACCATCGGCACGACGGCCCTGCCCACCTCCGCCGACTACGTGCAGAACCAGCCCGCCACCACGCAATCCGGCGGCTTCAACCTGAGCAACAGCGGTTACCTGGGCAGCCGCCTGGGCATCGGCACCACGGCGCCCGTAACCCGGCTCGACGCGCGCAACACCGGCGGGTCGGCGTTTCCAGCCACCACCGGCGCGGCGCAGAGCACCGGCCACTTCGCCCGCTTTGCCGACGGCTCCGGGATGGTGCTGGACCTGGGCGGCAACGGCGGCAGCGGCGCCTGGCTGCAAAGCACCAACGTGGGCGGCCTGGGCACGAACTACCCGCTGCTGCTCAACCCCAACGGCGGCAACGTCGGCATCAACACCGGCACCACCAACGCGGGCCGCTCCCTCGACATTGGCTCGCTGAGCTCGCCCCGGCCGGCGCTGCTACGCCTGGGCGCCGGCAACGGCAGCGGCGTGGGCCGGCAATGGGAACTGGGGGTGCAGGTGAACCTTGGCAACCTGGCCGACATCACCGGCGAAAACTACGACTTTGTGCTGCGCGACGCCACCGGCGGCAATACCCGACTGCTGGTGGAGTATACCACCGGCAACGTGGGCATCGGCACCAGCAGCCCCACCCAACCCCTCGACGTGAACGGCACCGTGCGCCTGGGCACGGCCACCGCGCCGGGCCAGGTGTTCACGCCTACCACCGGCGCCCACAACCTGCTGGCCGTGGCCTACGGACAGGTGGGCCTGGGCGCGGTGGTCGTGTCCACGTCGGGCAACTACACGGTGGCGGCCAGCGGCGCGGGCGTGTACACCGTCACCTTTCCGGCCAGCAGCGGCCTGAGCGCGGTGAACTTCGACGCCAACCCGGTCACGGTGTCCATCTATGGCACGAGCCCCGGCGTGGCCACCTTCACCGGCGGGGCGGGCTTTATCACCGTTCGCACGTTCACCCTCGGCGGGGTGCCGGCCGACTTTCCCTTCACCTTCACCGCTTTTGCGCCCTGAGGCGCCGGGTAGTTGCCACCTTATCTGGTTGTACGGCTTAGTAATGCCAGGCGGTTAGGTGGTCGGCCGGGCGCACCAATTGCCCCGCCACCGCCCAGGCCCGCAAGTAGCAGCCCGCGCCCAGCGTATCTGAGGAAGCCCCCGGCCGGTTGGTCGGGGGCTTTTTGGTAGACGCCCGGGACTATCCTGCTCCCCTATGAGGCAGCGGCGGCCAGCTGGCGGTCCCGGTTTGCCGCCGGGAGGTCCCTTTTTCAAACCGGAAACTCCCGGCGGGGAAAAGGGACCTCCCTTTTTTCAACCGGGAGGTCCCACTTCCGAAAAAGGACTTCCCTTTTCAGAAGTGGGACCTCCCGGTTGGTGGCCCGGAGGCTACCGCTGGAAACCGGGAGCTTCCCTTCCGAAACCGGGAGCTCCCAGTGGCAATGGAGGGCAGTCCGGCTTGTCACGGGAGAGGCCTGCCGTGTGGCAGAGTCTGTCAAACAGGGAATTCAGTGTAGTCTATATACTATTTGCTTGCGCCGGGCGTTGGCCGATTTCCTTGCCACACTGGCACTTACTTTTTCATCCTTTTCACCCGTTTTACCATGCCTACTGATTGGTATCCTTCCCGCGAGGCTGACCGCCGCCTGTTCCTCCAGAACTTCGTCGACAACATGGCCGACGCCACCACCCTGCTCAAGCAGCCCGCTGCCACCTATGCGGTCGCTACCACAGCCGCCCAGGCTGAGCTGGATCTGTTTGGCCTGCGCGATGCGGCCCAAAAGGCCCTCGATACGGCCCAAAGCAAGCTCATTGAGCAGGAACTGCTGACCTCGGCCGCCGTGCGGGCCAGCGTGAAGCAAATCAAGAACACGATGAACGTGCCCCAGGAAGTGCTCGACCTGCTGGAAGTGAACCCCGCCGCCGGCAAGGCCACCGACCGGGTGGCCGCCGAAGCGCCCACGCTCAAGGTGAAGATGGACGGCATTCACCCCAGCATTGGCGGCCTGAAAAACGGCTTCGACGCGGTGGAAATATGGTGCTGCCGCACCGGCGAAAAGGAGTTTACCCGCCTGGCCACCGTCACGCACCTGCCCTACTTCGACAACCGCCCCAACGGGGAGCCTGCCGTAGCCGAGCAGCGCGACTACTACGCCTACTACCTGAAGAAAAACGTGGTGGCTGGCGCGCAAAGCGCCACCTACACCCTGCTGGTGCCCGGCGGGGCGCACGCCTAAGCCGGCCCGCCGCCTCCATTCGCCGAACCAAGGCGGCTGTGGGCAGACAGTTGACCTTCCCAAAGGGCCCGTACTACCAGTACGGGCCCTTTGCGTACTGCCTGGCAGTATGGAACAATTTCGGGATTAGGCGCTACTGCCACGCCGCCATAAAGCCATGTGCGTCGGGGTGCTGGCCGGCTTGCCAGGTTAGGCAGGATGACGGGCGGCAAGTTGCCTGACGTTCCTTTGCCTTCCCTATCCCTTCTTGCCTATCCCCTATCTCCTCCTTTCCATGTACGACCTCATCGGCGACATTCATGGCCACGCGGCCGAGCTGCGGCAGCTACTAACGAAGCTCGATTACGCCCCCGATGCCCACGGCACGTACCGCCACCCCGCCGGCAGGCAGGTAATTTTTGTGGGGGATTTTATCGACCGCGGCCCGGCCATTCGCGAAACGCTGCAACTTGTGCGCGGCATGGTGGATGGCGGCGCGGCCCGGGCCGTGATGGGCAACCACGAGTACAACGCCCTTTCCTTCTGGACCTTTCACCCCGATGGTGGGCACCTGCGGCCCCACCTGCCGCACCACATCCTCCAGCACCTCGAAACCATTCGTGCCTTCAGCAGCAAAGAGCTTTTTAACGAATGGCTCGACTACCTCGCGTGGTTCATGCGGCTGCCGCTGTTTCTGGAGCTGCCGGGTCTGCGCGTGGTGCATGCCTGCTGGGACGCCCGCTACATTGCCCAGCTACGCGAGTGGCTGCCCAACGACCGCCTGACGCCGGAGTTTCTGCTGCGAGCCAGCCGCCAGGGTTCGGCCGAGATAGATGCCGTAGAAATCACCCTCAAAGGCCACGAAACCGACCTGCCCGGCGACCACCACTTCTTCGATAAAGACGGCCACCGCCGCACCAAGATGCGCACCGCCTGGTGGCGCGACCCGGCCGCCGCCACCTACAACGACTACTACCTGGAGCCCATCGAAGCCTTGGCCGGCCAGCCTGTGGATGTGGCCGCCCTGCCCAGCGCCAGCTACTACCAGGATGAGACGCCCGTTTTCTTCGGCCACTACTGGCTGCGCGGCGAGCCCCAGCTCCTCACACCGCACTCCGTGTGCCTCGACTACAGCGTGGCCAAGGGCGGCGAGCTGGTAGCCTACCGCTGGCACGGCGAACAGACGCTCACGCCCAGCGGACTGGTGCGGGTGTAGTTGATTAAGGAGTGTTGGGTTGAATCAGAACGTCATGCCGAGCGTAGCCGAGGCCTCGCGTGGGGTAGTAAACCATTCAATTGAGTTGCTACCCCACGCGAGATGCCTCGGCTACGCTCGGCATGACGTTCTTTTGTAGCTCTTCCTTATTCACGCGGCTTCTTCTGCTTCCCTCCTCCATGCGTTTTCTCCCCCTTGCCCTGCTGCTGCTGGCCGCGCCCGCCCTGGCCCAGAGCCCGCTGCCGCTGCCTCGCAACTTCCAGCCGTTGTTTGAGAAAGGCACCCGCGCTGCCACCGGCGCGCCCGGCCCCAACTACTGGCAGAACACCGCCGACTACGACCTCAAGGTCAGCTTCGACCCCGCCACCCGCCGCGTGGCTGGCACGGTCGATATCAAGTACGTCAATAACAGCCCCGATGCGCTGCCGCAAATCTGGTTCAAGCTCTACCCCAACCTCTACCAGAAGGGCGCGCCCCGCAGCCGCACCATTGCCCCCGAAGACGTGAGCGCGGGCGTGAGCATCTCGGCGCTGAGCATCAACGGCGAGAACTTCGACGTGAAGAAGCTGCCTGTACAGGCCACCAACCTGCCGGTGAAGCTCGCCCAGCCACTCGCCGCCCACCAAACGGCCACCGTGCGCGTGGCCTACAATTACATCCTGAACAAAGGCTCGCACCAGCGCACCGGCGAAGTGGAGCCGGGCGCTGATTTCGTGGCCTACTTCTTCCCGCGCATCGCCGTGTACGACGACCTCGACGGCTGGAACAAGCTGCCCTACACCGGCGACGCAGAGTTTTACAACGACTTCGCCAACTTTAAAGCCGCCATCACCGTGCCGAAGGATTTTGTGGTGTGGGCCACCGGCGACCTCACTAACGCCACCCAGGTGCTGGCCCCCAAATACGCCCAGCGCCTGGCCGCCGCCGAGCAGAAGGACGCCGTTTTCTTCATCATCACCCCGGAGGAAGCCAAGCAGCGCGGCATCACCGCCGTCAATGCTCAGAATACCTGGCGCTTCGAGGCAAAGAATGTGACGGACTTCGTGTTTGCCACCGCCGACCACTACGTCTGGCAGAGCACCAGCCTGGTCGTGGACCCCGCCACCAAGCGCCGCACCCGCGTCGACGCCGTGTACAGCCCCAAGCATAAGGATTACGAGGAAGTCATCCAGTTCGCCCGCAAAACGGTGGAGGCCATGAGCTACACCTTCCCGCGCTGGCCCTACCCCTACGCCCACGAAACCGTGTTCGACGGCCTCGACCAGATGGAGTACCCGATGATGGTGAACGACAACCCCACCGACACCCGCGACGACGCCATCACGCTCACCGACCACGAAATCTTCCACACGATGTTCCCCTTCTACATGGGCATCAACGAAACCAAATACGGTTGGATGGACGAAGGCTGGGCCACCATCGGCGAGTGGGTGATTTCGAGCATCATCGAGCCCAAGCTGGACGACGACTACGGCATCGCCCGCTACGCCCAGTTTGCTGATACCGAGCAGGACGCGCCCATCGTCACGCTCACCACCCAGATGAGCGGCATCCCGTCCTTCCTCAACTCCTATCCCAAACCCGGCCTGGGCTACCTCTACGTGCGCGACCTGCTCGGCGACGAGCTGTTCACCAAGGCCCTGCACACCTACATCCGCAACTGGAACGGCAAGCACCCGCTGCCGCCCGACTTCTTCAACAGCATGAACACGGGAGCGGGCCGCAACCTGAACTGGTTCTGGCAGCGCTGGTTTTTCGAGGACGGGTACCCCGACCTGGCCATCGCCCGTGTCGAAAAAACCAGCCCCGGCTACGACATTCTCATCGAAGCCCACGGCCGCAAGCCCGTCCCCGTCGACCTCACCCTGACCTTCGCCGATAACACCACCCAGAAGCTCCACCGCAGCATCAGCGTCTGGGAATCGGGCGAAACGGCCGTTACGGTACCCGTGGTCAGCAAACAGCCCATCCGGCGCATCACCCTGGGCAGCACCTTAGTGCCCGACAGCTACCCGAAGGATAATGTGTGGGAAGGGAAGTAGAATATGCGTGTCGATACGATAAATTTGAATATGTTTACGTAGCTGCATTCACTTGCTCCTCACCGCTTAGCCCATAGCAACTGCCCCGTGCCCTTACTATCGCATGAACTTCTTAAATCCCTTTCCACATCTTCCTTCATGAAAGCTTTTTTCCGTTCTTTATTTTTAGGGGCACTTTTGGGTGCTTCGGGTTTTATTTCGGCCTGCGACAGCAAGTCTGATGTCTTCCCTACCGTCACTTCGCCACAGACTGGCACCCTATACGGGCAAGCGCTACCCGCCTTTGCAGCGGCATCCGTTACCGCCAGGTCGTATTCAACTGGTCAGGAAATAACCGTAGTGCCAGCAGCAAATGGCGACTATTACTTTAAAGACATCACCGTTGGCAAATGGAGTATCAACATTTCGCCCGCACCGGGCTACAGTTGGCTATCTCCTATGGATGGCTATGCGAAAGCTGGTCGTACTGAGTTTATAGGGACTTCTATTTACGAACCCAACATTACTCCAGGAGGGTGGTGGTCGATAGATGGCAAATACCATGGATTCTGCATACCACTCACCAACTATCAATCTAATGTATTGTCCTTCTCGTACTCTTCAGCCGGCGCAAATATGTCGATAGTCTTGTCCGGAATCGACAATTCTCCAATGGCCTTTCCCCTGGGTAGTGCCAATGGTTCATCCTCCATTACCTTCAGCCTAACCAGTCCGCAAGGTGTGGTCCAACAATGGACGACCGTTGGAGGCAGTGGCACCGTGTCAGTTTCAGTGTACGGGACGAACCCTCGACGGGTGTCTGGCTCGTTCACCTGCCAAGCCGTACCAGCTAATAGCGCAACCGTTGCTCCTAAGCAAATTACGGGTATTTTTAAAAACGTTGACATCTATTAACCTACCACAAGCGCGCTTAGCCGACAGGAGGCACGAAAAACAACTCTCGACTCCTTTTCGAAGCGTACCTTTGCCCGCAGTGATGGGTCGCCTCACCGCGGCGCTTTCGAGCGACGAGGAAAGTCCGGGCAACGCAGAGCACCTTGCTTCCTAACGGGAAGGACTGGCGAGTATAATGCGAACCAGGACAGCTAGTGCCACAGAAAATTACCGCCTACGTCGCCTTCGGGTGGCCGGTAAGGGTGAAAAGGTGCGGTAAGAGCGCACCAGCGGGCGGGTGACCGTTCCGGCTGGGTAAACCTCAGGGGTTGAAAGACCAAATAAGCTGGTACGCCGGCGCGGCTTCGGCCGCATCGGCTCCGGGCGGCTCGTCCGGCGCCAGCGGGTAGGTTGATGGAGCCTTTCGGCAACGACTGGCCTAGATAAATGGTGAGGCAGGGGCTTCGGCCCCGGACAAAACCCGGCTTACAGACCCATCACCCCACATAAAAAGGCCACTCCCGCGCGGAAGTGGCCTTTTTATGTTTTGAACTGTAATCTAAACCGTCATGCCGAGCGCAGCCGAGGCATCTCGCGTGCAATAGTAAATCCAATCGTAATAATTAGTGGCGGCACGCGAGATGCCTCGGCTGCGCTTGGCATGCGTTGACTCTGTTTCTATTTCTTATTCGCGGCCCGCACGGCCTTCACCTCGCCCACCGTCACCGCGCTGGCCTTGTTGCCAAACGAGTTGCGCACGTAGGTGAGCACCGCCGCAATCTGCGCATCGGTGAGCGTCGCCTGGGCGGGCATCACGCCACGGTACTGCTCGCCGTTGATGTCGACACCCTGCAGGCCGTTGAGCAGCACCGTGGTGAGGCGGACTTTATCACCCAGGACGTAGTCGGTTTTCGCCAACGGCGGGTTCATGCCATCCACGCCCAGGCCGTCGGCCATGTGGCAGGTAAGGCAATTCTGGGCATACACCGATTTCCCCGAAGCCAACAGCGCGGCCGATACGCCAGCAACAGCTTTCTTGGCAGGGGCTTTGGCGGTCGGCTTCTTTTGTGCCAGCGCCGGGTTGGCAGCCAAGGCCAGCACCGACAACATTACAATTAACTTCTTCACGAACAGGCCTTATTTCTTGGTGTAGATGATGCGGTAGATAGTGCCGGCTTTGTCGTCGCTCACGTAGAGCGAGCCGTCGGGCCCCTGGGCCAGGCCGCAGGGCTTGTGGTCGGCGCGGCCGGCAGCGGCTTTGGCGGGGGTGCCGGCAAAGTTGTCGGCAAATACTTCCCACTCGCCGGCGGGCTTGCCATTTTTGAAGGGCTGGAACACCACGTAATACCCTTTCTGGGGCTCGGGGGCACGGTTCCAGGAGCCGTGGAAGGCGATGAACGCGCCGTTGCGGTATTTCTCGGGGAACATAGTGCCGGTGTAGAACAGCAGCCCGTCGGGGGCGGTGTGGGCGGGGTACGCAGCGGCGGGCTCCAGGTATTTGGGGTCGGCGAGTTTCTTGCCGTCGCCGCCGTACTCGGGGGGCAGCATCTTCTGCTTCTTTTGGCCGTCGTAGTACAGGTAGGGCCAGCCGGCGTTGGCGCCTTTGGTGAGGGCATACATGCACTCGGCGGGCAGCTCAGCCGACTGCTTGTCGTCGTAGAGGGCCGGGAAGTTGTCGTGCAGTTGGTCGCGGCCGTGTTGCATCACGAAGAGTTGGTTGTTCTGTGGGTTCCAGTCGAGGCCCACCACGTTGCGCAGGCCGGTGGCGTAGCGGGTGCCGCTGCCGTAGGTCTGGCCCGTTTTATCGGCCCGGAACTGCCAGATGCCGCCCGCCGAATCCAGCACCGGGCAGTTCTGCACGCCCAGCGAGCCCCGCTGCCGGTCCTTCACCTGGCAGGCGTTGGAATAGGCCCCGATGTTGACGTAGAGGTTGCCCGCGTTGTCGAGCACGATGGATTTGCTCTCGTGCTGGTGGCGGTTAATCAGGCCCGTCACGATTTTCTCGGGCTGCGCGGGGTTGGTTACCTCCCCTTTCGCATCGAGCTTGTAGCGAAATACTTCTTCATCCGAAGAAGCGTACAGGAAGCCGTCCTTGGCATAAATGCCCGTGCCGCCGTAGCTGCCGAAGCCCGTTGGGGCAGCCGTGGCCTTGCCGTTGGCAGCCGGGTGCAGCGCCAGAATGCCCTTGCCATTTTTCGCGGCATTCAGCTTCACATAAATGGTGCCCTGGGGCGTGACGGCGATGTGCCGGGCTTTGCCACCGGTTTCGGCCACCACCAGCGCGCCGAAGCCAGCGGGCAACTTCAGGCCGGCGTTGTTGGGGTCGGCGGCCAGCGCAGGCTTGCTGACGAGAGAGTAGAGGCCGAAGCTGCCGGCCAGGGCCGCCACGAGCAGCAGCGGGCGGGTTAGGGTATGGGTCATGCGGGAAATTAGGATTGGATTGGAGCGAGTTGTGGAACGAGGTAGAGACGCATATTTGCGTCTCTTCGTTGAACGAAATGTCGAAGGCGCCGGAGATGAATGATGGCTGCTAAGCGAATTGCGCAGACGACGAGACGCAAATATGCGTCTCTACTTCGTTCATTGCCTTGCTTAAACTCCTAGCGCCGCTTTTCGTTACCTTCGCGCCTCTCTGTTCGCATCCATTCCCGTTCCCGCATCCATGCCCCGCATTCTCATCATCGACGACGAAAAAGCCATCCGCAATACGCTGAAGGAGATTCTGGAATTTGAAAACTACACCGTCGACCAGGCCGAAGACGGCCCCGCCGGCCTCGACCTGCTCATCCAGCAGAAGTACGACGTGGTGCTCTGCGACATCCGCATGCCCAAGATGGACGGCCTCGAAGTCCTCACCCGCGCCCAGGCCATGGGCACCGACGCGGCCTTCATCATGGTATCGGCCCACGGCAACATCGAAACCGCCGTCGATGCCACCAAAAAAGGCGCCTACGATTTCCTCTCCAAGCCCCCGGACCTGAACCGCCTGCTCGTGACGGTGCGCAACGCCCTCGACCGCACCAAGCTGGTAACCGAAACCAAGACGCTGAAAAAGAAGCTTTCCGTCACGAAAGGCTCGGAAATGGTGGGCCAGTCGGCCGCCCTCGGCGCCGTGCGCAAAGCCATCGAAAAAGTGGCTCCCACCGATGCCCGTGTGCTCATCACCGGCCCCAACGGCGCCGGCAAGGAAATGGTGGCCCGCCAGCTGCACGAACTCAGCAACCGCGCTCAGGGCCCAATGGTGGAAGTGAACTGTGCCGCCATTCCATCGGAGCTGATTGAAAGCGAATTGTTCGGCCACGAAAAAGGCTCCTTCACTTCGGCGGTGAAGCAGCGCATCGGCAAGTTCGAGCAGGCCGACGGCGGCACGCTGTTCCTGGACGAAATCGGCGACATGAGCCTTTCGGCCCAGGCCAAAGTGCTGCGGGCATTACAGGAGAATAAAATCACCCGCGTAGGCGGCGAAAAGGAAATCTCGGTAAATGTGCGCGTACTCGCCGCCACCAATAAGGACCTGATGCAGGAAATCACCGACAAGAACTTCCGTGAAGACCTGTACCACCGCCTCTCGGTCATCCTCATCCAGGTGCCTGCTCTCAACGACCGCCGCGAAGACATCCCCGACCTGATTCAGAAGTTCCTCAACGATATCGCCGCCGACTACGGAAACAAACCCAAGAAAGTGGACCCCGCCGCCCTTGCTTACCTCAAAAGCCTCGACTGGCGCGGCAACATTCGTGAGTTGCGCAACGTGGTCGAGCGCCTCGTTATCATGAGCGACGACACCATTACGGAAGGCGACGCCAAGGCGTTTGCGGGGAAATAGGAAGCGTTTATTTCGCAATCAGTGTAAAATGAAAAAGCAGCGCCTGAATCAGCTGATTCAGGCGCTGCTTTTTTTAGCTAACCAAGTAACCGGTGGCAAAATTGATTTTAATCAACTTTATGAAAAATAGCTGCATCCCAGCATTCTTAGTCCTCTTTGGTTTAGCAAGCTGCTCCTCCATGAAGCCTGAAAGCTTCAGCAATGGCACTCCAACCCTGGACCCGGTCAAATTTTTCGGCGGCCATACGCATTCTACTGGCGTACTGGAATCTCGCAGCGGCAAGCCTTCTGAACGCATTACCACGCAAACCGCAGGGGTATATGCCAACGGCATTTTGAGCATGGAACAGGACCTGCATTCCGAAAACAGCAAGCCAACCCACCGCAACTTTAAATTAACAATCATTGATGCCCATCATGTCGATGCCACCGGCAGTGATGTCGAAGGCACTGCCCACGGAGAATTGTACGGCAACTATTTTACCTGGAGCTTTCGGCTAAAAGTTGCTGACAAGGGATTGGTTAAGCATGTTAACATGACGCAGTGCATGTACCTCATGCCTGATGGCAAGACGCTTATCATCTGGAGTATTATCCGAAAGCTAGGAATCGTTGTCACCGAAATAACGGAGCAGTTTCACAAAGACGACTAACATTGGGGGTAAATTCAGAATTCCAAAATGGCCATCTGCAGCAAACGCATGACGCTCAACAGCTATATTTCAGATAGTATAGCTGCTTTTTCAGGAAGCTAATAGTCCTTTGGCAATGGCTCTACTTCTTGCTTTGGCTCATCGTCTTGTCGTAATCGGCAACGGTGCCATAATGACTGAAGCCATCCATGTAAGAAATTCTCCAAACTCCATTCTCTTTTTTGGCCTTCATTTTATACGTGAATGGAGGCTCAACTCCATCTTTAATTCCCCAAGCCCAGTTAAATACTGCCGTGTTATTATTGCTCAGTTTTAGGTTACTAATACTGAGTTGCTTCCAATACTCATCAGGACTGTCCTGGCACCCACACCAATCATCAGCATCGGTGCTCCAAAGCGGAATTCCGTCGTTGAAATTCCTCCACTCAACACTTGCCTTTTTCACCGAGGAGTCAATTGTAGTTGCAATTGCTCGATGCCTGTTCAAAAATTCCTGTGAGAAATAATTTGTTTGCCTGAAAATTTCAGATTCTTTATTGTAGGCATCCCAGTCAATTCCCGTAAATACACTATCAGAAGGGAAATTGCCTTTAAAAGGAAAGCCGACATTCCGGTGTTTGGTTTCGTGCCACTCGTAGATGTCCCTTATTAAAGTTGTTAGTTGAATACTATCAGCATTTACATGTTTTTGAATAGTTGCTTTCTCTGCGATTTTGGGATTTTCCGAATTAGTACAGCTAGTTAGCATACCAATTGGAAGTAACATTGCAAGAATGTAATGACTAATTTGCATTTCGGGTAGCTATTTTATAGCGTGTACTGTTTTCGAAGGAAGCCCCGATATTTGCAATTCCGAAATTACAATGATATAACTTTCGGCAAGCCATCTGCTACCGGCTGGGTGCTAAGGAACAATGTAGCGCGAAGCATGCTACGGTGCAACTACACCATCTGATTACACCCGCGCACATCCGAGTTATCCATCCGGCCCAGCACCTCAAACGAACCGTCTGGATGCATGCGGGCCAAGTCCTTGGTTTCAATAAACGCGCAGGAATCCACGTTGGCTAAGTCAATCACATTAATAGCGCCATCGGGCCGAAACTCGGTAACAGAGAAAGGGTCGGAAGGCTCGCGCAGCAGCACCCGCAGCGGCGGTGGGCAGTGGAAGCGGCCATCGCCGAGCGAATAAGCCTGGCTCAGCAATTCCGTCATGCCGTATTCGGAGTGGATTCCGGCCGGCCCGAACGCCCGCTGTAACTCCTGGTGCAGCTCTTCGCGAATCATCTCGCGGCGGCGGCCCTTCATGCCGCCGGTTTCGAGCACCGTGAGGCCTTGTAATTCCGGTGCTTGACCAACTTCGGCAGCGAAATCCAGCAGCGCATAGCTCACGCCGATGAGTATGACGCGGCGGTCGGGCACCTGCTTGGCTTCGGCCAGTGCGGCGCGCAAGGCGGTGTGGTCGTGCAGGAAAAACGCTGGTTGTGTTTGCCCTGATTGCCGGGCGAAGTAGTCGACCATTGCCACCAACGAAGAATTACCCTGCTCCAGATACGACGGCAGCAGCGCCAGAAATATCCAGTCCGTGAGCGGACCGTAGTACTGCTCGAAAATACGGGCCGCGTTTTCGCGGTATAGCCCCGGCTCGCGCACCAGGTGGCGGCTGCGCTGTTGCAGCGTGGTGCCGCTGCTTAGGAATTCCTCCTGCGGTTGCCATTTTCCCGGGTCGGTGCGTACATCGTGGCTTTTGAAAAACTCAATGGGCAGAAAGGGAATATCCGTGAGTCGGGTTACGGTAGTAGGGTCGTAGCCGGTCGCATTACCGCGTAGCTGGGCCAGGTACCGGGCGTAAGGCGGGCAATGCACGGCCTGGTACCGGAACAGTGCCAGCGCAGCCGTTTCGAAAGTAGCCGGTGTGAGTTGCGGCAGGGCGCCGATAAAATCGAAGCGGAATGACATAAGCAGCAATGTGGCAACAAAGCCCAGGCTGAACCAACCAAGCGCACTATTCGTTGCGAAGAACGTACTTTGGGGCCGCGGCAGCCGTTAGGCTCCTGAACTTACTTCTTTGGTTTCTATGAATCTGTTTCGTACCCTCGGCGCGGTTGCCCTGCTTGCCCTCGGCTGGGCTGGCACCAGCAGTTGCTTGAAAGCACCCGATTTCCCACTGGAGCCCACCATCACGTTTAATAGTCTGAAGAAGACTTACGAAGCGCCGAGAATGCCCGGAGCCACCCCTGCTGATACTTTGGAGTTTGCCATTGATTTTCAGGATGGCGACGGCGACCTTGGTCTCGATGCCGACGACGCCGCCATTCCGCCTTATAACTCGCCGACCGGTGGCCACAATAACCTATCTACCAGCAATAACTATTTCATTCAGCCATTCAAACGGGTAATTAGTGGTGGCATCCCTACGTTCGTTCCTTTCTACACCCCAGGGGGCTTCCCCGGCGAGTACGATGGCCGTTATCCGCGCCTTGAGACCACGACCGACGCTAAACCGGCGCCGCTGAAAGGAACCCTGCGGTATAAGCTGCGGCTGCCGCTCAACCGAACCTCCTATAGCGCGAACGATGTCCTCCGCTTCGAAATCAGTATTATGGACCGCGCCATGCATCAAAGCAACGCGGTCACGACTACCGAAGTAACGCTGGGCCCGTAAGCCCAGCGTTTTTTTGGCTTAATAAATCTCGGGGAACCGCTCGGGCTCGGCCTCGCTCATCAGCTCATACACGGTGTCGAATACATCTTCGGCGTTGGGCTTGCTGAAGTAGTCGCCGTCGGAGCTGTAAGCCGGCCGGTGCGGCTGGGCAGCCAGGCAGCGCGGCTGCGCATCCAGAAAGCGGTAGGCCTGCTGGCCATCGAGCACCTGCTGCATCATGTAAGCGGTAGCTCCACCGGGCACGTCCTCGTCGGCAAATACCACGCGGTTGGTTTTGGCCAAGCTGTCGGCAATGAGCTGGTCGGTGTCGAAAGGCAGCAGCGTCTGCACGTCGATAACTTCGACTGAGATGCCCACTTCGGCCAGCTGTTTGGCGGCGTCCATCACAATGCGGCACATCGAGCCATAGGTCACCACCGTTACGTCGGTACCGGCCAGCAGCACTTCGGGACGGCCCAGCGGCAGGGTGAATTCGCCCACGTTGCTCGGCGTTTTTTCCTTCAGGCGGTAGCCGTTCAGGCACTCAATCACGAGGGCTGGCTCGTCGCTGCGCAGTAGCGTGTTATAGAAGCCAGCGGCCTGCACCATGTTGCGTGGTACGCACACGTGCATGCCCCGGAGGCTGCCCAGTATCATCTGCATGGGCGAGCCCGAATGCCACACGCCTTCCAGCCGGTGTCCGCGCGTGCGCACAATCAGGGGGGCCTTTTGGCCGCCTTTGGTACGGTACTGCAGGCACGCCAGGTCATCGCTCAAAATCTGGACGGCGTAGAGCAGGTAGTCGAGGTACTGAATTTCGATGATGGGGCGCAGGCCCCGCAGCGCGGCCCCAATGCCCTGGCCCGCAATGGTGCACTCCCGGATGCCGGTATCGGTCACGCGCAGCTCGCCAAATTTGTCCTGCAGGCCCGCAAATGCCTGGTTCACGTCGCCAATTTTGCCCACGTCTTCGCCAATGGCAAAAATTCGGGCGTCGCGCTGGAAGTTGGCGTCGAAGCAAGCCTGCAGCACCTCGCGGCCGTCCACTACGGGTGCATCGGCAGCATAGGTGGCGGCAACTTCCTCGATATTGCCCACCGCCCATTCGCTTTGGCTGAACAGGTTGGAGTTGTAGCGGTCGGCGTTTTCGGCCAGCAGCTGCTCGAGGTGGCGCTGGATGGCCCGGCGCCCGGCGCTGCGCTTCTCGTGGCGCACGTGGCGCAGGGCACGCCGCAGGGTGCGCACCACATCGGCCCGAATGGGCGTAGGATTGGTTCGCAGCTGCTCCACCAAATCGTGCATGGTGTTTTCGTTGCCGGTTGCAGCCACCAGCTTGTCGAGCATGGCTACAGCCTCGTCGCGCTCCGCTTTGATGGGGTTGAAGAAGGCAGCCCAGGCAGCGGTACGGGCCAACTTGATGACGGCCGCGGCGGCTTTCTCGATTTCGTCGAGCTCCAGCTCGGTGGCGTGGCCCTCGGCTAGCAGCCACTCGCGCAGTTTGTGCAGGCAGTCGTGGTCTTCCTCCCAAGTCAGGCGGTCCTTGCTTTTGTAGCGCTCGTGCGAGCCGCTGGTGCTGTGGCCCTGCGGCTGTGTAAGCTCCGTGACGTGGATGAGGACGGGCACGTGCTGCTCGCGACACACGGCAGCGGCGCGCTGGTAGGTGTCTACCAAACCGGCGTAGTCCCAGCCGCGCACCACATAAATCTCGAAGCCCGACTGGCCCTCGCCCTCGCGCTGCAGGCCCATCATAATTTCGCTGATGCTCTGCTTGGTGGTCTGGTACTCGGCCGGCACCGAGATGCCGTAATGGTCGTCCCACACGCTCACCAGCATGGGTACCTGCAGTACGCCGGCCGCATTCAACGCTTCGAAAAACATGCCCTCCGAGGTGCTGGCGTTGCCGATGGTACCAAATGCCACCTCATTGCCTTTGGTGGAAAGGCTGTCGAACTGGTGCAGGTCGGGGTTTTGACGGAAGAGCTTGGAGGCGTAGGCCAGGCCCAGCAGGCGCGGCATCTGGCCGGCGGTGGGCGAAATATCGGCCGAGGAGTTTTTGGTTTGCGCCAGGTCGCGCAGGTTGCCGTCCTCGTCGAGCATGCGGGTAGCAAAGTGGCCGTTCATGGCGCGGCCGGCGGTAGCGGGCTCGGCCTCCACGTCGGGGTTGGCGTAGAGCTGGGCGAAATACTGCTCCCAGGTGAGCTGGCCGATGGCCACCATAAACGTTTGGTCGCGGTAGTAGCCGGCACGGAAGTCGCCGTTCTGGAAGGCGCGGGCCATGGCCAGCTGGGGCACTTCCTTGCCATCGCCGAAGATGCCAAACTTGGCTTTGCCCATGAATACCTCTTTGCGGCCAGCCAGCGAGGCGTGCCGACTTTCCCAGGCCAGGCGGTAATCAGTAAGGAAATCGGCCTTGGTGAGGGGCGCGGCCTGCGTGGGCACTACGGTTTCGGCAGCGGGCATAAATATGGGCTAAGGGCGGGGTGGGAATTTAGACTGGAGCAGGGAGCGGGTCGGAACCCGCCGGCAAAAATACGGAATTGGGGCCGGGCGGGTGGCACCGGGGCTTTGGCTGTATATTTGGGCAAGGAAAGCGCGGCGGGGCGGGCCAGCCAATTCGAACCGTCCCGCCGCTTCAATCCGCTGATTTAGTAGGGCAACCGCGCCAACGGCTCCCCTCTAGGCTTCCTTTTCACAACGCTTATTCAATTTTCTGTCATGAAGAAATTTCTTACCCTCTGCCTGCTGCTGCTGGCCGGCGCTACCCGCGCCCAGGGCGTGATGCAGTTCACGACCGACAACCACGATTTCGGCAACGTGCCCGAGGGCACCATGGCCACTTACGAGTTCAAGTTCAAGAACACCGGCAACCAGCCGGTGATTATTGCCAACGTGCAGGCCAGCTGCGGCTGCACCACTCCCGACTGGACCAAAACGCCCGTGCTGCCCGGCAAAACCGGCATCATCAAGGCCATGTACAACAGCGCCGGTCGCCCGGGCGTGTTCAACAAAACCGTGACCGTGACCAGCAACGCTGCCGATGCCAGCAAGGTCCTCAGCATCAAAGGCTCGGTGCTCACCAAGGAACAAATCAAACCGACCCTTACCCCGGCGCAGCTGGCGCAGTCGCCCCACTTGGTGCTCGACCGCGGCATCCACGACTTCGGCAAGATGGAGGCCGGCCAGCAGCCAGTGGCTCGATTCACTGTCAAGAACACGGGCAAAACCGAGCTGGTGTTGGGGGCGCTATCGTCGGGCTGCTACTGCGTGGGCTACAAAGTGAACCCCGCGCCGCTGGCCCCCGGCCAGAGCGAAGTAGTGGAGCTGCTCTACACCCAGCGCCAGCTTGGGCAGGTGAGCGACGCTGTAACCATTACCTCGAACGACTTGAGCGGCGACGCTAAAATCACGCTGAGAGCTACCATCGTGCGCGACCTCACCGGCACCAGCATGATGAAGGAAGGCACGACGAGTGTGCCATTTAAGTAAGGTTCGTGCTCAGCGAATAGCGCATTTCAAGCTGTTCTATTTATTGCAATCCATTTGAAAGCCCTGCCACTTTGGCGGGGCTTTTTTTGGAGCGATTTTAGATTGATGTCGGTACATTAATTTGCAGCAATACTTCATTCCATTATGGAAAATTCAGATAATGGGCCCGCTCCTGCAGGGAGTAGCGCCTACGAAGTACCCGCGCAAACGCGCATTGGCCACGTCCACCTACAGGTAACCGACCTCGACAAGGCGCTGAGTTTCTACTGTGGCATTTTGGGCTTTAAGCTCATGCAGCGGTTTGGGCTGCAGGCGGCCTTTATCTCAGCCGGCGGCTACCATCACCACATCGGCCTCAACACCTGGAACAGCCTGGGCGGGCCGCGGGCCCGGAAGCAGGGCGCGGGGCTGTACCACACCGCCATTCTCTACGCCACTCGGGTTGAATTGGCCGGGGCGTTGCAGCAGCTGGTAACTGCCGACTACCCTATTACCGGAGCGGCCGACCACGGCGTATCGGAAGCCATCTACCTCGACGACCCCGATGGCAACGGCGTGGAGCTGTACTGGGACCGGCCCCGGGCCGAGTGGCCGCTTAGCGCCGACGGCGAAGTGCAGATGTACACCCGCGCGCTCGATTTGAATGCCCTGCTGGCGGAGGCCGTCTGAGCTATTGTCGGCACGTTTCGCTGTTGGCTATAAATCCTGGCTGAACCAAAATCTCGCACCATTGGTACTAGGCGCGCCGCGTATCTTTGCGGCTCGAAAGTTCACCACCTCCCCTCACCCATCTTATTCCCACCTTCGCTCATGATTATTGGCGTTCCTAAGGAGATTAAAAATAACGAAAACCGCGTGGGCCTCACGCCCGCTGGTGTAGCCGAACTGCGCAAGCACGGTCACACCCTGCTGGTGCAGCACACGGCCGGCGAAGGCTCGGGCTTCTCGGACGACGAGTACAAATCGGCCGGCGCGACCATTCTCGGCACCATTGCCGAGGTGTACGGGCAGGCCGAGATGATTATTAAGGTGAAGGAGCCGATTGCGGAAGAGTATCCCCTCATCAAGGAGAACCAGTTGCTGTTTACGTACTTCCACTTCGCCAGCGGCGAGGAGTTGACCCACGCCATGATTGAGCGCAAGGCCATTTGCCTGGCTTACGAGACGGTGGAGCTCAGCAACCGCGCCCTGCCCCTGCTCATTCCGATGAGCGAAGTGGCCGGCCGCATGGCCCCGCAGGAAGGCGCCAAGTACCTGGAGAAACCCCTGAAAGGCCGCGGCATTTTGCTGGGCGGCGTACCCGGCGTGAAGCCCGCGAACGTGCTCATCCTGGGCGGCGGCGTGGTCGGTACCCAGGCTGCGAAAGTGGCCGCCGGCCTCGGCGCGCAGGTAACCATCATGGACGTGAGCCTGACCCGTCTGCGCGAGCTCGACGACTTCATGCCCAAGAATGTGGTAACGCAGTACTCGAACGAGTACAACATCCGCGAAGCCATCAAAACCTCGGACCTGATTGTGGGCGCGGTGCTGATTCCCGGCGCGAAAGCTCCGCACCTCATCACCCGCGACATGCTGAAGACCATGCGTCCCGGCACTGTGGTGGTCGACGTGGCCGTGGACCAGGGCGGTTGCATTGAAACCTGCCACCCCACCACCCACGAAAACCCGACTTTCATCATCGACGACGTGGTGCACTACTGCGTGGCCAACATGCCCGGCGCGGTGCCCTACACCAGCACCCTGGCCCTGACCAACGCCACCCTGCCCTACGCCGTGAAACTGGCCAACCAGGGCTGGCAGGAAGCCTGCCGCCGCGACGAGGCCCTGCGCCTCGGCCTGAACGTGGTGCACGGCGAAGTCGTGTACCAGGGCGTAGCCGATGCCTGGGGTTTGCCCATGGTGAACGTGGAGACGGTGCTCGAGGCAGCAGCGGTTTAAATTACAATCAGAGAGTCAACTAGTAAAAATGCCTTCCCGCTTTATTGCCGGGAAGGCATTTTTACTTTTTAATTTAGGTTAATTCATAATTCTCAATTTTTAATTCCCTTTGCTTCCCTCTCCATCCATTCGCCTGTTGCTGCGCCGCTTTGCATTGCTACTGGTCGTGTATTCGCTGTTGCGGCTGGGATTTCTGCTGCTGAACCCGGCTACGTTTCGCGGCATTGCGCCGGGCGCGGTGGCGCTGGCCTTCTGGCACGGGCTGCGGTTCGATGTGGCTGCGTTGCTGTGGCTGAACCTGCCATTGGTGCTGCTTTCGCTGCTGGTGCCGGTGCGGGCCGTGCGGGCGCAACAGTGGCTGCGCGGGCTGCTGGTGGGGCTCAACATTCCGGGCATCCTGCTCAATGTTATTGACTGGGAGTATTTCAAATTTATTGGGCGGCGCCTGAGCAACGAGTGGCACACCATTGGGCACGACATTGCCCGGCAGGCTGGCCAGATTGGGCTGCACTACTGGTACCTGGCCATTCCGTTGGCGGCCCTGGTGTATGCCTTGTGGTGGCTGTGCCCCATGCCGACGCGCGCCGAACTGGCCGCCCCGGCTGGCCGCTGGCGGTGGGTGCAGCGCAGTGTGGAATTTATGCTGGCGGTGGGCTTGGTGGTACTGGGCCTGCGCGGCGGCTGGCAGCTGAAGCCTTTGCGCACCGGTGTAGCCTTCGAGCAGCAACCCGCCGTACTCGGCCATCTGGTTCTGAACAGCACGTTCACGGTGCTAAAGTCCTTCGATGAAGTGCCGATTGAGCGGGTGGACTACTTCCCCGGCACGGCGGCGCTGCGGCCGGCGCTGGCGGCGCGGCCGGTGCCCTCCCGCCCGGCCCCGGCTGCGCCGCTGAACGTGGTGGTACTGCTGCTGGAGAGCTTTGCATCAGAGTACATCGGGGTGGAAAACGGAGGCCAGGGTGGCTATACCCCGTTCTTCGATTCGCTGGCGGTGGTGCCGCAGGCACGGCTACTGCGCGACAACTACGCCAACGGCCGCCGCTCCATCGAGGCTCTGCCGGCTGTGCTGGCGGGCCTGCCCTCGCTGATGGATGAACCGTTTATCACTTCCAGCTTTCAGACGGCGGAGGTGCACGGGCTGGGCGAAATCCTGGGCCGGCACGGCTACACCACGGCCATGTACCACGCCGGGGCCAATGGCACCATGGGCTTCGACATGTTCAGTGGCATTGCTGGCATGCAGCACTACTATGGACTCAATGAGTACCCGGGCGGAATTGGCAGCCCCGATTACGACGGGCACTGGGGCATTTTTGATGAGCCCTACCTGCAATATTTCAACCGGCAGCTCTCGGCGACCAAACAACCGTTTCTGGCCACGCTGTTCACGCTCAGCGCCCACGACCCATTCACGCTACCGAAAGCGTACCGGGGCAAATTCCCGGTTGG
Source organism: Hymenobacter glaciei (assembly GCF_039539585.1). Lineage (NCBI taxonomy): Bacteria > Pseudomonadati > Bacteroidota > Cytophagia > Cytophagales > Hymenobacteraceae > Hymenobacter > Hymenobacter glaciei. Next base: position 161,924 of record NZ_BAABDK010000029.1, on the reverse strand, counting down.
GACGCAGCCCATCCACCCAACCATTGCCTACTCGGACCTGGCCCTGCGCCGGTTTTTCGCGGCCGCCCGCCGCCAGCCCTGGTATGCCAACACGCTGTTTATTCTCACGGCCGACCATACTTCGCAAACCGACCAGGCCACTTACCAAAACCTGGTGGGCTACCACAAAACGCCCCTGTTGCTTTTTGCGCCCGGCCAGGCGCTGCCGGCTATCATACCGCACCACGTAACGGAGCAGGCCGATGTACCCGCTACCGTGCTCGACGTACTGGGCCTGCGGCAGGAGCAGCCCTTGTTGCTGCCCTTCGGTTCATCGGTTTTTGACCCTGCTAGTGCGGGCCGCGCCATGTTTCGCGACGGCGACTCGTACTATCTGGTGCACAGCGATTTCGTGACTGAGCTCACCAATAAAAACGAAGTGCGTCTGTACCCCTATGCGCCTCACTTTATGCCTACCGACCCAGTTGCCCATCCCGACCCGGCACTGGCCAAGCAGTACGGCGACGAACTGCGGGCCTGCGTGCAGTTCTATGTAAACGGGTTGCTGGATAACCGCCTTTACAAGTGATATAGACGGTGTTCAGGCCTTTGCTTATACCAACACTACCATTGACTACAATTTGTTGCTATTCAACCACTAAGCGTAAAAAATCAAACCTAATAGGATGAGCTCCGTTGAAGGCTGCAACTGAACCGTCATGGCTGGCGGCGCAGCACTTTCACTTACTCTTCTATTCCTATGAAAAAGCCCCTCATCTTAGCTGCCGTACTGTTTGCGATGGGTACCTTCTCGGCGCACGCGCAGAGCAGCTCTACTACCACGACCCGCCAAACCACGGTAACGCCTGCTACACCCGCCACGCCGGCGACCCCGGCTTCTCCGTCGACTGCTCCGGCTTCTACCACCACTACGGAGTCGACTACCACAACTGCCGACCATGCTCCTGCTCCCATGGTGCAACCTGCTCCCGCGCAGACGACGGTACCCGCCAACACGAAAGTGAAAGAGAAGCGTAACAAGACGAAAATTAAGCCGAAAAACTAAATTTAACTCTTTCGTTTTTTGTAAAAAAGCCCGGCCGCAAGCAATTGCGGCCGGGCTTTTCTTGTGGCAGCTTGGCGAGGGAAATCAGTTTCCTTGGTTAAGCTGCACTGCTTCGGCAAACGTTGGAATATCGGCCAGCCGCTCATTGGTTCGCTTCTCAAAATTGACCCGCCAGCAGTAATGCACCAGGCCGTTGGTGAGCAGCAGCAAGGGTGCGCCTATGGTTTGATTGTAGGTAGTGGCCTGCTGCGCCACTGCCTGGGTGATGGGCACCGCGGGCGCTTTGCACTCCACCAGCAGCAGCGGCTGGCCATCGGGGTCGAGGGCCAGCAGGTCGGTGCGCTTCCGGCGCTGGTTGTAGCGCAGGCCCCGCTCGAGGGCCAGCAGGCCGCGCGGGTAGCCCAGGTGGCTGCTCAGGTAGTGCACCACGTGCTGGCGCACCCACTCTTCGGGCGTGAGCACGACGTGCTTGCGCCGCAGCCCGTCCCAGATGAGTGGTTGATTTGTGGCCGATTGCGTAAGTTTGGCATCGAAAGGCGGCAGGTCCAGGGCTTGCATCACCTCCAAAGGTAGGGGTCTGGTATCGAGTGACTGAGCAACCGAGTGGCTAAGTGACTGCGAAACGCATACCCTTTTCTCAATCCCTCACGTAGCCATCCCGCCACTCAACCACGTTTTATGAAGACCAAAGAAGAAATCGTTAATAACTGGCTGCCGCGCTACACGGGTGTTCCGCTGGATGAGTTTGGGCAGTACATCCTGCTCACCAACTTCAGCAACTACGTGTACATGTTTGCCGAGCAGTTTAACACCGAGGTGCGCGGCAAAGACAAGCCGATGCAAACGGCCACGGCCAACGGCATCACCATCATCAACTTCGGCATGGGCTCGCCCATGGCGGCCACGGTGATGGATTTGCTTTCGGCCATCAAGCCCAAGGCGGCACTGTTTCTGGGCAAGTGCGGCGGCCTGAAAAAGACCAAGCTCGGCGACCTGGTGCTGCCCATCGCCGCCATTCGCGGCGACGGTACTTCCGACGACTACCTGCCGAAGGAAATTCCGGCCCTGCCCTCGTTCCGGCTGCAGCGCGCGGTATCGTCGATGATTAAAAAGCACGAGCTCGACTACTACACCGGCACAGTGTATACCACCAACCGCCGCGTGTGGGAGCACGACCAGGATTTTAAAGACTACCTGAAGCGCGTGCGGGCCCTGGCCGTGGACATGGAGACAGCCACCATTTTCGTGGTGGGCTTCGCCAACGAAATTCCCCACGGCGCCCTGCTGCTCGTGAGCGACAACCCGATGACGCCCGAGGGCGTGAAAACCTCGGAGTCGGACTCGAAAGTGACCACCGATTTCGTGAAGCGCCACCTGCAAATCGGCATCGAGTCGCTGCAGGAGTTGCAGTTCTCGGGCGAGTCGGTGAAACACATGCGCTTCGAATAAGGCACTATGTTAAACGACTTCAGCACGTCATGCTGAGCGAAGTCGAAGCATCTCTACCGCAGGAGTGAATCAAATTACTTGCGTGGTAAAGATGCTTCGGTTACGCTCAGCATGACGTTCTTTTTTATTGCCATTTTCAATCTCTACGCATGAATTTTTCCTCCCCTTCTGTTATCCCAAAACTCGCCGCTTCCCTCCTGGCGCTAACCCTGCTCAGCGGCTGCGGAAGCAAGCGCGAGGCGGTGGATTTGCTCGTGACCAACGCCTCGGTTTACACCGTTGATTCGACCTTCTCAAAAGCCGAAGCCTTTGCCGTGAAAGACGGCAAATTCGTGGCCGTGGGGTCGGCGGCAGACTTAAAAGGGAAGTATGAGGCGGCGCAGGAAGTAGACGCCGGCGGCAAGTTCATTTACCCGGGCTTTTACGACGCGCACTGCCACTTCTACCGCTATGCCCTGGCGCTGCCGAGCGCCGATTTGGTAGGCACCAATTCGTGGAAAGAGGTGATTCAGGAGCTACAGGAAAACCGGAAGAAATACCCGCAGGCGGCCTGGCTCACGGGGCGCGGCTGGGACCAGAACGACTGGCCCGGCAAGCAGTTCCCGACCAAAGACACCCTCGACCTGCTGTTCCCGGACGTGCCCGTGCTGCTTGTTCGGGTAGATGGGCACGCGGCCGTGGTAAACCAGAAGGCGCTGGATTTGGCCGGGGTTTCGGCGAGTACGCCCATCAGCGGCGGCACCATTACGCGCGATGCCCAGGGCCACCTCACCGGCTTGTTGGTTGACAACGCCACGCGGCTGGTGAGCAGCAAAATCCCCGACCCGGCCCCGGCCGAAGCAGCGCAGCTGCTGTTGCAGGCCCAGCAGAACTGCCTCGCGGTGGGCCTCACCAGCCTTGCCGATGCCGGCCTCGACAAAGCCGACATCGACCAGATGGCCGCCCTGCAGCAGCAAAAGAAGCTTAAGCTGCGCCTCTACGCCATGCTGAACCCGACGCCAGCGAACCGTGCCTACTACTTCAAAAACGGCCCGGTTCTCACCGACCAACTCACGGTTAGCTCCTTTAAAGTGTATGCCGACGGCGCACTGGGGTCGCGTGGAGCCTGCCTGGTGAAGCCGTACGCCGACAAACCAAAGGAAACCGGCTTCCTGCTTTCGACCGAAAAGGAATACCGGACCCTGGCCAAGGAAATCGCCGCGTCTAAATTCCAAATGAATACCCACGCCATCGGCGACTCAGCCAATCGCATCATACTCAACATCTACGGCGAGGCGTTGCAGGGCCAGAAGGACCGCCGCTGGCGCATCGAGCACGCTCAGGTTATCACTCCGGCCGACATGCCCAAATTTGGGCAGTTTGGCATCGTGCCCTCGGTGCAACCCACCCACGCAACTTCCGATATGTACTGGGCCGGCGAGCGGCTGGGCGCGCAACGCCTGAAAACGGCCTATGCCTACGCCGAGCTGCTGAAGCAGTACGGCCAGCTGGCCCTGGGCTCCGACTTCCCGGTCGAGGACATCAACCCGCTGTTTGGCTTCCACTCGGCCGTGGCCCGGCAGGATGCCAAGAACTTTCCCGCTACCGGTTTCCAGATGGAAAACGCTATTTCGCGCCCAGATGCCCTGCGCGGCATGACCACCTGGGCCGCGCACGCCGGCTTCGAGGAAAAGCGCAAGGGCCAGATTAAGCCCGGTATGCTGGCCGATTTTGTGGTACTGGACACTGACTTGCTAACCGCGCCGAAAGAGAAATTGCGCGGCGCGCAGGTACTACAAACCTGGATTGGCGGGCAGTCGGTATTTGTGCGAAAGTAGTCCGGCAGATGCGCATATCGGTGCGAGGGCAACGCAGCGAAACACGCCACCCGATGGTCAGCTTCAATAATCCGTCCTCTCAATGTTCATAGCCCTGTGCTGAGATGCGACAAGCTTTTCAGCGCAAATCGGATTAATCAAAAAGCCCCGGCACTGCGCAGTGCCGGGGCTTTTTATTGATATGTGCTTTTTACAGCAGCAGGAAAGATTGGCTACGCTGACATTCGGCGGCTGAACCTACTTCGTCAGGATGAAAAGCCTTATTTCTCGTCGGCGCTGGGGCCGTAGAGGCCGGGCACCGGGATATCGAGCAAACGCAGGTACACCGTGAGTTGGCCGCGGTGGTGGATGCTGTGGTTGAGGCCCATTATGCGAATGGCCGAGCCTTTGGGCATTTCCATGATGGTTTGCTCGCCGCGGTGCAGCCTGAAATTATGGGTCAGCTTCTCGTCGTCGCTCTCGTTCAATGCCTGGCGCAGCATGGCGCTGTACTCGTCGAAACGGGCCAGCAACTCTTCGGGGCTGGTGGGCGTGGGGCCGGGCTTGGGCGCGTTGGGGTCGAGGAAATCGCGCGCGTCGTGCTGTACAAACAGGGTGTTGAAGGCCAGCAGGTTTACCACGTGGGTGGCCAGCTGCCACAGGCTCATGCTCTTGGGATGGGGCTTGTAGTCGGCCTGCTCGAAGGGCACGCGCTCGAGCGTTTTGCGGGTTTGGGCCAACTCGTGGTCGAGCTCGGCGAGGATGTTTTGCTGAATAGAGGAAGTGTGCATGAATGTGGGTTTGGTTAGGGGCGTGTCATACGCTTCAGCTCGCGCTTTGCGTGGCAAAGACGAATACCGCTCCGCTTTACTTTACCGTGCTGGGGGTGCTGGCCACGCCCGACGCCACGGGTGGCCCGGGAAACACGTCGGGGGCCGTAGCCACGTCTTCGCGCAGCTTGCGGCCGCGCAGCTGGAGCAGGAAATACAGGCCCAAGGCGAAGAACACAATCAGGGCGAGCAGGCTGTAGCGCATGTTGCCGCCGGTGAGCTGCGAAATGGCGCCGAACGTGATGAGGCCGATGACAATGCCGAGTTTCTCCGTTACATCAAAAAAGCTGAAGTAGGCGGCCGAGTTGGGGGTGTTTTCCGGAATAATCTTGGAATACGTGGAGCGCGAAAGGCTTTGCACCGCGCCCATCGTCAGGCCGATAACCGAGGCCAGCGCATAGAACGACCAGCCGGCCTGCACAAAATAGCCGGCAATGCAAATCAGCATCCAGATGAACACGGCCCAGCTCAGCGCCCGCGTGTTGCCGATGCGCTCGGAGAGCTTGGCAAACAGATAGGCCCCCAGAATGCCCACAATTTGCAGCAACAGGATGGTGATGATGAGGGACTTGCTGTTCAAGTGCAGCTCCTCATCGCCAAAGAGAGTGGCCACGTACATTACGGTCTGCACGCCCATGTTGTAGGTGAAATAGGCCAGCAGAAAGCGCTTCAGGTTGGGCTGATTTTTGGTTTCCTCCCACACCTTGCCTAACTCGCGGAACCCGTTGAGCAACCAGCCCGAATCGGACACGGCCCCAGGGGCCCGGCCGGGGTCGGGTGGCAAGGTGAAGAAGGGAATCTGGGCAAAACCGGCCCACCAGATGCCGGTGAGCAGGAAGCTGAGCCGGGTGGCTTTGCCCACAGTCAGGCCAAACATGGGCGTGCCCGACAGCGTGGGGCCCTGAATGAGCAACAGGCACAGCACCAACAGCAGCACCGAGCCAATGTAGCCCATCGAAAACCCGCGCGCCGACAACGAATCGAATTTCGCTTCGGAAGAAATATCGGGCAGGTAGGAATTGTAAAAGACAATGGAGCCCGAAAAGCCCACCGTGGCCATGACAAACACGAACACGCTGATGGTAAACGTGCTGGGCTCGAAGAAATATAACCCGGCGCAGCTGATGGCCCCGATGTAGCAGAAGATTTGCAGGAACAGCTTCTTGCGGCCCGAAAAGTCGGCCAGCGACGTGAGCAGCGGGCTGATGAGGGCAATAACCAGGAAAGCCGCCGATACCGAATAGTTCTGAAGCGAAGTGCCCGGCACATGCATGCCCAGGAAATCAACCGGGCTTTTGCCGCTGTCGGTGTGCGTCACCGCTTTCACCATCGAGCCCCAGTAAATTGGGAAAATCGAGCTGGTAATGACCAGCGGGTATACCGAGTTGGCCCAGTCGTAGAAGGTCCAGCCAGTGGTGATGCGCTTGTTGTCTTTTTCGATGCCAGGGGCGGCAGCGGAGGGAGTCGGGGTTGGGGTCATATGCAGGCGCCGGGAAGGTGAAGGGTTGCGCCGGGCAAGGTAACGGGTTTCGGCCGTTTGCGTTGCCGGGGTAATGTTGAGGTAATTCAGACGCGCGGCAAATTGGAGGAAATCAGCGCACACCATCCCGGCGAATTCGGCAGCGTCCGTGGCGGCCCGCTGCCGCGGCTACTGCGCATCTCCGGCGGCTACCCATGCTACCCAGCAAGATGACCCGAAAACGCTTTGATGCTTGTATCACGGCATCTGCGCCTACTCAAAGCGGCTCGCAACTTGTGGCACTCAACCTTCGAGCAAAAGCCGGCACATTTTCCGCTTTTGTAAAGTCCTTTTTTCTGGAGCCACCCAGTGGCCTGGGCCACGGCGAACAATGCTTTGGCATACCTACAACTCGTTTTGGCACAAAGCGCCAGTAGCTAAAATGCCCAAAGCGTACATTTTGCAAAGTCTGATTTCCCCTATTGTTGTTACTGTTGCCAGCGAAGTACCGTGTTTAATTTACGGACATCTTTGCCACACGTCCACCAATGCACCACTTCTACAGCCTGCCCGCCCTCACCAGCTATTTGCTGGCGGGCAGCCTATCCGGGGCCGCTCAAACCGCTCCCGCCCCTGCATCAGCGTGGTACGTGGCGGCTACGGCTGCCTACCATCGCTACGCGCAGCCCGAAACCGTGCACACCGACGGCACCGCTTCGCCCTACCTGCTGCAACCGGCTCAGGTGTTGCTGGGCCACCGGTTCGCGACAGGGGTTGGGCTAGAAGCCGGGGTGATGCATTCCCAGCGGGCCGAACCCACCAATAGCGCCCGGGTGTACTCCGACGCCAACCGAGACTACTATTACTACTCCACCGAGGCCGTGCAGTCATTCGCGGTGTCACTGCTGTTTCGGGCTCCGCTGCTGCACCCGGCCGCCGAAAGCCGCTGGCAACTCGATAGCCGCGTGGGCCTTACTTACCTGATGACTCGCTTTACAGAAAAGTATTTCTATGTACTTACTGCGAATCCTGACCCCACGCCCCCAACCCTTGAGAAGCAACGCCACTTGGGCGACCTGCCTATCACCACCGGCCTGGCCGCCAGCTACCGCCTCAGCCCGCATCTGGAGTTGACTGCCGATGCCAGCGCCCACGTGTCGTGGGTGCTGGGCATTGCCCGCCTCTTTGGAACATCTGGGTTGCCGGTGGGCGGTGGCGGGGGTGTCGGCCTGCGCTATAACCTATAAGACCACGCCAGCCAATCACCCCCGCTTTTTAGCCGGCCAATTACCCGTTCACCGAGCCCATCATGGCGGCTGGGTAGCGCAGACCAGCCGCGGCCTTCCCTTTGGGCGCAATTTCGTCGAGCTGGGCCAGTTCGTCTTTCGACAATTCCACTTCGAGCGCGCCGAGGTTTTCCTCCAGATACTTCACGCGCTTGGTGCCGGGAATTGGCACCACGTCGTCGCCCTGGGCCAGCACCCAGGCCAGGGCCAGCTGGCTGGCGGTGCAATGCTTCTGCTTGGCCAAATCGGTGATGCGGGCCACCAAATCGAGGTTTTTCTGGAAGTTCTCGCCCTGAAAGCGGGGCGTGTGGCGGCGGTAGTCGTCCTCAGCCAGGTCCTCGAAGCGCTTAATCTGGCCCGTGAGGAAGCCCCGGCCCAGCGGCGAATACGGCACGAAGCCCACGCCCAGCTCGCGCATGGTGGGTAGAATCTCGTCCTCTGGTTCGCGGCTCCAGAGCGAGTACTCGGTTTGCAGCGCGGCAATGGGGTGCACGGCCACGGCCCGGCGCACGGTGGCCGGCGCGGCCTCGCTCAGCCCCAGGAAGCGCACTTTGCCTTCTTCCACCAGCCGGCTCATCGCGCCCACGGTTTCCTCGATGGGCGTGTTGGGGTCGACGCGGTGCTGGTAGTACAGGTCGATGTGGTCGGTACCGAGGCGCTTGAGGCTGCCTTCGCAAGCAGCCTTCACGTACTCGGGCCGGCCGTTGATGCTGCGCTTGGTGGGGTCGTTGGGGTCGCGCGGAATGCCGAATTTGGTGGCCAGCACCACGGCATCGCGGCGGCCTTTGAGGGCGCGACCCAGCAGCTCTTCGTTTTTGTAGGGGCCGTACATGTCGGCCGTGTCGAAAAAAGTCACGCCCAGGTCAAGGGCGCGGTGCAGGGTGCGGGTACTTTCGGCATCGTCCTGGCCGGCGTAGAAGTCGGACATGCCCATGCAGCCCAGGCCCAGGGCCGACACGGTGAGGCCGGAGCGGCCCAGTTGGCGGGTTTTCATAAGTGTGGATTGGTGGATGAGTGGAGTGAGGGGACGACCTATCTGTCATCCTGAGCGTAGCGAAGGACCTTATCACCGTCGTGCGGTTTGCCTTTTTCTCACATAGCAACAAGCGTGATAAGGTCTTTCGCTACGCTCAGGCTGACAAACCAGTTGCCTGAAGCTTTTGATTTGGCAGATTTCTCCCCGGTCCCGCCCCGACGCGCCTCTGTCCCGCCACGGTGTTCCAACCTTACGCCCCGCCTCTCCGAAGCCATGCCACGCCTCTCCAACCTTGCGTCTCACCTCTCCGAAGTCCCGCCACGACCCTCCGAAGCCCCGCCACGCCTCTCCTAGCCTACAACTCGCCCTTCCAACCCTGCGCCCCACCTCTCCAACCTCCCGCCACAGCTCTCCTAACCCAAGATTCGTTCGAAATAATCCAAGTCTCAGCTAGCCAAACCCCCGCCTCACCTGTTCATGCTGTGAGCCCGCTGTACCTTTGCCCCGTGAAAAACACTTTCAAAAAAGCCCTTTGCGTGGCTGCCGCGCCCTTCCTGCTGGCCGCCTGCTCCTCGCCCAACAAGCCCATCAGCGAAGGAGCCGCTCCCTCGCCAGCTTCAGCCGCCGAAATGGCCCTGATGGCCACCCACGACTCCCTCATGTTTCAGGCCGATGAGCTCATGGCGCTTAAAGGCAAGCTCTCGGGCTACCACTCCGAAGCTCCCGCGCCTTACATCCACGGCCTGGCCGCCGCCGACAATGCCATGATGGGGTGGATGCATCAGTACAAAGCCCCCGACAGCACGGCTACCCCGGAGGCGCGGCTGAGCTATTTCAAGCAGCAGCAGCAACTGCTGGCCGGCGTACGCCGCCAGTTCCGCTCCTCGCTCGATTCGGCCACCAAATTCCAGGCCCAACACCCCGCTGCCGGCGACGTGCCCGCTGCTTCCAAATAACCCCGCCCCATGCTGAAACGCCTGTTGTTGCTGCCGGCCTTGGCCGCCACGCTGTTTGCCGCTGCCTGCACTGCCCCGCCCAAAGAAGCCGCCCAACTGCCCATTTTGGGTGAGCGCGACATCCGCCCGCGCGCCGACGGCGGCCCGGCCGACACGCTGGCCATTGCCGTGCCCGCCTTTAAACTCACCGACCAGACCGGCCAACCCGTGAGCAACGCCACCTTCGCCGGCCGCGCTTATATCGCCGATTTCTTTTTTGCCACCTGCCCCGGCATCTGCCCCAAGCTGCAGAGCGAAATGCTGTCGGTGTTCAAGTTCTACCCCACCGACCCGCGCCTCGGCTTCCTGTCCATCACCATCGACCCGGCCCACGACTCGACGGCCGTGCTGCGCGACTACGCCCAGCGCCTGGGCGTGGCCGATGCCAACCGCTGGCACTTCGCCAGCCTCGGCGACCGCGCCGCCACCTTCGCCCTGGCCAACCGCTTCCTCACCGGCGTGATGCCCGACGCGCAGTCGCCCGGCGGCCTGGCCCACAACGGCACCCTGGCCCTGATTGATGACCGCGGCTACATTCGCGGCGCCTATGATGGCATGAATGCCGAGGAAGTAGCCCGCCTCAAAGCCGAGCTGCCCCTGCTGCTGGCGGAGATTGATGCGCGCAAAAAGGGGGTGGCCGGGCGGTAGCAATTTTTTATAAGTTGAATTAGGTCTGTCATCCTGAGCTTGCGAAGGACCTTATCACCGCTGAACGGTTTGCAGCAAATTAGCAAACGGCACAAGCGTGATAAGGTCCTTCGCGAGCTCAGGATGACAAATCGTCTTCTCACTTCCCATCCCACCCCTATGCTCCGCCGCCGCCTTTCTGGTTTCTTGCTGTTGCTGCTGTTGCTGCTGGCCCTACCCGGCTGCTTCAGCAACAACCGCCACCAGGGCGAGAAGCTGTACGTGCAGCACTGCGCCAGCTGCCACGGCGACCAGGGCCAGGGCCTGGCCCGTCTCATCCCGCCCCTGGCCGGCTCCGATTACCTGGTCGACCACCGGGCTGAGCTGGCCTGCCTGTTGCGAAACGGCCAGAATGAGGTGATTGTCGTGAATGGCATCGGCTACCACAACGTGATGCCCAGCAACAAGGGCCTGAGCCCCGCCCAACTCACCAACCTGCTGAACTACATCGAAAGCCACTGGGGCAATGAAGCCTCGCCGCGCACCATCAGCGACGTGCAGGCCCAGATTGATAAGTGCCATTAAGCGAACCTGAACGACGTAGGGGCGGGGCGCCCCCCCGCCCGGGCGCCCGCCCCACCCGAACGATTCCGTTCACTGGCGGGCGGGGGTAAGCCCCGCCCCTACGTCGTTCAGGTGCCTTTCCTGCGCCCAAAACCCATTTTCCGGCGTAGATTGCGCCCCTAAACCCACTCGCATCCTAACTCACTATGGGCCTGTTTGATTTCCTGAAAAATAAACCTGCCGACACCCCGGCAACTCCCTCTCCGGCTGCCCCTACTGCTACCCCAGCCGCAGCCGATAAGCCCGCGGGCGGCCCGCGCTACCAGGGCGCTAAGTTCACGGCCCCGGTCGAGCCCGAGCCAATTGTGCCCACCTACCAGCTGCCCGAGCCCCTGCCCCTGCCCTTCGAGCCGGAGAACGTGCTGGAGCAGCTGCTGCTGCTGGCTGCTACCGACGAAAACGCCCGCCCCGCCTTCTACCAGGCCCTGCTGCAGGAAGAAATCCTGATGATTCTGGCCCCCATGGAAGGCGTCGGAACCGGCGAAGTCGTCCTTGCCGAGGGTCAGGAAATTCAGCTGCAGGTACTGAGCGATGGCAAGCTGCCCATCTTCAGCTCGGTGCCGCGCCTGAGCGATGGCGGCGTCGACAACGGCCCGGTGAGCTACGTGCGCATCCCCGGCCACGCCTTCTTCTCGATGATTCAGGGCCAGGACTGCGTACTGAACCCCTTCTCGCCCGCCGGCAAAATCCTGCCCAAGGACGAAATCGCGGCCCTGCTCAACGGCCAACTCACCGGCCCGCTCTCTCCCGCCGGCGGCGATGCCCAGGTCATGCTCAACCAGCCCGCCGAAATGCCCCAGGCCGTAGCCGATGCTGTGGCGGCCTGGGCCGCGGGCCAGTCGCACATCGAAGCCGCCTACCTGGCCCAGATGCAGGTTGCCACCAATCCCGACGTGCCCCGCCTGCTGCTCGCCTTCATCAGCACCAACCCCGACCCCGGCTTCATGCAGGAGCTCGGCCCCGTGCTCGAAGGCAAGACCAACGTGTACCAATTCGTCGATTTGATGCTGCTAAACCCAGAGTCGGAGGAAGGCGTAAATCCCTACTTCCGCACCATCGAGCCGTTTTATAAGGCCGGTTAATTTCAGCAAACTTGCTCAGCACAGCACGTCATGCTGAGCTTGCCGAAGCATCTCTACTGCAGCAGTAACCCTCCCGATTGGATTACGTTGCGCGGTAGAGATGCCTCGACAAGCTCGGCATGACGTTCTTTTTTGCTTTTTCTTCCCGACTCCCACCCTAACTTCCCCTTATGAAATTCGCCGCTTACCTCCTCGCCCTCGCGCCCTTCGCCGCCCTTGCCCAAGCCCCTAAGCCCGCCCCACTCCTGCCGTCGGCCGATGCCAACATCCAGAAGCTGGTGGATGAAATCTCGGCCAAAAACCTCGAGGCTGACATCCGCAAGCTAGTTTCGTTCGGTACGCGCCACACCCTGAGCGACACGCAGAGCCCCACCCGCGGCATTGGCGCGGCCCGCAACTACGTGCGCGATGAGTTCCTGAAATACAGCAAAGCCGGCGGTGGGCGCATGACCGTTGAGATGGACACCTTCACGGTGAAGCCCGACGGCCGCCGCATCAACAAGCCCGTGCTGATGGCCAACGTGCTGGCTACCCTGCCGGGCACTGACCCTACGGATACCCGCATTATCTTGGTGAGCGGCCACATCGACTCGCGCGTGAGCGATGTGATGAACGCCACCGCCGACGCGCCCGGTGCCAACGACGACGGTTCGGGCACCGTGCTGGTGATGGAGCTGGCCCGCGTGCTGGCTGGCCAGAAGTTTCCCTGCACCCTCAAGTTCGTGGCCGTGCAGGGCGAAGAGCAGGGCCTCTACGGCTCGGGCCACCTGGCCGAACGGGCAAAAAGAGAAGGCTGGAACCTGATTGCCATGCTCAACAACGACATCGTGGGCAACTCCCACGGTTTCGACCCGGTGATTAACGACGCTACGCAGGTGCGGGTGTTTAGTGAGGGCGTACCGGCCAATGAAACGCCCGAGCAGGCCAAAGTGCGCCGCCAGCTGAGCAGTGAGAACGAATCGCCCAGCCGCCTGTTGGCCCGCTACATCAACCGCACGGCCCAACTCTACGGCCGCGGCCACAAAGCAACGCTGGTGTACCGCCCCGACCGGTTCCTGCGCGGCGGCGACCACACGCCCTTCAACCAGCAGGGCTTCGCCGCCGTCCGCTTCACCGAAATGAACGAGGACTACACCCACCAGCACCAGGACCTGCGCACCGAAAAAGGCCGGGCCTACGGCGACGTGACGGAAGGCGTGGACTTTGCCTACCTGCGCCGCAACGCCGGTATCAACCTCGCCACCATGGCCAGCCTGGCCCTGGCTCCGGCTGCCCCCGCCAAAGTTGAAGTGCTCACCGCCAACCTCACCAACCGCACCGAACTGCGCTGGCAGGCCCCGACTAGCGGCCCCAAGCCAGCCGGTTACGTGGTGCTGGTACGCGAAACCAGCGCTCCGCAGTGGCAGCAGCGCCTCCCGATGACGGGTACGACGGCCAACTTGAACATCAGCAAAGACAATTTCATCTTCGGCGTGGTGAGCGTGGATGCGGCCGGGCACGAGAGCGTGGCCGTGCTGCCGGTGGTGGGGAAGTAGTCATAATAACCATGCGCATTACCGTCGCGGCCGTGCAGGCGGCCCCTGTTTATTTGAATCTGGCGGCTTCGCTGGCCAAAGCCGAAACGCTCATCGGGCAGGCGGCGGCCCAAGGGGCGCAGCTGGTGGTGTTTCCCGAAACGTGGCTACCCGGCTACCCGGCCTGGCTCGACTGCTGCCGCGACGTCAACCTCTGGGACTCGGCCCCGGTGAAACAGGTGTACCGCCGCCTGGCAGAAAACAGCGTAGTCGTGCCCGGCCCCGAGACCGAGGCCCTGGCCGCCGCCGCCCGTGCCCACGGCGTGGTGCTCAACATGAGCGTGCACGAGCGGGTGCTCGTGGGCCCCGGACGAGGCACGCTCTACAACAGCATGCTCACCTTTGGGCCCGACGGCGCGCTGCTGCACCACCACCGCAAGCTCATGCCCACCTACACCGAACGGCTCGTTTGGGGCCAGGGCGACGGACGCAGCCTGCACGCGGTCGATACCCCCATCGGGCGCGTGGGGGGCCTCATCTGCTGGGAACACTGGATGCCGCAGGCTCGCCACGTACTGCACACCTCCGGCGAAGACATCCACGTGGCCGCCTGGCCCCAGGTGAAGGAAATGAACCTGGTGGCCAGCCGCCACTACGCGTTCGAGGGCCGCTGCTTCGTCGTCGCCTGCGGGGCCATCATGCACGCCCGCGACCTGCCCGCCGAGCTGGAGCCGGCCGGCGCGCTGCGCGACAACCCCGACGCGTTGGTGCTCAACGGCGGCAGCGTCATCATCGGCCCCGATGGAGCTATTCTGGCGGGCCCCGTGTACGACGTGGAAACCATCCTGACCGCCGAAATCGACCTGGCCCGCATTCCCGAAGAGCAAATGGCAATGGACGTCACCGGCCATTACGCCCGTCCCGACGTATTCGGGCCCACCGGGCCGCATTGATGTTGGCCCGGCTTATTTCCTGCATATGACGCCTGCTGTTCCCACTCCTGCCGTGCCGCCGGTGCTCATCGTTGGGGCCGGGCTGGCCGGCCTCACGGCCGCGCGGGTCCTACTGGCCGCCGGCGTGCCCGTGCGCATGCTCGAAGCCCGCGGCCGGGTTGGGGGCCGCACGTGGGCCATTCCGGCCTTGCCGGACAGCGGGGAGGACCAACTGCTCGACTTGGGCGCTACCTGGGGCTGGCACCACCACCCGCACCTGATGCAGCTGCTCGACGAGTTGGCCATCCGGCCGTTTGTGCAGCCTAGCGCCGGAGCTACGGCCTACCAAACCCCGCAGGGCGTGCACCGGCTGCCGCACCCGTCCGGCTCGGCCGGCTACCTGCGATTTGCGGGCGGCGTAGCGGTGCTCTGCCGCACCCTGGCCGGCCAGCTGCCGGCCGATAGCCTGGAGTTAAACACCCGCGTAACGCAGCTTCGCCGGCTGCCCAACGGGCAGGGCATCGAGGTCCGGGCCGTGCAGGGCGAAAGCCCCCGCACCTACGTGGCCGCGGCGGTGGTGCTGGCGCTGCCGCCGCGGCTGGCAGCTCACAGCCTGGCTTTCGAGCCGGCGCTACCCGCGGCCCTGCTGGCAACGCTGCGCGAAATACCTACCTGGATGAGCCACGCCATGAAAAGCGTCGTGGTGTACGCCGAGCCCTTCTGGCGGGCCCTCGGCTGGTCGGGCTTCGCCGTCAGCCAGCTCGGGCCGCTGACGGAAATACACGACGCCTCGCCGGTGGGTGATTCCCCCGGCGTGCTGTTCGGGTTCTTTGCCGCACCGCATGCGCTGCGCACCGCCTCCCTCGCGGCGCGGCGGGCGGCGGTACTCGCCCAACTCCAGCATTTATTTGGCGAGTTGGCCGGCGCCCCGCTGGCCTACCACGAGTGGGATTGGGCCCAGGACCCGTTCACCAGCGCGCCGGGCGACGAGCAGCCGCCCGCGTCGGTGCCCTTGCACGGGCCCGCGCTGCTGCGGCAGGCCGCGTGGGCAGGCACGCTCCACTGGGCCGGGGCCGAAACGTCCGCCAGCGAATGGGGCCGGCTCGACGGGGCCGTGGAGTCGGGCCGCTACGCTGCCGCGCAGGTGTTGCAGCAGCTGGGCAGCAGCGCGTAACCCCGCTTGACGCGGGCAGGCCGCGCGCGAAACAGTTGGCTGCTGGTCGCAGAAAGTCTTCTTTCTTTGCGTTTCCTGCCGGGTTTGTTTACTTACTATTACAGACCTCCGAGTGGGGAATGCTGATTGCTAAACTCGATAAAGCTGACGTCAAATCTTTCAAACTTCTTGAAGGCAATTATCTATTTGCGGTTGACAAACACCATGTCTTCAAAGACGGAGCTATTTTGGAAAATATAGACTCAAAAAACCTCAAAGTAGAGAGGGATAAGCATGGGGAAATTGTATCAGTGAGGTAGACCAGTTGTCATGAGTTGCCCAGCGCAGCGATTTCTCTCAAAATTTCAGCGCCCCAACTTGCTCTGTAGCATTTGCTCATTCGTTTCGGTATTCGCGTGGAGGAGACATACGAGCCGGTCACGGGAGCGTAGCGGCGCTGCTGGTGGTAGGGTGTTAGCCTTAGGCATCCTAAATCGCATCCGTAAACCCAGATTCATGGCTTTACCCTCAAGCTTTTCCGTATAAGGGCACTGCCGAAACCTGCTTTTGGGAAGGCCCCTTATTCTCCCATTACCTCCGCGATGGATGCACTAGCACGCAACAACGTAACCATAACCGGCACAGGTACCCAAGCCATAGTGTTAGTGCACGGCTTCGGCTGTGACCAGCACATGTGGCGGTTCATCACGCCTGCTTTTGTGGACCGCTACCGCGTGGTACTACTCGATTTGGTAGGTGCCGGGCAGTCGGACCTGGAAGCGTATGACCCGGCGCACTACTCCACGCTGGAAGCCCATGCCGAAGATGTACTGGAGGTATTGAACGCCCTGAACCTGTACGACGTGGTGCTCGTGGGCCATTCCGTGAGCGGCACCATTGGCATGCTGGCCGCCATCCGGGCGCCCGAGCGCGTGGCCAAGCTGGTGCTGGTGGCACCTTCGCCGCGCTTTCTGAACGACGTGGGCTACACCGGTGGCTTCGAGCAGGCCGACATTGATGAGCTGCTCGAGACCATGGACAACAATTACCTTGGCTGGTCGGCGGCGCTCACCCCCGTCATCATGGGCCAGCCTGCCGAGTCGGCGCTCACTGGCGAGTTGCACCAGAGCTTTTGCCGCACCACCCCGGCCATTGCGCAGCACTTTGCCCGCGTCACGTTTTTGGCCGATAACCGCGCCGACTTGCCCCGGGTGCATACCCCCTGCCTGATTATTCAGTGTGCCCACGATGCGCTGGCGCCCGTGGCCGTGGGCAACTACCTGCACCAGCAGCTCGCCGGCAGCGAACTGGTACTGTTGCCCACTACCGGCCACTGCCCGCACCTGAGCGAGCCCCGGGGCACCATCGCGGCCATCGAGGCATTTTTGAAGCAGGACCGAAGCCCGGCTTAGCCATGGGAAGCACTTCCACTAAAGGCCATCTGGCATACGACCTGCGCCTGACCGAGGAAAGGCTCGTCGACCTGTACGACCGGGCTCCTTGCGGCTATTGCTCGTGCCTGCCCGACGGCACCCTGGTCAAGCTGAACCAAACGCTGCTGGGTTGGTTGGGCTACCAATATCACGAGCTGGTAGCCCAAAAGCGCCTGCCCGACTTGTTTACCCTGGGCGGCCGCATCCACTACGAAACCCATTGCGCCCCGCTGCTGGCCCTGGCCGGCGAAGTGCGCGAAATAAGCTACCTGCTGCGGCGGCGCGATGGCGGCACGCTGCCTGTGCTGTTGAGCGCCGTGGTGCAGCGGGACGAAACCGACCAGCCGCTGGTCATGCGGGTTACGTTGTTTGATATTACCGAGCGACGGCGCTACGAGCAGCAGCTGCTGCGAGCCAAGACCGAAGCCGAGCACCAGCGCGAGCAGCTGCGGGTGCAGAACGAGCAGCTCAGCCGCACCAACGCCGACCTGGATGCCTTCGTGTACACGGCGTCGCACGACCTCAAGCAGCCGATAAACAACCTCAGCGGATTGTTTGAGGAATTGAGCCGCACGGCCACTTTTCACGACCCCGCCGCCGGCCAGATGCTGGGGCTGGTAGAGAGCGCCCTGGGCCAGCTGCGCGACACCATTGAAGGGCTGGCCGCCGTGGTAAAGCAGCAGCGCCTGGCCGAAACGTTGCCGACCGAGGTAGTGGAAATGCAGCCATTTGCCGAAGAAATTATTCGGGGGCTGGCATCGTCCGACGCTGAATTTACGCTGGACTTCACGGCCGTGCCAGCCCTGCGCATGAGCCGCGCCAGCCTGCACAGCATCCTGGTGAACCTGCTCAGTAACAGCCTGCACTACGCCCAGCCCGGGCGGCCGCCCCGCATTGCTGTGCGCACCACCCGCACCGAAGGCACGTCGGTTTTGAGCGTGGAGGACAACGGACGGGGCATCGACCTGCGACGGCACCGCAACGAGCTGTTTCAGCTTTTCCGCCGCTTCCATCCGGAGGTGCCGGGCACGGGCGTGGGCCTGTTCCTGGTGAACCGCCTCGTAACCCAGGCTGGCGGTCGCATCGATGTGACCAGTGCAGTAGGCGAAGGCACCGCGTTTCGGCTATTCCTGCCCGACCCCCTTCTGCCGCTTGCCGGGGGCATAGCCTGAGCGCCAGCTTCCCCTGGCCCGGCCGGCGTTGCGCCGACGGGCGAGTACAGCACGTTGCTTTTCGCCAGGGTGTAATGCGACCCGGCAGGCGGCGATACAGTAGGTACATTTAGGCTCAACTAACCCCTAGCTGCCATGTCGCTGTACATCGTTTTACTCGTCGTTGCCCTCCTCCTTTCCGGTATTCGCGTGGCCCAGGAATACGAGCGGGCGCTGGTGTTTAGGCTGGGCCGCTTCACTGGCCTGCGCGGACCGGGGCTGTACTGGATAATTCCGTTTCTGGAGCGCCAACAAACTATCGACGTCCGCACCAAAACCGTGGACCTGGAGCAGCAGGAAACAATCACCAAAGACAGCGTGACCATTAAGGTAAACGCCGTGCTGTGGTTTCGGGTGGTGAACCCGGCCGATGCCATCATCAAGGTGGCCAATTTCAACCAGGCGGTTTACCAGCTTTCGGTCACGGCGCTACGCAACATCATTGGCCAGCACCAGCTTGATGAAGTGCTGCGCGAGCGGGCCGCCATCAACTCCGCACTAATGAAAATTGTGGATGCCGCCACCGAAAACTGGGGCGTGAAGATTGAGTTGGTCGAAATCAAAGACGTGGAAATTCCGGAATCCATGCAGCGGGCCATGGCGCGCGAGGCCGAAGCCATTCGCGAGAAGCGCGCCCGCATCATCAAGGCCGAAGCGGAGTTGGAAGCCAGTATCAAACTCACGCAGGGCGCAATTGAAATGGAGAAAAGCCCCATTGCCCTGGAACTACGCCGCATGCAGATGCTCTCGGAAATCGGCATCGACAACAACACAACGACCGTAGTGCTCGTGCCGTCGGAGTTCACCAACGCCGCCCGCAGCTTCAGCCAGATGGTGCAGCAGAACAAGCCGGCCGAATAGGTACGCGGACAACCTTTTTAACAGTCAAAAAACGCCTGTCATCCTGAGCGCAGCGAAGGACCTTATCACGACTGAACAACTAACGTTCAAATGCGACAAAGTCCTTCGCTGCGCTCAGCATGACAGGCGTTTAGGAAAAGCCTATTTCTTCATTCCTGCCAGTGCCAGCACTTCCTGGTTCAGGCGCATGTATTCGGCTTTCGATATTTCGTTTTTGTCGTCCTTTACCAGCTCCAGCGACTTGTTGGCGGCGGCAACGGCCTCTGTGTTTTTGCCCTGCTTTTGCAGCAGCTTGGCTTTCCAGTAGTAGCCGTAGTAAGTGGGGCTGGCCTTTATGGCTTCATCGAGCCAGCCAATGGCGGGCGTCAGGTCTTTGCCGGTATTGAAGTAGTATTGGGCGGCCGTGTAGTACGGCTTCTTCTCGCCCTTCATGGCCTGCTCAATCTGTCCCATCACGATGCGGTCGGGGTCGGCCACGATGGGCAATACCACCTGCGTGCGGTCCCAGTTCAGAACGAGGTCGGCGGAGGCGGGCTTGAGATTTTCGACCATTAACGCCATGGTTTCGACCGGAGCAGCGAGCTTCGTCGGTTTGGCTTTCACACGCAGCACGTCGAGGGCTTGTTTGTAATCGTAGGTGCCCCACTGGGCCGTGTCGCGGTTCAAAATGAACGTCCACTCCTTGGCATCGGGGATGGCCAGCAGCGCGTAGGCCCCGGCCGGCACCGTCTGGCCGTTGATTTTCACCTCCTCGCCAAAACGCACTTTGGTAATGGTATTGGCCCCCGTGCGCCACACCGTACCGTAAGGAATTAATCCGCCGAAGGCCGTACGACCGCGCAGCGAGGGCCGCGAATATGTCAGGTCGATGTAGGACGTGGAGAAGTTTTGGTGGATGCGGGTGGTTGGGCTCAGCGGTGGAATGCTGAGCTTGGTCTGGGCCTGGGCAGCAGTGGCAAACAGCAGGCCGGCGGTCAGGAGGTGTAGGGCGTGTTTCATAGCACCAAAGATGCAGCTTCACCGCCGGGGTTGCGGGCGCGGCGCGCTGGCAGCCAGTGCCTCGGCGAACAACGCAGCGGCTGGGCCGTTCAACTACCACGGCTTCACTTACTCTCATGCTGAGAGCTCCTATTTAAAACTTCGTCCCTTCGGCAGCATGAAAATTCTCCTCACCGGCGCCACGGGCTACATTGGCCAGCGCCTGCTGCCGCTGCTCGCCGCGGCGGGCCACGACGTGGTGTGCCTCGTGCGCGACCCGCGCCGCTTTGCCCTGCCCGATACCATGCCCGAGAGCCTGCACCCGCGCGTGAGCACGGCCACCGGCGACCTGCTGCGGCCCCGCACCCTGGCCGACCTTCCAACCGACATCGACGCGGCCTACTACCTCGTGCACTCGATGAGCAGCGGCAACCACGACTTTTTCGAGCAGGAGCAGCAGTCGGCTCATCATTTCGTGCAGTACCTCAACACGACCACTGCCCGGCAGGTCATTTACC
Organism: Hymenobacter glaciei; assembly: GCF_039539585.1. Lineage (NCBI taxonomy): Bacteria > Pseudomonadati > Bacteroidota > Cytophagia > Cytophagales > Hymenobacteraceae > Hymenobacter > Hymenobacter glaciei. The sequence goes on along the minus strand of NZ_BAABDK010000029.1, from coordinate 141,155 downwards.
TCTCGGGCATTGCCAACGATACCAACCTGAGCGTGCACCTGCGCTCGCGCCGCGCCGTCGAAAACGTGCTGAGCCAGGCCCAGCCGGCTAAAATCACGGTGCTGCGGGCCAGCATCATCATCGGGTCGGGCTCGGCCTCGTTCGAGATTATCCGCGATTTGGTGGAGAAGCTGCCCGTGATGGTGACGCCGCGCTGGCTGAACTCACGCTGCCAGCCCATTGGCATCCGCGACATCATGTTTTACCTAACCGAGGTGCTGGACAACGCCGCCTGTTTCGGCCGGGCCTTCGACGTGGGCGGGCCCGACGTGCTGACTTACCGCCAGATGCTGCTGGGCCTGGCCGCCGAGCGCGACTACAAGCGCTGGATTGTGACGGTGCCTGTGCTCACGCCCCGCCTCTCGTCGTGGTGGCTGTACCTGGTCACGAGCACCACGTTTTCGCTGGCCCAAAGCCTGGTCGAAAGCCTGAAAAACGACACCGTGTGCGACTCCGGCAAAAGCATTGCGGCCGTAGTGCCGCACACGCCCATGAGCTACCGTGAGGCGCTGGCGCTGGCCTTCACCCGCATCGAACAGAACGAGGTGGTGAGCAGTTGGAGCGACGCCCTGAGCAGTGGCACCATGCGCCAGAACTACATGGACGCCATCCAAATCCCCAAAAACGGCATGTTCTTCGACCGCCAGCTGCAGCCTTTTACCCGGCCGGTGGCCGAGGTGCTGGACAACATTTGGCGCATTGGCGGCGACCGGGGCTGGTACAAAACCGACTTCCTTTGGCGCCTGCGCGGGCTGATGGACAAGGCCGTGGGCGGCGTGGGTCTGCGCCGGGGGCGCCGCTCGCCCTCACGCCTGCGGGCCGGCGACCCGCTCGATTTCTGGCGCGTGCTGGTGGCCGACAAGCCCGGCCGCCGCCTGCTGCTCTACGCCGAGATGAAGCTACCCGGCGAGGCTTGGCTGCAGTTCCGCATCGTGTACCAGCCCGACGGCACCCACGCCGTGGAGCAGCTGGCGGCCTACCGCCCGCGCGGGCTGGCCGGGCGGCTATACTGGTACTCGGTGCTGCCCTTCCACGGCATCATCTTCAAAGGCATGGTGAAGAATCTGGTGGAGTTTCAGGCTGATTCTAAAAGTCAGGACAATCAATTTTAAACCAATTATTTTCAATAACTTAATGCGTTATATTTAACATGGAAAAGTCGGCTCAATAAATATTTTGGTTGGCGCAGCATGAGTTGTGGGGAGTTCCTTTGACGCATCAATTCACCACTTCTTTTCTGCACCTCATGTTCCGTGCTTCCTTCTCGCTCCGCCAACTTGCTGCGGTGGCCACCTTTCTGCCGGCTTCGTTAGCCGCCCCGCTTGCCCACGCTCAAACGGCCAGCCTGGAGCCTGCCAAGGTTGAAACAACCAGCAGCTTCGAGCTACACGGTGGCTACACGGGCGGCCGGTTTTCGCACAGCACCAACGACACTCATTCCAGCTTTAATCCGTTTGGTGGTGGCGGAAGTTCGCCTAGGGGCGTAGCCGTCGAGCACCGCTTCGATGGGCTGATGCTTGGGGCTGATTACGTGCTGGCCAAGCGCCGCGCCGGCCACCCCACCACCACCACCCTGCGCGTGGGCCTCGACGTACTGGGCGCGGCCGACCGCCTGCGCATTGGCGATGGCCGCCGGGCCACGGTGGGCCTGCTGGCCGCGCATCCGCACTTCAGCGTCGATATGCAAAAGAACCGGTGGCAAACGCGCGTAGGCGTGGGCATGCTGGCGGGCCGCGTCGGTTACTATGGTCAGGACGGCTCCTTCGACATACTGGCCACGAATATTGTCGTCGACACAGTACACACCGTGCCCACTTTCCAGCTCGAAATGAACTGGAACCACTGGGTGCAATACGAAATCGGGTACGGCGCCAACGGCTTGCTGGGCTTAGCCAACCCCGCGTATTTTTTTGGTGTGGGCACCGGCTTTGGGCCGCGCAGCCCGCTGGCGCTGGTGGTGGGCGTGAGCAGCGCCGCCTCACTCGACTTCGACCGGACGAAAAGCTCCTTCGGCTATGCCCGCGTGGTGCTAGCCCCCGCTGGCCGACCCTGGCAGGCCAACGTTTTCACTACCTACGGCTCGGCCCATTACCAGCGGGTGGCGCTACAGGTTGGCTACAAGCTGCCCGGCAAGGCCAGCAGCGCTAGGCGCTAGGCGAAAAAATGTAGAGACGCATACTTGCGTCTCGTCGTTCGACGACGCCCAAATGGCGCACACGACGAGACGCAAGTATGCGTCTCTACCTCGGTCGACTGCCCACTGCTACCCGAACACGGGTACCACGCGGCCTTCCTCGACCTTTAGCGCGGCATCATACTTTTTGCCGGTTTTGGCTGATAAAAACCCTTTAATAACACTGGTTTCGCCCTTACGCAGCAGCTGCTTGAGTTGCGTTTCGGTGAGCTGCTTGCCGCCCCACTCGAACGCCACCCGGAACTGGCAGTCTTCGCGGAAGCGCGAGCAACCGTAAGCCGTCTTGCCCTTGAGCATGGTGCCGAGCTTGCACACCGGGCACGGAATCAGGCCCGAGTCGGGCGCGGCGCCGGGTTTAGCATCAGCTACTTGGAGCAGAATGGGCTGGAAGCTGGTATCGAGGCCAATGGCAGCGTCAAACTTCTGGCCCTCGGCGCCCACAAAGCCCTTCATCACGGGAGTGCGGCCTTTGGCGAGCAGGGCTTTCACCTGCGGGTCGCTCAGTTTCTTGCCGTGCACCTCGGCAGCCAGCCGAAAAGTGCAGCCTTCGCGGAAACGCACGCAGCCGAAAGCCGTTTTGCCCCGCACCACGTGGCCGGTTTTGCAGGCCGGGCAGTAGCCGAGGCCATTGGCCCCAGGCAAAGTGGCCGGGCCGCCGGGTGTGGTGGGGCGGCCGCCGGTCATGCCGGCGGGCACTTTGCCACTGCTGGCCCCGCCCCCGGCCTGGGCAGCCTGCACGGCCAGTTCAGCACTGCCGGAGGTCACCATGCGGCCGCGGCCGTCGTTCTTCACCTCGGCTACCATCTCCTTCACGAGGCCCGAAAGCTCGCCCAGAAAGCCTTCCGACGAGAGCTCGCCGCGCTCAATCTGGCGCAGCTTGTGCTCCCATTGGCCGGTTAGCTCCGCCGATTTCAGGGTGGGGTTGCGAATCAGGCCAATGAGCTCCACGCCAGTGGGCGTGGGAATAATGCGTTTTTTCTCGCGCTTGATGTAGTTGCGCTTGAACAGCGTTTCGATAATGGCGGCGCGGGTACTTGGGCGGCCGATGCCGTTTTCCTTCATGGCCTGGCGCAGCTCTTCGTCGTCGATGTTGCGGCCGGCCGTTTCCATGCCGCGCAGCAGCGTGGCCTCGGTGTAGTCTTTGGGCGGCTGGGTCATCTTGCTTTCCAGGCGCGGGTCGTGGGGGCCGCTTTCGCCCTTCACGAAATTGGGCAGCACCGTGGACACAGCATCATCGTCCGCTTCAGCGGCTGCGCCGGCAGCACCGGGCGCGGGGGCTGGTTTGGGGGCGGCCTGCTGGGTGGGGTCGCCGTACACCACGCGCCATCCGGGGTTCAGAATCTGGCGGCCGCGCACGCGAAACGGGCGTTCGGCGGCCTCAGCCAGCACGGTCGTGTTGCTTACCTCGCAATCGGGGTAGAAGGCAGCGATGAAGCGGCGCGTGATGATGTCGTACACGCTGGTTTCCATGCCGCCGCCGGGGCCGGCCGCGCCGGTCGGAATGATGGCGTGGTGGTCGGTGACTTTGTTATTGTTAAAGACCTTGGGCGTCTTCGGAATCTTGCCGGCCAGCAAAGGCTTGGTCAGCGCGTCGTAGCCCGAAATGCCGCGCAGGATGCCGGGAATTTTCGGGTACTGGTCATCCGGCAGAAACGTGGTATCGACCCGCGGGTAGCTCACGGCCTTCTTCTCGTACAGGGCCTGCACGATTTTCAGGGTGTCTTCGGCGGATAAACCCAACTGGTTGTTGCACTGCACCTGCAGCGAGGTCAGGTCAAACAAACGCGGCGGGGATTCGCGGCCTTTTTTAATCTCCACATCAGTCACGCGCAGCGGCGCGGGGCGCACGGCTTCCAGGGCTTCGCGGGCTTCTTCTTCGGTCACGAAGTAGCCGAGGGCGCGCAGGCGGGACTTGGTATCGGGCGCGGCGTCGGCGTCTTTGGCCTTATCGGGGGCGGCCATGTGGCTGAACAGCGTGCCCCGGTATTCGGTCTTCAGTACCCAATACGGTTCTGGCCGGAAGTTCTGGATTTCGTGCCAGCGCTCTACCAGCAGGGCCAGCGTGGGGGTTTGCACCCGCCCGATGCTTAGCAGCTGCTTGTCTTGGTAAGTGGTGTATTTGAGGGTGAACAGGCGCGTGGCATTCAGGCCCAGCAGCCAGTCGCCCACGGCGCGGCTCTTACCGGCTTGGTAGAGGCTGTCGAATTCCTTGGCCTCGCGCAGGTTCGCAAAGCCCTGGCGAATGGCCTCTTCGGTGAGCGAGGAAATCCAGAGGCGTTTCACGGGCTTGCGGCACTTGGCTTCCTGCAGCACCCAGCGCTGAATTACCTCCCCTTCCTGCCCGGCGTCGCCGCAGTTTATCACTTCAGTGGCCTCGTCTACCAGCTTTTTGATGGTGTGAAACTGCTTCACTACGCCCTCGTCGCGGCGCATGAGCTTGATGCCGAACTGGTCCGGAATCATGGGCAGGTTGTGCAGGCTCCAGCGCTTCCACTCGGGCTGGTAGTCGTCGGGCTCTTTCAGCTGGCAGAAGTGGCCGAAGGTCCAGGTCACCTGATAGCCGTTGCCTTCCATGTAGCCGTCCATGCGGCGGGTGGCCCCCAGCACGTTGGCGATTTCACGGGCGACGCTGGGCTTTTCGGCAATGCAAACTATCACGGATGTAGGCGGATTTAACTGATTTTACGGATTGTTGGCCGTGCGGAACCAACAAAGGTAACCGCAGAAAAGGTCGGTTCAGGTGCCGCCTTTGGCGGGCTCTGATGCGGGTTTGGCGTCACGCAATGTGTGGCTTGTTCACCACGAACAATGAGTTACTCGATGCGTGCCACTCGCTCATCCGCGCAATGTCAAGGATTTTGAAGCTCCTCGCTGACAAGCTTTACCTTCCACCCTTCCGCAGAATTCTCCATGAACACAAATCCAGAGTCAGAACGGAGACACCCACCCCCCCGAATATTGTGCATGTAAAAAACCGCGTAACGGTTATCGGCGCTGAACGCTATTTCAGACAGTTCAACTATCCCCAATCCATACTTACTCCAGTCAAAGAAGTTATCTACTTTGAGTGCCTCCAGAAAACTGGCGCTTTCTGTTTTCACCTCGCATCCGGGTATTGTGATGGGTCCGGGCAAAACCGAAGTTGTGTGTTGAAGTGAATCGAACTTCTGACCAAGCAGGAGCAGTTCGGGAGTATTGTGAATATACTCTTTCATTTCCCAGCCGGGATGCTTAAGTCTTATTCCGACTGGAATCGGTAAATATGGCCCAGCCCAGCCCTCGGGTGCCTGTACGGTGTCCTTGCTCGTAAAGCGGTAATCCTTTAGTCGCTTGGCTAGCGACATCTTGAAAAAAGGATGACTTTTTTTAACGGGCGGAACCACCCAAACCGTTGAGGCAACCTTACTAATGCGTGTTGCGCGTTGTTTCATCTGGCGACCACTTGATGCTTCGTAATTGCCTTGGCTGCTCAACAACTGAATATTTTTCACAAACTTGTCCCGCAGAAAGGTGGAGTAGATTTCTGCCTTTAGGGAATCCGATTGCTGCGCCCACGCATTTACTCCGCTTAATAGAAAGCACACCGTTAATACTATTCGCACCACTTGCATTTGATAATTCGGGGTAAGTCGACAGCCAAGCAATAAATATAACCGGGACCCAGGGTAAATTGAGTTGTTGGGCGACGAGTTGCCGTAAGGTGAGCCTTTGCTGCGCGTCAGCCCTCCCTCTCCGCTCATGATTTACACCAAGCAATTCCAATTACCAGCCCTGCGCCGGGGCTTCCACCTCATCACCGACCACGTGCTGCGCGAGCTGCCGGAGCTACCGCAGGTGCGGGCGGGCCTGCTGCACGTCTTCATTCAGCACACCTCGGCCAGCCTGTGCCTCAATGAAAACGCTGACCCCACGGTGCGGCACGATTTCGAGCAATTCTTCAACCGCCTGGCACCCGAAAACGCCCCCTACTTCCGCCACAACTCCGAAGGCCCCGACGATATGCCGGCCCACCTGAAAGCCGCCCTGCTGGGCAGCAGCGTCAGCATTCCCGTGGCGCAGGGCTGCTTGGCGCTGGGCACCTGGCAAGGCATCTACCTGGGCGAGCACCGCGAGCACGGCGGCCGGCGCTCGCTGGTGCTTACGCTACTGGGAGAGTGATGAGCGGGGCGGGCTGTAGCGCGAACTTTTAGTTCGCGAGGGCTGGAGGTCCAGCATTCGCGAACTAAAAGTTCGCGCTACAGACCGCCCTGCTCCCACGCGGCGATTTCGGCTGCCAGGTTGCGCCGGGCCGCCGCGTCCAGTTCGTCCCGCATGCCCGGAGTTTGAAACAGCACCGGTGCGGCCAGCATTTTGGCCAGCACCCTGCGCCGGCCGGGGCGGTAGAGCAGGTCGGGCACCAGGCGGTACTCCTGCCGGACCTGGCGGGCATAGGCCCAGTAGTCGTCGGCCGGGGCACCGAGGATGCTTAGGTCAGCATCGAGGAAGTAGAGCAGGTCGGCATCGTCGGGCGGCTGGGGCTGGTTGTGGTCGGCGGTGCGTCCGATGAGAAAAGCCACCCGCTGCTGCCGGGCGGGTTCCAGCGCCGAATGCTGCAGAAACGCCAGGGCTTGAGCCGCACTGCGCGCTTCGTTGTCGGATTTGAGCGCGTTGTACACCGCATCGTGAAACCAAACAGCCAGCTCCACCACGGTGCGGTCCTGCAGGTGTACTGCATCGAGTCGGTGCAGCAGGTTTTCGATGTGGTGCAGGGTATGGTAGTGGCGCGTGGACGCCTGGTAAGCGGCAGCCAGGCGCTGGAATTCAGCTTCCCGACGGGCCGCATTGGGCACGAGGGGAGCGGTGAGTTGGTGCCAGCGGGCAGACAGGTCGACGGTCATACCCGCAAAGGAACAAGCTGCGGCCAGCAGGTGCTACTCTCCTCTCCTACTTGCCCAGCACTGCCAGTAGCTCGCGGTGTAACGAATTGGCCAAGAAGCTGGCTTCATCGATGCGAGTAGCATTGTAGCGGGCGGTATCAGCCGCTTCGGGGGCCAGGTCGTGGGTGCGCAGTTCGGCCAGGGTGTGCAGGCGGGTGAGCGACTGCTGCACCAGGTCGTCGAGGCGGGCACGCAGGGCGGGGTCCATAGCTGCATTCGAGGCGCTGGTGGCTTGCAGCGTGAGCAGGTCCTGGCCCACAAGGGCAAGCTGGGTGAGTAATTTTCCCTCGGCCGGGCTAAGGCGGTGGGGCTTGCGGTCGATGACGCAAAGGGTGCCCAGGGGCTGGCCATTGGGAGCCCGCAGTGCCTGGCCGGCATAAAAGCCCAGCTGCATCTGCTGGGCCACGTAGGGGTTAACGAGCGTGCAGGGCTGGGCCGGAATGTCCTCCAGCACCATGGGGCCGTCGTGCAGAATAGCCACCGAGCACATGCTGTCTTGGCGGTTCAGCGTTGTGGCTTCCGGCAGCCCCTCGTTGCCTATGAATACCACATCATCGGCGCGCACCAGCGACACCAGCGCAATGGGCACATCGAAGAGCTTGGCCACAATGCTCACGAAGTCATTGAAGACGTCCTGCCCTGGCGTGCCCAACACCTGGTAGGGCTGCAGCGCTTCCAACCGCTTGTGTTCGTACGAGGGAATGAGGTTGGGATATTGCGTTTGGTCCATGAAAGCCGGCAAGTTGAGCGCGCAACTGTTCCGGCTATTCTTATAGTTCAGCACGGAACGGGTTAAAAGTAATGTATGTGTACGGGAAAGAGCCGTTGGGGCTTCGTTATAATGATTTCATCCGCAAAATGGCTGCGTGTTTCCAGTAGTAACGGCATTTATTTTATAAAGTCTGAATGATGCGGCGTAATAAATTGGTGAACAAGTATTTCCCAGCGTGATATCTAAGTATCAAAGTCCTGCTTGATTAGATTTTGGTTTGCGCCTGCAGTGCCCAGGCCGCAGCTTGCAGGGCGTTCCTTATTCCGTAATTTCTCCGCACCCAATGAGAACTTTTTCAACAATTCGACTTATGCTGCTCGGCTTGGTAATGTTTGGCCACACGTCCTGCAAAAAAGAGGGTGCCGAGGACCTAGGCCTGTCAAGGGCGAATGGCGTGTATTATTATCACTTCACCGATGCGGACCGGCTGTGGCTGCAAACTCGCCAAGGTGATGAATGGAGACTTGAAAACACAAGCGGCTACCAGCGCGTGTATCGGGCAAATGTCGTTTCGAATCTGAAAGCTGAAAGCCGAAAGACTTCGATGGGTATTCCAAGCTTTTCGAAACTACTGAACTACTATGACCTAGTGTACCTGTACCTGAACCGAGTCGACAGCCTCAACAAAGGAGGTACGACACTGCGCTTTTACCGCGATGCAGCAATGCTTACCAATTTAAATTCAGGCGGCTACAATGAACATGTCAGCCAGTTTTATGCAGAAGGCGAGAATTCCGAATTCGTGGGCAATACGGACCTCATCAGCGACTACTTCAGTTGCCGAGGAATGAAATTTCCCCGAGGCGCTGCATTAAATGGCCCGTTTCAGCAACTCACTGTGCGCGGGCACACCTACCATGAGGTGGTAGCATTCATCAGCACTGCGCGCGGGTCTACATGCCGTGCGCTGCCTCCAGCGGCTCTTCAGGAGCTGTACTACGACCGGCAGGCCGGCCTAGTGCGCATGGTAAGCCAGGGCGGTGAGGTGTGGGAACGGGTACTGTAGTGACGGTGTGGGCGTACCGCCGCGCCGCTGGCACGTGCGCACCACGCTATTTTCCGGCCGTCATCGTTGTTGGTACGCCTATATGCATACACGCGGCGCTGAGCCTGTTGGACGCATGTAACGCAGCCTATGCCGGTCGTAACAGCCCCTTGCCTACGCGCTCAATTTGCCCTTATCGACACCGAAAAGCCCGGTATGTACGCACCCTTTTCCTTACCCAAAACGGCGGTTGTTGCTCCGGTCCGACCGCCCTAGGCGGTCCGACCGGTTGTTGGCGGGGCAAAATCGGGGGTTCTTCAACCGGTCGGACCGCCTAAGGCGGTCGGACCGGACCAGTCAAGTACCGCCAGCAGGCAGGCAACGCGTTTTGGGTAAGGACAAGTATGCACGCACCACGGGCTTTTCGGTGCCGATAAGGGCAAGTTGAGCGCGCAACTGTTCCGGCTATATGTTTGGTTCAGCACGGAACAGGTTTAAGGTAGCTTAGCAACACGGGAAAAGACAGCAAGAGTAGCGGTAACAGAAGCGCATGTGAAGTCATTACCGGATGATTGCCCAAGCTCATGACTACAGCTTTTGAGCCCAATGCTGGTCCAGCAGTTGCTTCACCGAAGAACTAAACGGGCCACTAAACACCGCTTTTGCGTCACGTTTAGGCCGGATGCTGTAAACCAATGGCGTCGTCACATCCTGCTCGTTAAACTCCTTGTTATTATCGGTATCCGGAGTGCCTTGCATTAAAATCTTATTGGTCCCTTTTACCAGGTGCCAACTTTCGACATTGTAATTATCTGGCGAAATCTGTTGAAAATTATTGCCGGCTTTGTCCGAAGTAAACAAGTAGTTCGGGTCTTGCTGGTCAATCACGCCGTCATGATTAAAATCCACGGTCCTGACCGAATAGTAAAGCAACTTATCCAACTGCCCGGAGCCCAATTCAGCGTATTTGGCAAATTTGGAAGCCGAAACCGTGGATGCTCCGCTTTCCGAGCCCTGCTCAGTGTAGGCGTACAAAACCATCTTTTTATCCGGTGAAAGCAAGTGCGACTCGCCGGTTTCGGTGTTGTAAAAAGCAATGTTCCAAAAAGTATTCGAGCGGCTATAGCTTTTACTTACGATACTGCCATCCTTGTCCCCTTCATCTGTAGAACCAAGCAGCAGCGGGTACATGACATAGACGGAACTATCGATAAGTACGGGTGCAGTAAAATGCAGCTTTATCTGTTCGATTTTTGCCTGCCTTTGCGCTGGGGTTAGTGGTTTGGTGTCCGTCGGCTTTGCACTGTCGGAGCTACAAGCTCCAAGCAGGATGGTTGGAAACAGTAGGCGCAGTAGTTGCTGAATTTTCATTGATTTTTAAATTATTAATCCTGTGACTCGCTTGCCACGGCCAACGGCAGCCCGCAAGGTAAGCAGATGGGGCCGCATAGAATTATCCAGTTTCATCGAAACTCCGCACTAATCGGCCTCGCGCTGCTAAGCAGATGTTGACGTGCAGTCCTTCCGTTACGCCAGAGAGTCGCTCCAGACTTCGGGAATGGCTACATCCAGCCGTATTGGTTGGTCCAAAGCGTTAGAGTATAGAAGAGTGAGACAGAACAGAACGGCGGCCGCACCGAGAGGGCGCCGGAATTAATCCGGCGACCACGCCTTACCATCGCCAAAATGGCCAATGCCAAAATTCTGTTGTTATAAATTATAGCCGTAGTGCAAGCGCTGTAGCAACGTCCAAACTGAGCCCGGCCGTAGCCCAAAAATGGCACTGATTAACAGATGAAACATTCTACACGCCCGGCTAGCTACGGTTCAGATTACCTCACAACCCAAGGTTGAGCTTATATAAGGCAAACACCGCCGAAACCCTGAACAGCGCGTCCAGCTGGTTGAACCCCGCTTTGCAGAGCCCGTAATCCGGCTCATGCAGCCTCTCGACAACCCGCTTAATCCAACCACGCCGGAACCGCTCTCCACTCCGATACCCATCATCGAGGAAAGGGTGCGTTTTGACAAAGAAGTGGTCGAAACCGGACGTGTGGTTATCCGCAAAACGGTGCACCACGAGTCGCGCACCGTCGATGTACCTACTCAGGAAGAGCGGGTGCACGTGGAACGCGTAGCCATCAACCAACCTGTCGACACGCCGCCAGAAGTGCGTTACGAAGGCGACACCATGATTATCCCGGTGCTGCGAGAGGAAGTGGTGGTTACTACGCGCATCATTCTGGTCGAGGAACTGCACGTGCGCAAGCAAACCCTCACCACCAACCACCCGCAGGAGGTGACGCTCCGCCGCGAAGAGGTGCACTTCGAGCGCCTCGAAGGCTCGACATCCGCCCCAGCTCCAGAAGCCTGATTTTTTAGTATCCCTTTCTTTCATTCTCACACCCTAACGTTTCTTCATCATGTCCCAAACCGTAGTAGGCCTGTTCAATAGCGCTTCAGAAGCGCAGCAAGCCGTTCAACAGCTCATGTCCGCCGGTTTCCAGCAAAGCAACGTCGACGTAGCGGCGCAGGATGCCCGCAACGCCCAGCGCCTGACCGGCGCAACGGGCACCACGGGTTCCAATAACGACCCTTCCGATTACCAGAACACCAGCGGCACCGCCGTTGAAGGCGCAGCCGATGCCGCTTCGCGTGCCACTGGCGCCGCCGAAGACGGGGTAAGCCGCTTCTTCAGCAACCTGTTTGGCGGCAACGACAGCGACGATACCCGTGCTTATGTGGGGGCAACCCGCGGCGGCAGCTCGGTGGTAACGGTGCACGCGGCTTCGGCTAGCGAAGCTGAGCGCGCCCGCGACATTCTCGACCAGTATGGTGCCATCGACGTGCGCGACCAGGCCCAAAACCAGGGCTACGGCATGACCGGTGCCCAGGGCTACGCCGCCAACACCGACCAGGCCGGTGCCCAGAAGGTTAACATCATCGAAGAGAACCTGCAGGTAGGCAAGCGCGTGGAACAGACCGGTGGCGCGCGCATCCGCAGCCGCATCATCGAGAAGCCCGTGGAAGCCAGCGTGCGTCTGCGCGAAGAGCACGTGAACGTGCAGCGCCGCGAAGTAGACCGCCCCGCTACCGAAGCCGACTTTGCCGCCTTTAAGGAAGGGGAAATCAGCGTGACGGAGCAGGCCGAGCGGGCCGTAGTAGCCAAAGAAGCCCGCGTGGTAGGCGAAGTAAGCATCGACAAAACCGCTACCGAGCGCGAGCAGGTAGTGCGCGACACCGTGCGCAGCACCGATGTGCAAGTAGAGCAGCTTGGTACTAACCAGTCGGATACTTCCCGCCTGTCCGACAGCGACACCAATACCGGCTCGACCAGCCGCTAGGTTCGCAAAAACGTAAGAAGCGGCGGCTGATGATTCAGTCGCCGCTTTTTTGTTGTCGTGGTGGAGCGGTTGCCGGTTTGGTGGCCTGGCTGCGCGGCAGCTTTTTCCATCTTTTACGCTACTCCCTTATGGCCCGCATTATTGTCGGTTTGTTCATCAGCGCTTCCGAAGCCGAGTTTGCCGCCGCCCAGGTGCAGGCAACGGGTTTTGCGCCCGATAGCATCAACATTGCCACTCAGGAAACCCTGCAGGCGCAAAACCTGCCCGCCCAGGAAGCTCCTACTGATTCCTTACACGCAGGCATCACCCGGTTTTTCACGGGCCTCTTTAGCAGCAGTCAACTCGATGATGCCAATGCCTACATTGCTGCCACTGGGCCCGACTACGCCGTCGTCACGGTAGAAACTACTACCCCCGAAGAAGCCGAAACCGCACGCACAATCCTGGACCGTAACGGGGCAGTGGATGTGTACAAGCAGCGCCCCCTCACCCCTACTACCGACACGAGCGACATCGACCTCGAAGGCGACCTCAGCCGCGTGCGCGACGATGATGAGTTGGACGCAAACGGACTGACGACGCACTGAGTGAGCAGTTAAAAAAAACGTCATGCCGAGCGCAGCCGAGGCATCTCGCGTGCAGCAGTAATCTAATTGTAAGAAAAGAGTTATTACCCCACGCGAGATGCCTTGGCTGCACTCGGCATGACGTTCTTTATTGCAACATATCTCTACTCCTACCCTGCCGCGGCTGCCACCTGCGCCAGGCGCAGCTTGCTGTGCTTTTTGCCGTATCCGAAGTAGATAACCATGCCCAGCGCCAGCCACACAATGAGGCGCAGCCAGGTTTCCCAGGGCAGCGAGGCCATCATCACGAGGCACACCACAATGCCCAGAATGGGTACCACCGGCACCCACGGCGTGCGGAACGGGCGCGGGGCATCGGGGTTGGTTTTACGCATGATGAGCACGCCGAGGCACACCATCACGAAGGCCAGTAGCGTGCCGATGCTCGTCATCTCGCCCACCACGGCAATGGGCACGAAGCCCGCAAACAGGGCAATGAAGCAGCCCAACAGCAGCGTCGACTGCGCCGGCGTGTTGAATTTCGGGTGCAGCCGCGAGAATACCGGCGGCAACAGTCCATCGCGCGACATCGAGAAAAACACCCGCGACTGCCCCAGCAAATCCACCAATATCACGGAAGTATAGCCGATAAGAATAGCCAGAATCACGGCCGAAGAAAGCCAGGCATACGGCGTTTTCTCGATGGCAATGGCCACCGGCGCGGCGCTGTTCTTGAACTCGGTGTAATTGGCCAGGCCGGTGAGCACGTGGCCGAACAGCACGAACAACACGGTACAAACCGCCAGCGAGCCCAGAATGCCAATGGGCATGTTGCGCTGCGGGTTCTTGGTTTCCTGCGCCATCGTGGCCACAATGTCGAAGCCAATGAAGACGAAGAATATCACGCCTGCCCCGCGCAGAATGCCGCTCAGGCCGAACTCGCCAAATGTGCCCGTGTTGGCCGGGATGTAGGGTTGGTAATTGGCCGGGTCGATGTACTGCCAGCCCAACGCGATGAACACCAGCACCACCGCCACCTTCAGGGCCACCACCAGCGCATTGAACGATGCCGACCCCTTGGTGCCCCGCGTAACAATGGCCGTGATGGCCAGCACGATGAGCATGGCCGGCACGTTCACGTAGCCGTGCACGGTGCTGCCATCGGCCAGCGTGGCCGACTCGAACGGCGACATCACCAGCCGGGCCGGAATGTGCAGCCCGTACTTGCCCAGAAACTTGATGAGGTACTGCGACCAGCTAATGGCCACCGTGGCCGCACCCACCGAGTATTCGAGCACCAAATCCCAGCCAATAATCCAGGCAAACAGCTCGCCCATGGTGGCATACGAATACGTGTAGGCCGAGCCCGACACGGGCACCAGCGCCGCAAACTCGGCGTAGCACAGCGCCGAGAAAGCGCAACCCACGGCGGCCACAATGAAGGACAGCGTAACGGCCGGGCCCGTGTTGTTGGCTGCCGCGATGCCGGTGAGCGAGAACAGGCCCGCCCCAATAATTACCCCAATGCCAATGGCAATCAGGCTCACGCCGTTCAGGCTGCGCTTGAGGGTGTTGGCCCCCGTTTCGGCGGCTTCCAATCGAAGCAGCTCCAGTGATTTTTTCAACATAACCAGATAAATACGCGCCACGCTACCGCCCCACCCGGGGCGGCCGTGCCGCAAAGCAAAAACCCATAAAAAGGAATAAAACGGCGCCGTCCGTAGCCTCAGCTACGCGGCGCTAGTGCCGGCAATCAACAGCAACAACAGCCCGCCATCGGGTGGCCCGCCCCCAAGGGGCAGAAACTAAAAGCACCAGAAACAGCAAGCGAGGCAACAGAAACAGCGGGCACGGCAGTTGTTTTTATATAATCAGGATTTGGCACCGGGCCGCGGTTGCGGGTGGTTGCCGGCGCGTCTTCGAGCCTGTCTCTCAGCGCCTCTGTATAAAAACAATCCTTCCGGAGAAGAAATTGATGGGGCAAAGGTAACGCCGGATGCGTGCTCCGGCATGTTTGGCAGAAAAAAGAACGTCAAGCCGAGCGTAGCCGAGGCATCTCGGATGCAGGAGTAATCCAATCGTAAGAAAAGAGTTACTACCACACGCGGGATGCCTCGGCTGCGCTCGGCATGACGTTCTGCTATCTTGCCTTCAGTCGACGGCCTAAGCTAAATTAGCTTTTCTTGAAGCCGTCTTTGGCAGCTCTTTCCTCCACGGTTTTCATGCGCTTTTCGGTGTCGGGGTGCGAAGAAAACAGCTGCTGCATTTTGCTGCTTTTGGCACCGCCGCTCTGCTCCGAGGCTACCAGTTTGCCGAAAGCCGTGGCCATGGCGTAAGGGTTTTTGCCCTGGCTCTTCAGCAGGTCGTAGCCGAAGGCATCGGCGGCGCTTTCCTGGCTGCGCGAAAAGGTGGCCGTTGTGAGGGCCTGGCCCACGGCGCCGAGCTGCGAGTCGCTAAAGGTGGCGGCCGTACCGCCCTGCGACGATACGCCATCTTTGGCGGCAGCGGTGAGCAAAGCTGTTTTCATGCCGTCGCGCGAATCGTGGTTTTTCACGTGGCCGATTTCGTGGCCAATCACGCCCAGTACTTCGTCGTCGGTCATCAGCTGCATCAGGCCGGCGCACACGCGCACACTGCCGTCGGCGCAGGCGAAGGCGTTCACGTCGCGCACTTCGTACACTTTATAGTTTAGTGCAATGCCCTCGTAGGTTTTGAGGTTGGCGGTGATTTTCGCCAGCCGTTGGGCCAAGGGCGAAGATGGCGCCGCCACCGGGTTGTTGGCATCAGACCAAGTCACAAACTCCTTGGTGTGGGCCACCACTTCTTCGTCCGACAATGTCAAGGCCTTGGCCGCTTTCAGGCCCGCGCCGAGGCTGCCGGTGTTGAGTTTGAATTGGGCCTGAGCCGGGGCTGCAGCAGCCAATAGGGTCACTGCGGTCAGCAGCGTGAGGAAAGGGGTACGCATGTGGAAAGGAAAAAAAGTGAAAATTGGTGAAGTAAAAATTGACTGGCCAGTGCCAGGGCGGGCGCCAGCAAGGGTAGCTTTCGGGGCCTAGCGACGCAAAGCCAGCCGCACGCCGGCCATCAGCCAGCGGCCGGGCATTTGGGCGCCCAGCAGGTCCGAGTATTTGGCGTCGAATAGGTTCTGGGCCTGGCCCACCACCCAGAGGCGCTCGGGTAGCAGCGCGACATCAAGGCGGCCGTTGATGACCACGTAGTCAGGCGTCAACGCAGCATCGTTCACCGTGGCGCTGGGCACGGTATTCTGGCTGGCGCGCTGCTTATACACCCCGCCCAGGCTGGCCGTGAAGCGGCGGTGCACCAGGCTCAGGTTGCCGCTCACAAGCTGCTTGGCCACGTTGCTCAGGTACTGCGACACGATGTTGCCGTCCACGTTCAGGTGGGTGTAGGTGTAGCCCACGCTGCCGTCGAGCCGCAGCCCCTTGGTGAGTTGGGCGCGGGTGCTGGCTTCGAATTCCAGGCCCTGGGTGCTCACAGCAAACAGGTTCTGGGCGTAGCGGTAAGTGCTGGCCGGGTTGAGGTTGGTGAAGCCGGTGCTGGCCTGGACGTCGCGGCCGGGCGTGGCCACGTAATCAATCAGGTTGCGACCGTAGCGGTTGAAATAGGTGCCGCGCAGCGTGAGGGCCGGGCAAACCACATAATCCAGGCCACCTTCGTAGCTCCAGGTGCGCTCGGCTTCGAGGCCGGGGTTGCCCACGTTGAAGCCATTGGGCACAATGCCCGGCCTGATAGCCGAGTTGTACTGCTCGGTAAAGTTGGCCGCCCGGATGGCCCGGCCCACCGCGGCGCGCACGGTCAGCTTTTCGCCCAGCAGCTGGCTGGCCGTGAGCTGGGGCAGCACTTCGGTGCCGTAGGCCTGGTCGTGGTCGAGGCGCAGGGCGGCCGTCAGGTTCAGGCCCGCGGTGGGCGCCAGGCCGGCCACGGCAAACGCCCCCTGGTGCCACACCGAATGGTTGCCGCGGTCGTTGCTGCGCACGCTGCGGCGGTCGGCCTGGGCCCCCAGCGTTAGCTGCACCTTATCGGAGAAGCGCAGCTGGTGCTGCCCCTGCACGTTGAGGTAGTGCATGAGGTGGTCGCTGGCCGCCGAGGTAGGCGTGTACACGTAGTAATCGGTGCTGGAGGTGCCCACCAGCTGCAGTTCAGTACGGGCGCGGGCGTTCCAGTCGTAGCGCAGCTGGCCCTGGTACCAGTCGCGCGAGGTGGTTTCGCGGGCGCGGTCGCCGGCGTTGGTGGTGTAGAAGTTCTGGGCGTTGTATTCGCGCCGGTCGAAGCTGGCCCGGGCGGCAGCGCTGAACTTGGGGCTGATTTGGTAAGCGCCCGAGAGAGAGTAGGTATTCAGCTTGAAGTCGTTGCGCAGGCCGCCGGGCAGGTTCAGCAACTGGCCGCTGGCGGTGTTGTTGAGGATGCCCCCCGCCAGGCGCAGGCCCTTGTCCTGGCCGTAAAAGCCAGCGTTGGTCGTCTTGAGGTCGAACTCGCCGGCCATGAACGTGCCGCCAATTTCCACGCCATCGGGCCGGTGGGTAGCGGCGAAGGTTTTGGTGACGATGTTGACGAAGCCGCCCACGGCGTCGGGGCCGTAGAGGGCCGCGCCGGGGCCGCGCACCACTTCAACCTGCTCAATTTCGGCCGGGGTTATGGGCAGGTAGCCCGCAAAGTGGCCCGTGAGAGGGTCATTCAGCCGCATGCCATCGAGCAGAATGAGCACTTGGTTAAAGGTGGAGCCACGCAACGTAATATCGGCCTGGGTGCCGAAGTTGCCCCGGCTTTGCATCTCAATGGCCGGCAGCAGGCGCAGCAAATCATCGAGCGAGGCCACCGGGTACTGGCTGAGGGTGCGGCCGGGCACCACCGTAACGTAGCGACCGGTTTGACCAGCTACTTGGTCGAGGCGGGTGCCGTACACGGTAACTTCGTTCAGGGCGCGGGTGCTGTCGGTGGGAGTACTCTGAGCTAGGGCGTTAACGGTGAAAAGGGTGCAGAAAAACGGGGTGGCGTAGCGCGTAAGTCGCATTCACTGGTGAATTGGTGGGGGTGCAAACTTACGCCCGATATAGAGGATGGAGCATGTTCGACCCCGGATGTATGCACGAAAACAACGGCTTTATACCACGGCTGACTGGGCAAGCCCCGCCCTATCTGCTACTTTCGCCTTAGCGTCAGGCAACGTCGGCCGTACTGCTGCGTCCTTCGCGCGAAACTCATTTTTTCCATCTCGTTTCTCTATGAAGCACCTTTTCGCGCTGGGCCTGCTGGGCCTGGCGGCCACCACGCCCGCTTTCGCGCAGGCTCCCACGCCGCCGGCCGGCAAGCCCGAGTCGCCCTACCGCGCTTCGGCCACCAAAGTCAACGACTTGGTGCACACCAAGCTCGACGTGCGCTTCGACTACGCCAAGCGCTACCTCTACGGCAAGGAGTGGGTCACGCTCAAGCCCCACGGCTACCCCACCGACTCGCTTCGCCTCGATGCCAAAGGCATGGATATTAAAGCGGTCGCGCTGATGAACGGCAGCCAGCAAAGCCCGCTGAAATACGACTACGCCGATGGCATGAACCTGCGCATCAACCTGGGCCGCGTCTTCAAGCCGGGTGAAGAGTACACGGTGTACATCGACTACGTGTCGAAACCCGACGAGCTGAAAGTGAAGGGCTCCGCCGCCATCACCGACGCCAAGGGCCTGTATTTCATCAACCCCGATTCGACGGTGAAGGGCAAGCCGGTACAAATCTGGACGCAGGGCGAGACCGAAGGCTCATCGGCCTGGTTCCCAACCATCGACCGCCCCAACCAGAAGACCACCGAGGAAATCTCAATGACCGTGCCGGCCAAGTACGTCACGCTCAGCAACGGCCGCCTGGTTAGCAGCACGCCCGCCGGCCCCGGCCTGCGCACCGACGTGTGGAAGATGGAGCTGCCCCACGCGCCCTACCTGTTCATGATGGCCGTGGGTGACTTCAAAATCTATAAGGACACCTGGCGCGGCAAAGAGGTGAGTTACTACCTCGAACCCAAGTACGCCCCCTTCGCCAAGCAGATTTTCGGGAACACGCCCGACATGCTGGAGTTCTACTCCAACCGCCTCGGCGTGGAGTACCCCTGGAATAAATACGCCCAGATTGTGGCCCGCGACTACGTGAGCGGCGCCATGGAAAACACCTCTGCCACGCTGCATGGGGAACAGGTCCAGATGACCGACCGCGAGTTGGTGGACCGCGAGTTCGGCAGCGAATCGGTTATTGCGCACGAGCTGTTTCACCAGTGGTTCGGCGACTACGTGACGGCCGAAAGCTGGTCGAACATCACCGTGAACGAGACGATGGCCGACTTTTCGGAGGGCCTCTACGCCGAGCACAAGTACGGCCGCGACGCCGCCGATGCCCACTACTACCGCTACCTGCGCCGCTACCTGAGTTCGCCGCGCGATGCCGCTAAAAACCTCGTGCGCTTCCACTACACCGACCAGGAAGAGGTGTTCGACCTGGTGAGCTACCAGAAAGGCGGTGCCATTATGGACATGCTGCGCACCTACCTGGGCGACGACGTGTTCTTCGCTGGCTTGCAGAAGTACCTTAAGGACAATGCCCTCGGCAACGGCGAGGCGCACCAGATGCGCTTGGCTTTCGAGGCCGTGTCGGGCCAGGACCTGAACTGGTTCTGGAACCAGTGGTACTTCGCCCCCGGCCACCCCGTCGTAACCATCGACTACGCCTGGGACGCGGCTAAAAAGGCCGAAACCGTGACCGTGAAGCAGACCCAGGCCGGCCAGACATTCCGCCTGCCCTTCACCATCGACTACTACGTGGGCGGCAAGGTGCTGCACCAAGCCGTAACCATGACGGAGGCCACCCAGACCTTCACCATGACCCTATCGGCCAAGCCCGACCTGGTGAACGTGGACGCCAACAAAAAGACCCTGTGGTTGAAAACCGACAATAAATCGGCCGCCGAGTACGCCTTCCAGTACGCCCACGCGCCGTTGTTTGTTGACCGCCGCGAGGCCATCGACGCCGCTGCTAAAGACCAAACCATTGCTGCTAACCGCACCACGTTGCTGGCCGCCCTCAACGACAAGTTCTACAACAACCGCCTAGCTGCTGTTGAAGCGCTGAAGCTCGATGATAAGGCCGTGGCCAACGTGGCCGCGCCCGCCTTGCGCAAGCTGGCCGCTACCGAAAAAGAACCTTGGGTGCAAGCCTCGTTGCTCGGCGCACTGGCCAAGCTAAAGGACAAGAAAGACGAGAAATATTTCAGCAAACAGCTCAGCAGCCAATCGTACAACGTGCAGGGTGCCGCCTTGCGCGCTCTGGCTACCGTGCAGCCTGCCCAGGCCCTGGGCCGCGCCAAAACCTACGAAGCCAATGCACAAGGCGCCGTGGCCCAGGCCGTAACCGAAGTGTATGCCAAGAACGGCGGCCAGGCCGAGTGGGCCTTTGTGCGCGACCGGTTTGATGCAGCCCGTCCGCAGGGCCGGTTCAACATGATGGAGCCGCTGGCCACCATTACCGGTCGCCTCGACGATGCCGCTTCCATCACCGAAGGCATTACCCGCCTCCAGGAGTTGGGCGTGAAGTATAAGAGCTACGGGGCCGACAAGCCGGTGGTGAACCTGCTGCAGGGCATTGCCGCAGCCCAGGCCAGCCGCCCGCAGGCCGCCGCCACCCGGCAGGCCGTCGACCAAGCAGTGGCTGCTGTGCAAGCTGCTAAGTAGTAAAACCTGTCATCCTCCGTTCAGGACAACAAAAACAAAAAGCCCTGCCGCGTAATGCGGCAGGGCTTTTTTGTGGGTAAGTAGCAGCTATGCGGGAAAAAAGGAAAGTTGGGGTGCCCCTACTTCTTCTCAGCGACTGCTTTTTTCACGACGACTACTTCCTTGGCCGGGTCGTGCTGGGGGCCTTCGTAGGAGTTGGCATCTTTCTCTTTTTCAACGCTGTGGCGCACGGCCTCGGTGGCGTAGATGTGCTCCATTTTGGTCATCACCTCGTCGCCGTCTACTTTTAGGTCTTTCAGCACGCCATCGGCAATGTCGTACACGAGGCCGTGTAGGCGGGGCGGGTTTTCGCCGCGCATGGCGTTCTGAATGATGTTGGTTTTGGCCAGGTTGCGCACCTGCTCTATTACGTTCAGCTCCACGAGGCGGCGGGCACGCTGGGTGTCGTCCTTGATGCGCAGGTATTCGGCTTCGTGCAGCCGGATTACGTCGCGGATGTTCACCAGCCAGTTATCAATCAGGCCGTACTGCTTGTTGGCAGCCGCTGCAGCCACGCCGCCGCAGCCGTAGTGGCCCACCACCAGAATGTCCTGCACACCCAGCACCTCCACGGCGTACTGCAGCACGCTCAGCAGGTTCATATCGGAGTGCACCACCAGGTTGGCAATGTTGCGGTGCACAAACATCTCGCCCGGGCCCGTGCCTGTGATGCCGGAGGCCGGAACCCGCGAATCGGAACAGCCAATGAACAGGTACTTCGGTTTCTGGCCGGTAGCTAGGCGTTGGAAAAATTTGGGGTCCTCCGCGTTTTTAGAGGAAACCCACTTCTTGTTGTTTTCGAGAATCTCGCTGATACCAGCCATAGGAAAATGATGTAGTTGATAACCAGCTTCGCCTCACGGGCTAGCCAGTATCCTGTTGCGTTAGCGCCGCTGTAGGGCGGCGATGGTTGAGAAGGGCTGCTCGTGGCAGCGCTGGGTTTAGGCTACAAAAGTAGTACGGGTTGCGGCCAGAGAGTTAGTGTGCACCCAGCGCTACCTGGCGAATGCCGCGCAGTTCGAGGTCGATGCCGCGGGCCGGAGCCGCCTGCCGGAAGGCCTCAATGGCTTCGAGCACGTCGTGGTCGATGACATCGGAACGGGTACCGTCGAGGATAACGCGGCTGTTGGCGGGCAACTGCTCCAGGGTGGTCACGATGCTGGCTTTGTTGAGGAAGGAAACGTGCTCGGGCAGCCGTAGGTGCAGTAGGCCGCCTTCGTCGCCCTCAGCAATATCAGCCGCCTCGTCGCGGCGCAGGTAGGAGCCCGCTTTCGCGTTATCCCTTAGAATAAAGAAGAAGCCCAGTACCAGCCCGATGGTCACGCCCTTCAGCAAATCGGTGAAAAGCACGGCCACGATGGTGATGATGAAGGGCGTAAACTGCGCCCAGCCCAGCTGCCACTGCTTGCGGTAGAGCGCCGGCGTAGTCAGCTTATAGCCCACCAGCAGCAGCACCGCGGCCAGCGCCGACAGCGGAATCAGGTTCAGCACCGAGCCCAGAAACAACAGGCTCGTGAGTAGCAACAGGCCGTGGATGAAAGCCGACATTTTGGTTTGCGCGCCGGCGGCAATGTTGGCCGACGAGCGCACGATAACCGCCGTGAGCGGCAGGCCGCCCAACAAGCCGCTCACCAAGTTGCCAGTCCCCTGGGCCATCAACTCGCGGTTGGTGGGCGTGTGGCGTTTCTGTGGGTCGAGGTTGTCGACGGCCTCTACGCTGAGCAGCGTTTCAAGCGAAGCCACGATGGCAATGGTGAACGCCACGCCGTAGGTGGCCGGGTTGCGCAGGGCGCTGAAGTCGGGGAACGTCATTTCGCTGGCCAATTGGCCCAGCGACGTCAGTACCGGCAGCTTCACGAGGTGCTCGGGACGCACCTGCATATCAGGCGCCACGGACTTCAGCAGTTGGTTGAGGCCCACCGCCGCCAGTACCGCCACCAACGCGCCCGGCACCAGCCGCGCCCACGACTGACGCCGCACCGGCGCCGTGTTCCACAGCAATAGAATGACCAGCGACACCGCTCCTACCAGCACCGAACCGGGGCTTAGCGCCTTCATGGCCGCGCCAATGGCCGAGAAGGTGTTCAGGCCATTGAACTGCGAAAAATTCATGTCTTCGAAATAGTCGGTATCGGCGCCAAAAAAGTGCGGCAGCTGCTTCAATACCAGAATGATACCGATGGCAGCCAGCATTCCGCGAATAACCGCGGCCGGGAAATACAAGGCAATGATGCCGGCCCGCGCCAGTCCCAAACCAATCTGAATAACGCCGGCAACAACCGTGGCTGCCAGCACTGCTGGCCACGAGCCCAGCGTCGCAATAGCCGACAGCATGACCACTGTGAGGCCCGCCGCCGGCCCGCTCACGCTCACCGCCGAGCCGCTGAGCATACTCACCAACACCCCGCCCACGATGCCCGCAATTACGCCCGCCAGCAGCGGTGCGCCCGAGGCCAGCGAAATGCCCAAACACAGTGGCAGGGCTACCAGAAACACCACCAGCCCGGCCGGCGCATCCTGCCCGATGGTGCTGAAAAGCGAGGCCTTGGGTCGGGGTTCGTTAGGAGCAACCGGAGCTGCAATGGGAGTGCCAGTTTGGGCCGGCGAAGAAATTATTTGGGTCATAATCAAACAGTTAGAAATTCAGCCAACAGTTGAAGGAATTTCTCGATGCAAGGTTACGGGAGCGTTATTAAGGTCGAATTAAAGACAAATTAAAAAGGAATTAAAATTCAGAGTCGAGCCCATCGAACGCCAAACCAGCACGTCCTGCCGAGCGCAGCGCAGCATCTTGCTTGCTACCATCACTCCTGACAATTAAGTTACGACCACAGGCGAAATGCTGCGCTACGCACTGCTTAACCTTCTTCAAGTAAGTCACGCTTATCGAGGCACCGGCCATTCCAGCCACACGAAAGTGCCTTGCCCCAACTCGCTTTCTACGCGCACCGTGCCGCCGTGCAACGCCATAATGCGGGCTGCCAGCGGCAAACCAATGCCGTGCCCCGGCACCGTCCGGGCCGAGGCTGCTCGAAAAAAAGGCACGAATACCTGCTGCAAATCGGCGGGAGAGAGGCCCGGGCCTTCGTCGTTCACCAGCAGCGATATCGTCTTGCCATTGCGAGCCAGCGTGGCCGTTACGGTGCCACCGGCTTGCTGCGAGAATTTGCAAGCATTGTCCAGGATATTGAGCACTGCCGAGAGCAGCAGGGCTTCGTTGCCTCGCACGATGAAGGAATCGGCCTCGCCGAAGTCCAGGTCGACGCGGCAGGTAGGATGGCGACGCAGCAACTGCTCATGGGCTTGCAGCAACAAATCGTCGAGGCTGACGGCGGCCATCGGCACTTGCGAGGGGTCGTCGGAGGCGCGGGCAATTTGCAGGAGGCCATTAGTGAGGCTGTTGAGCTGCCGGGCCGAATCGAGGGTGCTTTGCAGCACGCGGCGATATTCGGCGAAAGGGCGCTCGGCTTGCAGCAGCGACACTTCCAACTCGCCGATAAGGGCTGTAAGCGGCGTGCGCAGCTCGTGTGAGGCATCGCGAACAAAGGTGCGCTGGCCCACAAAAGCTGCTTCCAGGCGGTCGAGCAGGCGGTTGAAGCGCTGGGTGAGCAGGCCGATTTCGTCGGTGGCTTCGCCGGTGCGGGTCAGGCGCTGGCTCAGGTCGGTGGCCGTGATGCCGTCGACTTCGCGCACCATGCGGCGCAACGGGCGCAGCGCCCGGCCTGCAAAAAACCAGCTTCCTGCTCCTGCTGCTACCACAGCCACCAAAAACCCCAGCACGAGCCGCCGCCGCAATTCGCCAAGCTGCAGCTGGCTGTCCTCATCAACGGACGAGGCCACCACCACCAACGGGCCCAGTCGGGCATCGCGGTAGAGCAGGCCCACGGTTTCGTGGTAATTGGTTTCTGGTTCCAATATGGCTTGCCCAGTGCGCCGTACCTCCGCGAGCCACGCAGGCGGCGCGGGTTGGGCAGCCCCCTGCCCTTCCCGAAAAACCAGTTGGTTGTTTGCATTATACACCCGCCCCTGTTCTGCCGGCAGCGTGCGATACAGCTGGCGCAAATAGCGACGATACGAGGCCTCTTCGCCGGCATTTTCGCGGCCCTGCTGCCCAGCCACGTAGGCGTGCCCAACCACCAGCGTGCGCTTGAACAGGCTCTGGGTGAACTCGTTTCGGCGCGACTGCTCCGTGGCAAAGTAGATAACCAACGCAAACAGCAACAACGTCACGGCCAGAATGGACCCGAACTGCAACGCAAGGCGGAGGCGAATGGACATTTCTTGAGGTTGTGGGAATGTAGAGAATGTGGGAATGTGAAGGATGCGGAACCGAACGTGTAGGCTGTCAAACGCGCATCATGTTGAGCGAAATTTCAGCATGAGGTTACAAGTGATTTTCGTAATTCATTAAACAGCTCAGCTGCGTCCTGAATCCTTCACATTTCCACATCTTTCACATTTAATCACCCCTCGTTCTTCATCACATACCCCATCCCCACCAAAGTATGAATCAGCTTGGGCTCGAACCCCTTGTCTACTTTTTTGCGCAAAAAATTAATGTACACATCTATCACATTCGAGCCCGTATCGAAGCTTAAATCCCAGACGTGCTCCAGCAAGTCGGCCCGCGAAACCACGCGGTTCTGGTTGCGCAGCAAATACTCCAGCAACGCAAATTCGCGGGCCGTGAGTTGAATGGCCTGGCCGGCGCGCTCTACGCGCTTGGCGCTGGGGTCGAGGGTGAGGTCGGCGAGGTGGAGCACGGCTTTGGGCGCGGGCGCTTCGGTACGGCGGCGCACGAGGGCACGCAGCCGCGCCAGCAGCTCCTCAAAGGCAAAAGGCTTGACGAGGTAGTCGTCGGCCCCGGCGTCGAGGCCGCGGATTTTGTCGTCCGTTTCGCCCAGCGCGGTGAGCATGAGAATGGGCACGCCGGGGTCGTGGGCGCGCACTTGCCGGCACACTTCGAGGCCGCTTAGGCCGGGCAGCATCTGGTCCAGAATCAGGCAGTCGTAGCGGGTTGACTGGGCGCGGCGCAGGCCCAGCAGGCCGTCGGCGGCGAGGTCGACGGTGTAGTCCTGCTCCGTGAGGCCCTGGTGCAGGAAGGCGGCTACCGAGGGCTCGTCTTCAACTAAAAGAATTTTCATGGGGCGGGAAGGTAGCGCCGTTTCGGAAAACGGGCCGCATGGGCGGGCGTCGGTGGGAAAATGGCTGGGCCTGGCTGGGCGAGCCAGGGCCGGTTGCCAATTCGTTGTGTATCGGGCAATACAGCTAGGCTACCGCTACAAGAGGCCCTTATGCCTGGCGTTTCAGGGCATTCGCCCAACCCTTCCAGTTGCGAATTCGAATAGGATGGCGACCTGATTGATAAAGGCTCAGCTTAACCTGGTTGTGCTTAGTTGTGCGGGCGTCTTTTCCAAAATGTCCTAATACTTGGAACACAGCCGGAAAGCAGCCGTAGGGAAGTAGCAGCATCCGCAACCTCTAGCTTTTCCGCATCTATGAAGCAAGTTACCCAAGCCCCGCTGGCCCCGCCGCCGGTGTCCCTGGCCCCCACCCAAGCCGTCAGCCTCCACATCAACGGCCAGGCGCACACCCTGCAAATCGCGCCCTGGACCACCCTGCTCGACGCCCTGCGCGAGTACCTCGACCTGACCGGCACCAAGAAAGGCTGCGACCACGGCCAATGCGGCGCCTGCACGGTGCTGGTCGATGGCAAGCGCATCAACTCCTGCCTCTCGCTGGCCGTGATGCACGAAGATTCCGAAATCACAACCATCGAAGGCCTCGGCACGGAGGACAAGCTGAGTCCGTTGCAACAGGCCTTTATCGACCACGACGCTTTTCAGTGCGGCTATTGTACACCGGGCCAGATTTGCTCGGCCCAGGGCCTGATTAACGAAGGCAAGGCCAAAACCGAATCCGAAGTGCGCGAGCTGATGAGCGGCAACGTCTGCCGTTGCGGCGCTTACAGCAACATTTTGAGCGCGGTGATGGAAGTGCTCAACAACGAAGGATTAATCATCGAGGACAAGGCGTGGTCGGCTGGTACGGCCGGGCAAACGATGCCGCCGGTAGAACCCGCCAAGTAATTCCTCCGCCTTAACTCCCGCAAAATGAACAGTTTCACTTTCACCCAAGCCACCGCCGTGGCGAGCGCCGTGCAGGACAAAGCCGCGCACGAAGACGCGGCCTACATTGGCGGCGGCACCAACCTGATTGACCTGATGAAGGAAAACGTGGCCCGCCCCACGCACCTCATCGGTCTCAAAAAGCTGGGCCTCGATGCCATTGAAGCCCTGCCCGGTGGCGGCCTGCGCCTCGGGGCCCTCGCCACCAACGCCGACACCGCTTACCACCCCGAAGTAGAGCAGCGCTATCCGCTGCTGAACCAGGCCATTTTGGCCGGGGCCAGCCCGCAGCTGCGCAACATGGCCACTGATGGCGGCAACCTGATGCAGCGCACCCGCTGCTACTATTTCTACGACCTCGCCACGCCCTGCAACAAGCGCGAGCCGGGCTCAGGCTGCTCGGCCATTGGGGGCTATACCCGCGTGCACGCCATTCTCGGGGCCAGCGAACACTGCATCGCCACCCACCCTTCGGACATGTGCGTGGCCCTGGCCGCCCTCGACACCACCGTGCGAGTGAGCGGCCCGAACGGCGAGCGCACCATCAAGTTCGAGGATTTCCACCGCCTGCCCGGCGACCAGCCCGAGCGCGACAACACCCTGGAGCCCGGCGAATTAATCACCGGCCTCGACCTGCCCGCCAAGGGCTTCGAAAAGAACTTCAGCTACCTGAAGCTGCGCGACCGCAGCAGCTATGCCTTTGCGCTAGTGAGCGTGGCGGCCGCGCTGGAGCTGGATGGCGACACCATCACCGATGCCCGCTTAGCGTTGGGCGGCGTGGCCCACAAGCCCTGGCGCGACAAGGGAGCCGAGGCCCTGCTCATCGGCCAGCCCGCCACCGCCGACACCTTTCTCCGCGTGGCGGCCAAGGTGCTGGCCGGTGCCAAGGGCCAGGGCACCAACAACTTTAAGATTGAACTGGCCAAGCGCGCCATTGTCCGCGCCCTCAAGCAAGCCACCGAAATGAATCAGGCGTTCGACGCCAACGCCTTCCAAAATTCCAACCCATGAGCCACACCACTGACTACATCGGCAAACCCACCAACCGCGTCGATGGCCCGGCAAAAGTGGCCGGCACCGCCAAGTACGCCGCCGAATTCAACGTGCCCAACTTGCTCTACGGCTACGTGGTCAGCAGCCCGATTACCAAGGGCAAAATCACGAAAATCGACGCCGCGCCGGTGCTGGCGCTGCCCGGCGTGCACCAAGTTTTCTCGCACGAGAACGTGCCCTCGCTGGCCTGGTTCGACCGCAGCTACAAGGACGACGTGGCCCCCGGCGGCTCGCCCTTTCGCCCACTGCACGATGCTGAAATCAAGTACAGCCTGCAACCCGTGGCGCTGGTAGTGGCCGACACGTTTGAGCTGGCCCGCTACGCCGCGTCCATCCTGCACATTGAGTACAAGGAAGTAGCTTTTGAAACCGAGCTGAGCAAGCACATCGACAGGGCTTTCGAGCCTGGCCGGGGCAAGACTGGCTACAAGCCGCCGAAGTCGCGCGGCAACTTTGGCAAGGGCTGGAAGGAAGGCGTGGCCCACATGGAGGCGAATTACTCGCACCACGCGCAGCACCACAACCCCATGGAAGTGTTCGCCAGCACCGTGGAATGGCTCGGCGATAAGAACCTGAATATCTACGATAAAACGCAGGGCGCTTTCAACAGCCAGCAATACGTGATGAAGGTTTTCGGGCTGAACAAGGACCAGGCGCGGGTGATTTCGAAGTACACCGGCGGCGGCTTTGGCTCCGGTTTGCGGCCGCAGTACCAGCTGTTTCTGGCCGTGATGGCCTCGCTGCAGTTGGAGCGCTCGGTGCGCGTGTCGCTTACCCGCGAGCAGATGTTCAGCTTCGGCCACCGGCCCGAAACCTTGCAGCACGTCGCCTTAGCCACCGCCGCCGACGGCTCGCTCACGGGCATCAACCACTTTGCCGTGGCCGAAACCTCGCAGTTTGAAGATTTTACCGAGAATGTGGTGGGCTGGAGCGGCATGCTCTACGACTGCAAAAACGTGGAGCTGGGCTACCGCCTCAGCAAGCTCGACGTGTTTTCGCCCCTCGACATGCGTGCGCCGGGCGCAGCCTCGGGCTCCATCGCACTGGAAATTGCAATGGACGAAATGGCCTACGCCGCTGGCCTCGACCCGCTCGAATTTCGCCTCCGCAACTACTCCGATTTCGACCAGGCCCAAAACCTCCCCTACTCCAGCAAGGCCCTGCGCAAGTGCTACGCCGAGGGCGCGGCCAAATTCGGTTGGGAGAAGCGCACGGCCGAGCCCGGCTCGATGCGCGACGGTAACCTGTTGGTGGGTTGGGGCATGGGCGGCGGCGTCTGGGATTCCTCGAAATTGCCCGCCACCGTAAAAGCCAGCCTCGATGCCGACGGCCACCTCACCGTAAGCAGCGGCACCAACGAAATCGGAACCGGTACCTACACCATCATGACGCAGATTGCGGCCGAAAGCATGGGCCTGCCCATCGAAGCCGTCACCTTCGTGCTGGGCGACACCACGCTGCCCGAGTCGCCCCTCCAAGGTGGTTCCTGGACGGCCGCCTCGGTGGGCAACTCCGTGGTGGAAGCCTGCACTAAGCTCGGCGAAGCCCTGCTGAAGCAGGCCAAAAAGATGGATAACCCGGCCTTCAAAGACGCCAAAATCGACGACGTGCAGTTTGCCAACGGCCAGCTGCGCCTGCGCTCCGACAATACGCAAGCCGTCGTGCTGCGCGACCTTGTGCAAGCCAGCGGCGAGCTTAAACTCGAAGCCGAAAATTCCACCGTGCTGGCCAAGCTGGAAATGCTGAAGCCGCCGAAATACTCCATGCACGCCCACAACGCCGTATTCGTGGAAGTGAAAGTGGACCCGGAGCTGATGACCGTGCACGTCACCCGCGTGGTGAATGCCGTGGCCGCCGGCCGCATCATCAATCCCAAAACGGCTCGCAGCCAGGTCCTCGGCTCGGTCGTCTGGGGCATCGGCTCGGCCCTGATGGAGGAATCGGTGATGGACCACCGCTTCGGCCGCTACATGAACCACAACTACGCCGAATACCACGTCCCCGTGAATGCCGACATCCACGACATCGACGTGATTTTCGTGAGCGAGGAAGACGACAAAGTCAACCCGCTCGGCATCAAAGGCCTGGGCGAAGTAGGCCTACTAGGCGTGGCCGCCGCCGTGAGCAACGCCATTTACCACGCCACCGGCAAGCGCGTGCGCGATTTGCCCGTCACGATTGACAAGCTGCTGTAGAAACGCCGGCGGCCAGTGCCGCTGAAGTGACATGGAAACGCCCCGCAACTGAATTGTTGCGGGGCGTTTTTGACTTTAGAAGAGCTTTACGATTTACGCTGGAAATTAAAGAAGACAACTTTTAAATATCAGCTTCCACATCCCATATAAAACACTGAAACTCCATCTTCATTTTTTTCATCACCCAATCCCTCAAAAAAAATATGGTCACCAAGTTCCTTAGATTTCATTTGCTTGTCTAACTTATATAGCAGCTCTAACGCCGTAAAATGTTGCCCATTATCAGCTTCGAAACGGGCTTTA
The DNA here is from genome assembly GCF_039539585.1 of Hymenobacter glaciei. Lineage (NCBI taxonomy): Bacteria > Pseudomonadati > Bacteroidota > Cytophagia > Cytophagales > Hymenobacteraceae > Hymenobacter > Hymenobacter glaciei. The sequence continues at coordinate 110,894 of NZ_BAABDK010000029.1, read as the reverse complement.
ATATCTGCCTGAAATAACCCGCCCTCACTATTGTCTTCGTCTTCGAAAAAATCGTCTCCTTCTAAAAGAGTCTCGTTTTCCGCTAGGCTTCCTTTTTTTATCCAAGCCATAAATTCAACTTCTACTACCGGACTATCAACAACTATTTCATCACTTTTCCAGCAAGCTCTTTCCTTCATAATATCAAGCTGATATTTTAGAAGCTTATGATTGAAATCATCAATTGTTTTGTATTCTGTTTTATTAAAGCTCCACGCAATTTTGCTTAATATGTCCATGCTTTTCTTTAGTTAGTTGGTTTAATTAGAATACTCACCCATGTACAAAAGCTCCAAACTATTGGAAACGTATGAGGCATTTATATTAGGCAAGATACCATTAGTATATAAGAAACCTTCGGTAGTCAAGATGATTCAACCGTTAGCGCCAGCGGATTTTCTCGCCGGACTTGCCTGCCCGTAACCGGGCGGGCACGCTGGCCAGAATCAACTCCCGTAGTGCGGTGAGCAACGTCGTCCGCACAAAGCCGTGATGCACCACCAGACTCACCTCGCGCACTGGGGTTGGTGTCACGAAACGCTTGAGTAGGGGGTTGGTGTCGACTTCGTCCAACACGGCCAGCTCGGGCACCAGCGTGTAGCCGTGGTGGTGGCGCACCAGCTCTTTCAGCGTTTCGATGGAGCCGCTTTCGTAGGCAATAGCCCCGGTGGAAGCCGTCCGGCCGCACAGGTTCAGGACCTGGTTGCGGAAGCAGTGGCCCTCCTGCATAAGCCAGAGGCCGGGGCTGGCAAGGTCGGCCGGGCGCACGGTTTCTGCGGCGGCCAGCGGGTGGCTCTCGGAGGCCAGCACCAGGAAAGGCTCGTCCAACAGGGGCACCTCGTGTAGCAGCCGGTCATCGAGCGGGGTGACCAGCAGGCCCACATCAAGGCGGTAATCCTTAAGCCGCAGTATGATTTCTTCCGAGCGCAGCTCTTCAATGTGAACGCGCAGATTTGGGTAGGCCGTGGTGAGGGCCACCAGGAAGCGCGGCACCAGGTACGGGGCCAGCGTGGAGATGACGCCCAGGCGCAGGTCGCCCACCACCTCGCCTTTGGCTACCTGCACCATTTCGCGCAGCTGCTGGGCCTCGTGAAGCACGCGCCGGGCCTGGGCGATGACCTGGGCCCCGATGGCCGTGGGCTCGGCCCCGCGCTGGGTGCGGTCGAATAACAGCACGCTCAACTCCTCTTCCAGTTTTTGCACCTGCACGCTTAGCGCGGGCTGACTCACGTAGCTTTTTTCGGCGGCTAAGCCGAACTGGCGGTGCGTATCGAGCGCCACGAGGTAGCCGAGTTGTTGTAAATTCATGGAAGGCAAGCGCTGCGCTGATATAGTTTCTGCTTATAAAGTTATAAACAAAATCGATTTTGGTTATGCGATTGCACTAGTTAGCTTTGTGCAAAGCTGCTGGCCACCGAGCTTCTTAAAGCCGCTCAAACTGCTTCTTAAGCGAGTCTGCAAACTTTTTAATAATCTCGCCCTTAACCAGGGCAACACAAAACACTTCTAACATGAGCGCCAACCTGCACGACCTCCCCGCAGATAACTCCATCCTCCACGACCTGAACGCGGATGCCGCCCAGTGCCCTTTTCTCAATGGCGCGGTGAAGCAGACGGCCGGTGGCGGCCGCACCAACCGCGAGTGGTGGCCCAACATGCTCAAGCTTAGCATTCTGCGCCAGCACTCGCCCCTTGTCGACCCCATGGACAAGGACTTTAACTACGCTGAAGAATTCAACAAGCTGGACCTGAACGCCGTGAAGCAGGACCTGTTCGAGCTGATGACTAACTCGCAGGACTGGTGGCCGGCCGACTACGGCCACTACGGCCCCTTCTTCATCCGGATGGCCTGGCACAGCGCCGGCACCTACCGCATTGCCGACGGCCGGGGCGGCGCGGGCGCGGGCGCCCAGCGCTTCGCCCCCCTCAACAGCTGGCCCGACAACGCCAACCTCGACAAAGCCCGCCTGCTGCTGTGGCCCATCAAGCAGAAGTACGGCAAGCAAATTTCCTGGGCCGACCTCATGATTCTGACCGGCAACTGCGCCCTGGAGTCGATGGGCCTGAAGCCCTTCGGCTTTGCCGGCGGCCGCGCCGATGTGTGGGAGCCGCAGGAAGACGTGTACTGGGGCCCCGAAACCGAGTGGCTCGGCGACAAGCGCTACGTGGACGACCGGCAGCTGGAAAACCCGCTGGCCGCCGTGCAGATGGGCCTCATCTACGTAAACCCCGAAGGCCCGGACGGTGAACCCATCCCCGAGCGCTCGGCCCGCGACATCCGCGAAACTTTCGGCCGCATGGCTATGAACGACGAAGAAACCGTGGCGCTGATTGCCGGCGGCCATACCTTCGGCAAAACCCACGGCGCGGCCGAACCCGCCAAATTTGTGGCCCGCGAGCCCGCCGGAGCCAGCATCGAAGAGTTGGGCCAAGGCTGGCGCAACAGCTTCGGCAAAGGCCACTCCGAGCATACCATCACCAGCGGCCTCGAAGGCGCCTGGACCACCACGCCGGCCAAGTGGAGCAACGACTACTTCGACCACCTCTTCGGTTTCGAGTGGGAGCTGACCAAGAGCCCTGCCGGCGCGCACCAGTGGCGTCCCGTGAAAGGCGGCGGCGCGGGCACCATTCCCGATGCCCACGACCCGGCCGTAACGCACGCCCCCTTCATGCTGACCACGGACATCGCCCTGCGCGTCGACCCGGCGTACGAGAAGATTTCACGCCGCTTCCACGAAAACCCCGACCAGTTTGCCGATGCCTTCGCCCGCGCCTGGTTCAAGCTGACGCACCGCGACATGGGCCCCAAGGAGCGCTACCTCGGCCCCGAAGTGCCAACCGAAGAGCTGCTCTGGCAAGACCCCATTCCGGCCGTGACCTACCAGGTAATTGACGACCAGGACGTGGCCGCACTGAAAGGCCAGATTGCCGCCGCCGGCCTCACGGTGGCGCAGCTGGTGTCCACCGCCTGGGCTTCCGCCTCCACCTACCGCGGCTCAGACAAGCGCGGCGGTACCGATGGCGGCCGCCTTCGCCTGGCCCCGCAGCGCTACTGGGAAGTGAACAACCCCGCGCAGCTGTCGACCGTGCTGAACAAGCTCGGCGGTATCCAACAGGCCTTCAACACGGCCCAAACCGGCGGCAAGCAGGTTTCAATGGCCGACCTCATCGTGCTCACCGGCGTGGTGGGCATCGAGCAGGCCGCCAAAAACGCCGGCCACAACGTGACGGTGCCCTTCATCCCCGGCCGCGCCGATGCCTCGCAGGAGCAAACCGACACGGTTTCGTTCGCTGCCTTGGAGCCAGCCGCCGACGGCTTCCGCAACTACCTGAAGACGCACCACCGCGCCGCCGCCGAGGAGCTGCTGATTGACAAAGCCCAACTCCTGACCCTGACTGCTCCCGAGCTGACGGTATTGTTCGGTGGCCTGCGCGCCATCAATATTAACTTCGATGGTTCGGACCACGGCGTGTTCACCAGCAAGCCCGGCGCGCTCACCAACGACTACTTCTTAAACCTGCTCGACCTGAACACCACCTGGGCCAGCACCTCGGACGAGCAAAACGCCTTCCAGGGTCGTGACCGCAAAGCCGGCCAGGTAAAGTGGACCGGCACCCGCGTCGACCTGATTTTCGGCTCGAACTCCGAGCTGCGCGCCCTGGCTGAAGTGTACGCCTGCGCCGATTCGCAGGAGAAGTTTGTGAAGGACTTCGTAGCCGTGTGGGCCAAGGTGATGAACCTCGGCCGCTTCGACCTGGCTAAGGCCTAATGCCGCCCGCCAGCGCTTCCATCCCGTAAGGTGCGGAAGGCAGCTATTGCCGCACAGAGAAACGCCCCGCAACTGGTTGGTTGCGGGGCGTTTTGGGTTTTCGAGATTTGCTTCTGTGCTTTTGCGGCTAGCTATTCTGTTAGAAGGATTGGCCTACATTCTTCTTAAATATCAAACAGAAAGCCTCTTCACCTTGCCCGTATAGCTTCTCATAGCCATCCAAGCTGCTTATGTATTCAATGAGCTGGTTGTTCTTCAATGTAGTTGTCAATTGCAAGTCAGAGACTTTGAAAGGGAATTGAGAGTTATTTATATTTGGAATATGCAGAAATAGTGCGTCGCTTGAACTGTGAAAATCAAGCAAAACAGTATAAATCTGAAAGTCTGATTGCAAGTCTTTTGTCTTATTGACAAGTATATCGAAATGCCTAAAAAGTTTGTCTAAGTGTGGCTTTCTTCTTTTGAAACTTAGGTTACCATAGCCATACCAGTCAAAGTGCTGATGCCAATTCTTTTTCCAATTTTCGGTATTGCTCAAATTAAGCCAAGTGAATTTGTCAATGTCGTTTTCAGTCGCGAGGTTTCTGTAATACCTTTTGAGTCCTCGGTGTTTTTTGAATCTGTTCATCTGATTGGGGTATATTCCTAACCGTAGATTTATCTAAGCACTTCTTCAATTGTAGAATAATACGGTATAATATCACTTGAATCATAGTGACTTTCCGCTAATATTCTAACTACAGCGTGTATGTTATTATTTCCAATCCAATAGACAAGCTTATTATCTGATTTTGATTTTTCGAAATATAGTTGTGTTTCTAAGCTCATCCCTATACCATGAAGAAACTTGCATTTACTAAAGTCTAAAAACACTTTCCTAACAATGCTGTAAAACGCTTGAACTTCAATAAACTCTATAGTTTCTACAAAGTCAGGGAAGAAATATTCCTCGGAAATAAAAACAACAATTTTCTCACTATCAATCAGAGAGTAATTATAGATATTTTTATTTTTCATGCCTTACTACAGTTTTCAACAAAGAGCACCCTCATCAAGCCAGTATTTACCAATATTTCCACTCAATCCCCATCGCCTCAATCCCAATTTGCTTCAGTCGCTCAAGATGCTCCTTCATGGCGTTGCGCTTTTCTGGGAAATGTCCCTGCCAATCGGTGACCTCTCAAGTTCCACATATACCGGGGGCGTTGCCAACTCTAAACCACGCCCCCCGGCCTGTAGTTTACAGAACCCCGCCTCGTTACCGGGCGTATTCCGCGAGCAAACTACCACCCAATGACTGAACTGCAACGCCTACTCCTCGCCTACGACCGTCACCGCGCCGAAGCCCGCCCTTGCGCCCTGGCCACGGTGGTCGAGGTGCTGGGCTCGGCCTACCGCCGCCCCGGGGCCCGCATGCTCGTGACCGAAGACGGGGAGCTGACCGGCGCCATCAGCGGGGGCTGCCTGGAGGGCGATGCTCGCCAGCGGGCCCGCCAGTCCATTTTTCGGAGCCAGCCCGCCTTGGTCACCTACGACACCCGCGACGAGGACGACCCGCGCCACGGCCTTGGCCCCGGCTGCCAGGGCGTGGTGCGCATCCTGCTGGAACCGCTGGATTTTGCCGCGCCCGACAACCCGGTAGAGTTGCTCCGCAGCTTTGCCCAGCACCCCGAGCCGGCCGTGCTGGCCACGGTGTTCGCAGCCGATTCCTCGGGCCTGAAAGTAGCCGTGGGTCAGCGGGTGTTGCTATCCGCAACCGGCGCTCTGCGGGGCACTCCCCTACTGGCCGTCCCTCTGGCTGAGGCCGCCCGGGCTACGCTGGCCCAAGGTTTGTCGCAGGTACTCGACATTGAAACCGACGCCGGCCCCGTGCGGGCACTGCTGGAGGTCCTCACGCCACCGCTGCGCCTCGTCGTATACGGGGCCGGTAACGATGCCCAGCCGCTGGTACACCTGGCCGCTTCCCTCGGCTGGCACATTACGGTGCTGGATGGGCGGCCCAACCTGGCCAACGCCGCCCGCTTCCCGGAAGCGGCCGAAGTACGCATCGTGCCGGTACGCGAGTTGGAAGTGCAGGTTGCCGACGCCAGTGCCTACCACGTGCTGCTTAGCCACAACTACGCCTACGACTTGGCTGCGCTGCAAACCTTGCTGCCCACAGACGCGCCCTACATTGGCTTGCTTGGCCCTCGAGCCAAAGCCAGTCGGCTGCTTGAAGAACTGGAATTATCAGAAGCCGAAGCCAGTGACGTGCTGCAAAATCGCCTCCATAGCCCCATTGGTCTCGATTTGGGCAGCGAAACGCCGGAGGAAATTGCCCTAGCCATCGTAGCCGAGATTCAGGCCCGGCGGCACCAGCGCAACGGCCGGCCACTGCGCGAGCGGGCCGGAACGGTGCATAGCCCCGCGCTGGCAATGCCAACGGCAAGCTTTTAGCCAGTCGTTGCCGGTTCAACCAGTTGCTGTCAAACAAAAGCGGCCCGCGTCGAATGACGCGGGCCGCTTTGGCTATCGGGGCATCAATGAATTACTTCACGTTAACCAGCAAACCGAGGTAAATCAGGCGACCGATTTGCGGGCCACCGATAATCTGAATGTTGTTTGCGTTGAAGATGTTCGAGCCACCCACTTGCAGCGTCGAAGCCAGCTTGGGGATGGTGTAACCCACATAGGCGTCCGTGGTGCGGTAAGTAGCGATTTCGCCGGCGGCGAACGGCATCTCCTGCTGATGGCCTTCAATCCAGCGGTAGTTTACCGTGTAGTTCAGGTTCTTGGCTACAATACCGTTCACACCCAGGTTGTACTTGTGCTTGGGCGTGTTGAAGTAAGTGCGGAATCCGATGGGCAGGTTGCTGCGGTCGAGAACGTTGAGCGAATAGTTTCCGGTCAGGTTCAGGGCTTTGTTCAGGTAATACGTCAGGGCGAAAGTAACGCCCTGGGTACGCACCACCTGGCTGTTGTTCTGCGACACGAAGATGATGCGGGCTTCCGGCGTATTGAAACCGCTACCCGTGGTAATCGCACTCTTCACTACTGCTTCGCTGGGCCGGCTGCCGTTCAGATTGCCAATGAAGGCCACGCCGCCAATGAAGTCGTTGTAGCGGCTATTGAAGTAGCTGGCATCGACGTAGACATTGGGCAGAATTGCGCCTTTGTAGCCTACCTCATAGGTGTTCACGCGCTCCAGGCGGAGCTTGTCGATGCTAATTTCAAAGTCAGCCAGCTTCATTGTAGGGTCGTACGGGTTGTAGCCGCGGCCCTTTGCATCCGTGAAGCCGTAGCCCTGGTAGCCATTGCCAATGTTGCCGAGCAGAATGAACGAGCCTACGTCGGAGTGTAGGAACTGGTCGGTTTGCGAAGGGCTGCGGAAGGCCTGGCCGTAGCTGGCGCGGAAGTTATGCTGGTTGCGGCCGCCCAGCGAGTACACGGCGGCCACCCGCGGCGACAACGACGGGTTGAAGTTCTTGAAAAAGTCGACCCGGCCGGCGAGGGCCAGCTTCAGGTGGTCGTTAAGCGTCGAGTGGGTAATCTGAGCATAAGAACCGTACTCGTAGTTCGGGATGCGCTTACCATCCAAATCGTCAAACAACACGCCGCCCGAACCCAGCATATACTGGCGGTAGGCGGCGCCCACGATAAGGCCCGTTTTGGGGCTGCCGAGCACAAAGCTGCGCTGGGCGCTTACATCGCTCAGGCGCGAGTTGAAATGCTGGCCTGCGCCGGTCATGGGGTTGTTGTCCTGGGCAATCTTGTTGCGCAGGGAGTTGAACACGTCGCTGCCGGCTACTGGCAGCGTGGCATTGGCGGCGGCTTGTGCCGAAGCCAGGGCCATATCGACCGACTGCTTGCCTACCTGGCGGGCGTAGGTATAGGCCCCATTGTAAGTACCAAAATACTGTTGGGCATAGGTGGGCGACTGCGCGTTGGCCGGGTTCACTTTCGATTGCAGCACTTTGGTGCTCAGCTGCGTAAGCTCATAGCTGCTGCCCGTGAAGTCTTCGGTCGTGTAGGCCCGGATGAAGCCTTTTGAGCTTTTCAGCTCCAGGCGATACTGGTCGGTGCCCAGGTCTTTAATCCGGAAGCGGCTCAGGTTTTGGTAAGTGGAGGTGCCCACCCCGCGCTTGGCTTCAAACGTCAGCTTCAGGTCGCTGTTGAAGAGATAAGAAACGGCACCCTGCACACGGTACGAGCGAGTAGTGGTGTCGCCGGCAACCAAATCGCGCTCGGTGTAGCCGGGGATGTACACCCGCTTACCGTACAGCTCCGGGTTGACGCCCGGATACGGCGCAAAAGTCACATCGAGCTCGCCGTAGCGGTTCACGGCATCGTAACCCAGTGGCGAGCCCGTCGGATTAGTCGAAGAGGTTTGTGCGTTAAAATCATTGGCAATCCAGTCGTTGGCGCGGAAATAGCTGGCGTTTACTTTGAAAGCGAGCTTATCCGTAATCTTGTGAGCATAACGCAACTGCCCATCGAGCAGGCTGCGTTGGCCGCCGCGCAGGCGCACGCTCAGACCTTCGTACACAAACGGATCTTTTGAGTTGAAGAGCACCACGCCGCTCAACGCGTTCGAGCCGTAAAGAGCCGAGGCCGGACCGTGCACAATTTCGATGCTTTCCATGTCGAGCTCCGGAATGCCCACCATGTTGCCGGGGCTCAGGTTGAGCGACGGCAGGGCCGTATCCATGTAGTCGACGAGCTGAATCACCCGCTCCGATTTAGCCGTGTTAAAGCCGCGCGTGCTCACGCTGGTGAACAGCATCGAGGCCGAGTTTACGTCGATACCCGCCAAGTTGCCCAGCCCCGCCAACACCTCCGGCGTACTGATGCGCTCGACCTGCTTGGCCGACACCTTATCAATCGTTACCGGCGCACGCATGATGTTTTCCTCCACGCGGGAGGCCGAAACCACGGTTTCGCTCAGCATCGTGGCACTGGGTACCAACGACACATTCAGTTGGTCCTCCGGCTTCTGCAGTATAATCGACTGCGTTTCGTAGCCTACGTACGACACCAACAGTTCCACCGGACCATTTGCAAATGAGCCGTTGAGGTCAAAATGCCCATCCTGGTTGGTGCTGGTACCAACGTACGTACCCTTGATAAAGACTGTAGCCCCAGGCAACGGGTCCCCGGTATTGGTGAGCACTGCCCCACCAATGTGCGTTCCCGTTGGGTCGGGGGCCAAGCGTAGCTTTTTGGTTTTGGCTTTGGCTTTTGCAGAAACGTGATGCGGTACCGGAGTTGCACCCGGAGCGGCTGTAGCAGCGATAGTCGGAGCCAGCGCAGCTGCTACCAATGCAGAGTAAATTTTACGCATGAGAGTAATTAACGCGGTATATAAGAAAAGTCAAAATTATACACCACGATATGGTTCGGCTACCCTTTTTCGGCAGATACTACCTAACACAAGTTGAATGCCTCCCAATGCGGGACCAACTCTTTTACATACCGATACTCTGTTCAACTACATTAGCCGAAAAGCACTTATCTAGGGCTTATTTATCATATATACTGCGCGAACGATAAAAGCAAAACACAAGGCTTAAATTGAACCGAATGGCTTTCGGCTTTCCCAAAACGGGAAAATAATTACGTAGATACTCGCGCCTCCAGTTACCCACTCTCACGTTAGTATCGTTAAAATGCAAATCATCAACCACGCAAAATGATTTGTGGTTTATCCGCCACTCATGCTATCGAGTTGGTACACGGTAGCTAATACCGAGCTTCATTGCTAAGCCTTTCGCCGGTACCCGATAATAGGCGAAAGCCCAAATACTTTCCCAACTCCGAAGCCGGGCCGGTAGCCGGGCCGGTAGCCGGGCCGGTAGCCGGAAAAAATGTAGCAACTCCACACTCGCGCCAGCCAGCAGGCTGAAGCTACCGTGGGCCCCCTGGACCACCGGTACGATGGCGCTGGCCCGATACATATCGGCATGAAAGGCTGACTTGTCCGGAGTTTTGAGGCGCACAGGCAGTCGCTCGTAGCCCAGGCTTCCACCTTCAGCATAACCTTACGCCTGGCTAGCCAACGGCGACAAGAGCAGTATGGCATGTAGTAGACCAGGTTTGCGCTTAAGCAACTATTGAGATAAAAGCTTTTGCATCGGCAGGGCTGGCTAAGATGAATTGCCAAAGAAAGCGCTCGCTTGTCCGTAAATCGACTGCCACCAAACGGAAACGGCCCTCTACCGCTTGGTAAAGAGCCGAGTTATGAGCGCCTTAACTAGTGACTCTGAACAATTCTAAGCCTCGGCCGGGGCAACAGTTTCGCCCGAATACAAGCGGGCTTTACCAGGCAGCGTTTTGTGGCGCTCCTTGCCCAGGGCGGCGCTGGGCTCGGGCACCCAGTGGTGACGGCCGCCGGCTTTCTCGTCCTCAAACTCGGTAGGCGCGGTGCCCGCGGCGGTGCGCTCCTTCCAGGTGAGGTGCTCGGTGCCGTCGTCGGTGCGCTCCATCGTAATGCACTGCTCCACGGGGCACACCAGCGAGCATAGGTTGCAACCCACGCAGTTTTCCTCGATGATTTCGGGCACGCGAGTGCCGGCGTTCAGCTTAATGGCTTGGTGGGCGCCATCCTCGCAGGCCGTGTAGCACAGCTGGCAGCCGATGCACTTGTCCTCGTCGATGTTGGCTGTAACCTTATACTTCATGTTCAGGTCTTCCCAGTGCAGCACGTTGGGCAAAGCCTTACCCACCATGTCGTAAATGGTATTGAAGCCCTTTTCGACCATGTACTGCTCCAAACCCGAAGTCATTTCGCGGATGATGCCGAAGCCGAAGTGCATTACTGCCGTGCATACCTGCACCGAGCTCGCACCCAGCAGGATGTGCTCGACCGCGTCGCGCCAGTTCTCGATACCGCCAATGCCCGAAATGGGCAACTTAACATCGGGGTGCTGGGCGCAGTTTTTCACCATGTTCAGGGCAATGGGCTTCACGGCCGGGCCGCAGTAGCCGCCATTCGTACCCTTGCCGTCCACAATCGGGTATGGCGCAAAGTGGTCCAAATCAACGCCTACGATACTCTGAATCGTGTTGATGAGCGAGATGGCATCGGCGCCGCCGCGCCGGGCCGCCATGGCAGGCTCGGTGATGTCGGAGATGTTCGGGGTGAGCTTCACGATGACGGGCTTGGTAGCCACTTCCATCACCCACTCCACGATGGTTTGCAGCACCTTGGGCTCCTGGCCTACGGCCGAGCCCATGCCGCGCTCGCACATGCCATGCGGGCAGCCGAAATTCAGCTCGAACCCGTCGGCTCCCGCGTCCTGGCATTGGCGCACAATGTCGTGCCACTCCTGCCGGCTCTGCACCATCAGCGAGGCGATGACGGCGTGGTTGGGGAAGCGCTTTTTCACTTCCTCAATCTCGCGCAGGTTGTGCGAGAGCGGGCGGTCCGAAATCAGCTCGATGTTGTTGAAGCCGATGAGGCGCTTGTCGCGGTAGTTTACGCCGCCGTAGCGGCTCGATACATTGACCACGGGCACACCCAGGGTTTTCCACACCGCACCACCCCAGCCGGCGTCGAACGCCTTCATGATTTGGTAGCCGGAATTGGTGGGCGGGGCCGAAGCCAGCCAGAAGGGATTCGGCGATTTAATGCCGGCGAAATTGATGGATAAATCAGGCATAATGTAGCGCGGACTTTTAGTCCGCGATTGAATACGAAATGAAGGTTGGCTCAACTCGCGGACTGAAAGTCCGCGCTACTTGCTCAGATAAGCGTGGATACCACGAGCCGTCAGCTTGGCTTCAGCGGCGGCATTTACTACTTCCGCCCCCCCGTTCCACGCATCGCCGGAGGCGAAGTATTTCGGGTTCGACGTTTGGCCGGTGTGGGCATTGGCGATGATGCGGCCTTTGCCGTCCAGCTTCAGGCCTGGAATCAAGCTTAGGAATTCCGTTTGCTTGGCTTGGCCGGTGGCTTTAATCACCATGTCGCAGTCTTCCACAAATTCAGAACCGGCAATTTCCTGCACCTTGCCATCCTTGGTTTCGGTGCGGATAAATTTCACGCCTGCCACGTAGCCGTTACCGGTAATTTCTACCGGCGCCACGTTGAAAAGCCCCTTCACTCCTACCCCTTTGGCCAAGTCGTATTCGAACTCGTAAGCGCCCATTTCCTCCTTGGCGCGGCGGTAAGCCAGAATAACGGTGTCGGCTCCGAGGCGCGACGACTCAGAGGCAGCATCCATGGCGGTGTTGCCGCCACCCAGCACAATTACCTTGCGGCCCACAGCTACCTGATGATGATGCTGGCGTAATTCGGCAATAAATTCTACCGCACCAGTGCAATTGACTTTATCCTCACCCGGCAGACCCAACTCATTGGTCTTACCAAGTCCAATTCCGAGGAAAATAGCGTCGTATTTCTCTTCCAGTTTCGCCAATTCTTCGCGCGAAGAAATAGCCGAATTAAAATGCGTGTTATATCCGAATTGCGATTGCAAATAGGCCATTTCAGCCAACGTTTCTTCGTTGGTGATTTTGTACGGCGCAACGCCGTATACCGTCAGGCCCGAGGGCTGCGCTTTGGCTTCAAAAACATCAACGCTGTAACCTAGCGCCCGCAACTCGCAGGCAGCTGAAATACCGGCCGGCCCCGCGCCAATCACGGCCACTTTCTTCCCGTTGTCCGCCCCAGGACCGAACAGCTTTTCGCCGCTCTTAATCACCTTGGTGGTGGCGAAGCTTTGCAGACGGCCAATTTCAATTGGCTTCACTTCCTGCAGGTTATATACACAGGCACCTTCGCACAGCACTTCTGTGGGGCATACTTTTCCGCAAGCGTTGCCGAAGTAGTTGGCCTCGTAAATAGTACGCGCTGCGCCGGTGTCGTTGCCCGAATTTATCTGGCGAATAAACTGCGGAATATCAATCCCCGACGGGCACGCCTTTATACACGGCGCATCGAAGCAAAATAGGCAGCGGGAGCTTTCGTAAAGCGCCTCGGTGCGGTTCATCACCGGCTTCAGCTGCGCGAAGTTTTCCGCGAATTGCTGCTCGGTAGTAGGTGTAGAAAATTCGGCCATTGGGGCGGATTGATTCGGATTATTTGAGAATAAAGAACGGTCATGCTGAGCTTGTCGAAGCATCTCTACCGCGCAACCAATTATCATTAATTGCAACGAAGCGGCAGAGATGCTTCGACTGCGCTCAGCATGACCGTTCAGACGTCAGCGAAGGGCCTACAACTCTACCAGTTTCTCGTAGGTTTCGGGGCGACGGTCGCGGAAGAACTGCCAGGTGTTGCGCACTTCCTCAATCATGTCGAGGTCGAACTCAGCAATCAGCAATTCGTCCTTGTATTCATCGGCCTGCGCGATAATTTGGCCGCGAGGGTCCACGAAGTACGAGGTGCCGTAAAAGCGGCCCAGGTTCCAGGGCTTCTCCTCGCCCACGCGGTTGATGCAGCCCATGAAGTAACCGTTGGCGGCGGCATGCGCGGGCTGCTCCAGCTTCCAGAGGTACTGCGAGAGGCCAGCCACGGTAGCGGAGGGGTTGTACACGATTTCGGCGCCGTTCAGGCCCAGCACGCGGGCGCCGTCGGGGAAGTGGCGGTCGTAGCAGATGTACACGCCCACTTTGGCGTACTTGGTCTGGAACACGGGGTAGCCCATGTTGCCGGGCTTGAAGAAGAATTTCTCCCAGAAGCCGGTGGTGTGCGGGATGTGGTTTTTGCGGTACTTGCCGAGGTAGGTGCCGTCGGCATCAATCACGGCCGCCGTGTTGTAGAGAAAGCCGGCCGACTCCCGTTCGTACACGGGCACGATGATGACCATGTTGTATTTCTTGGCGTACTCGGCCATGCGGTCGGTTGTCGGGCCGGGCACCGATTCGGCCGAGGCGTACCAGGCTTTGTCTTGGCCGGGGCAGAAATACGGGGTGTTGAAGATTTCCTGCAGGCAAAGAATCTGTACGCCCTGGCGGCCGGCTTCTTCAATCAGCGGAATGTGCTTGGCTTCCATGGCCTGCATGATTTCGGCAATCGTGCCTTCGCCTTCGGTCATTGGCAGGCTCATCTGAATGAGGCCGGATTTAATAATTCTGGGCATTGTAGTTAGGTGGGGTTGAGTTTTAAATTCTGAATATTGAGTTAGCTGTCAGTCCGAATAAAGCCGAAGAATCTCGCGTGCTTCCGCTAATCATTGACGTTGCTACAATTGGTTTACTACTACACGCGAGATTCCTCGGCTTCGCTCGGAATGACGCGCTACTTTGCTTGTCTTAGATATTGGTTTTGCCGCGCTTAATAAACTGCCCGTAGCCTTTCTCGACTTTGGTTTCACCAGCGTCGACTGCTACTTGGCCGCGCAGTAGCACCGTGTCAATTTTACCAGTCAATTCCCAGCCTTCGTAGGCAGAGTAGTCGACATTCATGTGGTGAGACTCGGCCGAAATAGAATGCTTTTTATTTGGGTCGAGAATAACCAAATCGGCGTCGGCACCGATGCTGATGGTGCCTTTGCGCGGAAACATGCCAAAGATTTTGGCGGCGTTAGTCGACGTTACTTCCACGAATTTCTGAAGCGTGATTTTGCCTTTGTTTACGCCTTCCGAAAACAGCAATTCCATGCGGTGCTCCACGGCCGGATGTCCGTTGGGAATCTTCGAGAAGTCGTCCTTCCCCATCAGCTTCTGCTCCCACAGGAAGGGGCAATGGTCGGTACCGACTACGTTCACGAGGCCTTGGTTCAGACCGGCCCACAGCGTGGCTTGGTCTTTCTTCTCGCGCAACGGCGGCGACATCACCACTTTCGCGCCGTTGGTTTCGTCCTCGTACAACCGCGCATCGAGCACCAAGTACTGAATGCAGGTTTCGACGAGCACGCGCTGGTTGCGCTCGGTGGCGCGGCGCACCTGGTTGAGGGCGCCCTCGCAGGTGAGGTGCACGATGTAGGCATTCACGCCAGTGTAGTTGGCGATGTCGGCGAAACGGCCCGAAGCTTCGGATTCGGTTACTTCGGGCTGTGAGAGGTAGTGGTAGAGCGGCGTGAGCTTGCCCTGCGCCCGGTGCTGGGCGATGAGGGTGTCAATCATGTCGCCGTTGGTGGCGTGGGCCGTTACGAGGCCGCCGTGCTTTTTCACCTCCTGCATCAGGCCCACCATCTGCGCATCGTCAATCATGAGCGCGCCTTTGTAGGCCATAAAGGTTTTGAAGGACGTAATGCCTTCGGCAATCATGTCCTTAATTTCCTCCTTGGTGCTGGGGTTGAAATCCGTGACGGCCATGTGGAAGCTGTAGTCGCCCACGGCGTTGCCGGTGGCGCGGCCACTCCATTCCTCAAAAGCCGAACGCAGCGAACTGCCCTGCTTTTGCAGGACGAAGTCGATAACGGTGGTGGTGCCGCCATGTAGCGCGGCGCGGGTGCCCGTTTCGTAGGTATCGGAGCTGAAGGTGCCCATGAAGGGCATCTCCAAATGCACATGTGGGTCGATGCCGCCGGGCATAATCAATTTGCCGGTGCAGTCAATTACCTCCGCACCATCGGCCGACAGATTGCGGCCGATGGAAACGATGGTTTCGCCTTCAATCAGGATATCGCAGACGGAATCCGAGTCGGCGGTGACGACGCGGCCGTTTTTGAGAAGGATGGACATGTTCTGGATAACCTCACCCCCTGACCCCCTTTCCAAAAAAGAGGGGGCACCGGACAAGCTCGGTTTTTGAATACGACTGTTAGAAAGTACTTCCGGTACCCCTCTTTTTTGGAGAGGGGGTGAGGTTGATGTGGACGAGCGTTAGTGCACGTACTTATCCGCAATGCTAATAGCCTCGGAAATGATGGCCAAGCCTTCGTCAATCTCCTCCTTGTTAATCGTGAGCGGGGGGCAGATGAAAATGTAGTTCCAGCGCACGAAGGTGTACATGCCTAGGTCGCGGATTTTGGCAGCTACCTGGTTCATAATGTCCATCTGGGCAGGCGTGGCGTTCCAAGGGGCCATGGGCTCTTTGGTGGCGCGGTTTTTCACCAGCTCGATGCACCCGAAGAGACCGGTGTTGCGCCAGTCGCCGATGCTGGGGTGGTGGCGCATGAGCTGAGCCACTTGCTCGTCCATATACTTGCCCATCTCCACAGTGTTTTCGAGCAGGTTGTCGGTCTCGTAAATGTCGAGCACGGCCACGGCAGCGGCGCATGATACAGGATGCGCCGAGTAGGTCAGGCCCAGCGGCAGGGGTTTGTCGTCGAAGCTTTTGGCGATTTTCTCATCCACCATTACCGCCCCCAAAGGCAGGTAGCCAGCGGTGATGCCTTTGGCCATGCACATGATGTCGATTTTGACATTGTGATGGTCGGAGCCGAACCACTTGCCGGTGCGGCCGAAGCCCGACATCACCTCATCGGCGATGAGCAGGATGCCGTACTTGTCGCAGATTTCGCGGATGCGTGTCCAGTACGTGGGCGGGTACTTGATGCAGCCGGAAGTGCCCGATTCGCCTTCGAGCACGATGGCGGCCACGCTGCCTGGGTTCTCGTAGCCGATGATGCGCTCCATGGCCTCAGCGGCGCGCTGGGCGCATTGCTCGGGCGTGGTGCTGTGCCAGGGGCAACGGTAGAAAAACGGGTTTTCGACGTGAATGGTGCTGGGCATGGCCTGGCTGTCCACGGCAAACTTGCGGGGGTCGCCGCCCACACTCATCGCGCCGTAGCTGGCGCCATGAAACGACTGGTACAGCGACACAATCTTGTGGCGGCCGGTGTACACCCGCGCCAGCTTAATGGCGTTTTCGATGGCCTCAGCCCCACCCAGTGTAAAAAAAGCCTTGGTAAGGTTGGGCGCAGTGATTTCGGCCAGTTTCTTACCGAGGTCGCCGCGGGCCTTGGTAATCATGCCGGGGTACACGTAGCTGAGCTCGCGCATCTGGGCAGCTACGGCTTGGGTCACGCGCTGGTCGCCGTGGCCGATGTTCACGTTCATCAGCTGGGCCGAGAAGTCAATGTAGCGCTTGCCGTCGCGGTCGTACACGTACACGCCTTCGGCGCGCTCGGCGTTGATGGGGTTCAGGCCCGTTTGCTTCGACCACGAGAAGAGGGTGTGGTCGAGGTTGTCATGCAGGATTTGGTCTTTATCGAGGTCGTAGGTGGTTTCCATTAAGAGGGTGGCAAAAATGCCGTCTGTCATCCTGAGCGCAGCGAAGGACCTTGTCACGTCCGCGATGTTCGCTCTTTAATAATTTACTGCAAGCTATTCTATTGTCCTCAGGTCCTTCGCAAGCTCAGGATGACAGACTTTTCACAGAGCTAACCCTAGCTCATCCAGTTCACCCGCGACTCGGGGTTCCATTTGGTCGTGGTCTTTTTCAACTGCGTCCAGAACTCGATGGAGCTTTTGCCGGTGATGTCGCAGGCGCCGAATTTCGAGTCATTCCAGCCGCCGAAGGAGAAGGGCTCGCGGGGCACGGGCACGCCGATGTTCACGCCAATCATGCCAGCGTTGGCGTGGTCCATCACGTAGCGGGCGCTGCTGCCGCTGCTGGTGAAAACGGCCGCCGCGTTGCCGTAGGGGTTGGCGTTTTCGATGGCAATGGCCTCGTCAAGGGTGTTGGTGCGCATGATGGCGAGCACCGGGCCGAATACTTCTTCTTTGGCAATGCGCATGTCGGGCGTTACGTAGTCGATTACCGTGGCACCTACATAGTAGCCGTCTTCGGAGCCGGGCACTACGGCGTTGCGGCCGTCGAGCAGGACTTTCGCGCCGGCGGCTTCGGCTTCGGCAATGTGCTTTTCGATGCGCTCTTTGGCTTCTTTGCTGATGACGGAGCCGAGGTTCTGACCCACGACAATCTTCTTCGCCTCTTCCACGATTTTGGCCACGATGTCGTCAACGGCGCCCACTCCCACCATTGTGGAGCCGGCCATGCAGCGCTGGCCCGCGCAGCCCGACATGCTGGCGGCCACATTCGAGGCCGTCATTTCGGGGTGAGCATCGGGCAGCACCATCAGGTGGTTTTTGGCCCCGCCGAGGGCTACGCAACGCTTCAGGTTGCTGGTGGCGCGGATGTACACGACTTTAGCAATGGCGGTGGAGCCCACGAACGATACCGCCTGGATATCGGGATGGTCGCAGATGGCTTCCACGATTTCGCGGTCGCCGTTCACCACGTTCAGCACGCCGTCGGGCAGGCCGGCTTCTTTCAGCAGCTCGGCGATTTTTACGGCGCTCAGCGGCACCTGCTCCGAGGGCTTCAGAATCATGGTGTTACCGAGCACCAGGGCGTTCGGGATGGTCCAGTGGGGCACCATGTTGGGGAAGTTGAACGGGGCGATGCTGGCCACCACGCCCAGCGGCTTGCGCTCGGCGCGGGCTTCTACGCCCTTGCTCACTTCGAGAAATTCGCCCTGGATGAGCTGCGGCATGGAGCAGGCAAACTCGGTCAGCTCGATGGCTTTTTCGACTTCGGCACGGGCCTCGTCGTAGGTCTTGCCGTTCTCCTCGCGCACAAGGTCGGCGAGGGCTTTCATGTCGCGCTCGAGGAGGGTTTTGTAGCGATAAAAAATTTGGACTCTTTCCTTGATGGGCGTGGCCGACCACGTGGGGAAGGCGGCTTTAGCAGCTTGCACGGCGGCGTCGAGGTCAGCGGCTTTGCTCAGGGGCAGGGTAGAAATCAGCTGCCCGGAAAGCGGGCTGAACACGTCCATTGTGGCCGTTCCGGAATCGTTTGTGGACTTTCCACCCACGTAGTTCTGGATGGCGGGATATTTCAAGGTTTGGACTTCCATGTTATCTTAATGTTAAGCGGGGTGCAAGCTAAGGGTTTTGCACGAACTCGCACAATAGCCGAAACATAAATTTATTGTTTTTCCTGAATCGGCCCAAACAAATCAGCCGCTGACCCCTATCCAAAATGACAGGAGCCAGCGGCTGATTTTACTTTACCGCCTAAGCATTGGGCGGCTGGTTTCCAGCAGATGTAAAAATTTAAAGACATTCTGCTGAGTTGATTAAAGCTACTCACCGCCTCGTTACAGCGAATGAATTTCCCCAGCGGCTCGGGTGCTTCAACAGCGCTCAGCAGGGCGTTTTTCCGGAGTGTTATTCTTTCATGATTTTCCGAACTTCCGCACCATCGGCGCTGCTAATGGTGAGTAAGTACACACCGCCCGCCAGCTTGCTCAGGTCGAAGCTGGTGCTGGTGCGACCAGCTTCAGCCGTGATTTCGCGCACCAGGGCGCCGCGCAAATCGCGCAACGTAAGGGTGTGTGCGGCATTACCACGCAGTTCAACCGTAAGCTGATTGCTGACCGGGTTCGGGTAAATAGCGCCGGCTACCGTACCGACGGCTGGAGTAGTTGCCAAAGTACGAGCCTGGGTGCAGGACTGACCCGCTGTGTAAGTGAACGGCGTGGCCGAGTTGTTGCGCTCGGGGCCGCCAGCGCCTACCTGATAGGTGAAGTACAGGTTGGTAAGCGTGCCGGTGGCCAGGGGCAGCGTGTAGGTGAAATCCCCAGCTGCGTTCTTGGTCATTGAGTAGCCAGGGTAACCGCCGGAAGTGCCGTTGCGCAGGTAAAGAATGGCCAAGTTCCCTCCTGCGGTGGCGCCGAGCGGATGGAATGTGAAGGTGACATTACCGCCGCTGCTCACCGCGCCGTAGCTGAAGTCGGCAGTGGTGGCACAGTAGGTACCAGCCAGGGCACTGCTGACGGTCACGCTCGCAGCCGCTGAAGTAGTGACCGCGCTGGTGTTATCGGTGGCTTTGGCCGTGATGGTGTAGGTGCCAGCGCCTACGCCGGTCCAAGTGTAGCTGTATGGCGCACTGGTGTCGGTGTTTAGCAAAATCGTGCCGTTATAAAATGCCACCGAGCTTACGGTGCCGTTAGCATCGGCCGCGTTGGCACTGATGGTAATGCTGGCCGGGGCCGCGAAGCTGGCGCCATTAGCCGGCGAAGTCAGGCTGACAGTGGGCGGCGTGTTGCTGGACGCCGCCGTGAACGACATCCAGTTCAGATTCCAGCCCCCGGCGGCGGCGTATACGCGCAGTGTCTGCGCCCCGGCCGGCAGCGTCACGGTGGTGCTGATGGTGGTCCAGGCCTGCCAGTTGTTGGTGGCCCCGATGGCAATGCTGCCCAGGGTGGTGCCGGCGCTGTTGCGCAGCTGCGCCTGCCCGCCGCCCGAGAGGCTAGCCACGCGGAAGCCCACGGTGTAGGTGCCGGCCGTGGCCACGTTCACGGCGTAATCCATGTAATCGCCGGCGTCGATATAGCCTACATTCAGGCCACCGCCAGTATCGGTGGTGGTTTCGGTTTGAATGCCGAGCATGGCGGAGAAGCTCTCGGCCTGAATGGTGCCGGGAATCGGCTGGCCGGCTGGGGCAGCATTTACCGTAATGCTGACAGCAGCAGAGGTGGTCACGGCCCCGCCGTTGTCGGTGGCTTTAGCCGTGATGGAATAGCTTCCAGCAGCTATGCCCGTCCAAGTGTAGCTGTAGGGGCTGCTGGTGTCGGAGTTGAGCAGCGTGGTGCCATTGTAGAAATCAACTTTCGACACCGTGCCATCCGAGTCGGCCGCGTTGGCGTTGATGGTGACACTAGCCGGAGCGGTAAACGTAGCGCCATTGGCAGGCGAAGTCAGGCTGACGGTGGGGGCCACGTTGGTCGGCGCAGTGCCCACTTTATTGAGGCTGCGCAGGTTGTCGAAATAGTACACGTCGCCGGTACTGGAGTTCGGCGCGAACAGGAACACGAGGCGGTCGACGCTGACATCGGTGGTGCTGCCGTCGGGGGTGCTGGCGTAGGTGAACGTGAGGGTTTGCCAGGCGTTGGACTGCTTCACCACGGCCTGGTAGATGCTGTGGCGGCCGGCCGGGTAGTTGCCTGGCTGCGAGGCCGCGCTGCTTTCCAGCTGCCACGAAATCACCGTACCGACCGGCGCAGCGGTGTACACTTCCATCGCGAATACTTTGTCGCCCGACTTATACAGGCTGCCGTCTTTCACAGCGGCGGTGGCCAGGGTCAGCGCGTCGTAGGTCGAAGCCGAGTTGCGGGTGTACTTGGCCACGCGGGCCGAAGTGTTGACGCCGGTGGCCGAGGGGTTGTTCTGGGTGGCGAGGTAGGTGCCGTTGGCAGTCACATAGCTCACGTTGTGCGTGGCCTCGTAGTCCTCAAACAGCGTCCCGGCGGTGTAGGTGGGGTCGGCCACGTGCTTCACCACTTTCAGGTTGTCGAGGTAATAGGTATTGCCGGTGTTGGTGTTGCCATTGAAGAGCACGGCCAGCTGGTCGATGGCCAGGTTGGAGGTACCGGCATCAGGCGCGGTGTCGAAGCTGAGCGTAATGGTTTCCCAGGCGTTTTGCTTGGTGGTTACGGCCAGGTAGGTGCTGTTGCGGCCGGCGGGGTAGCTGCCCGTAGGCGCCGCGGCTACCTTGTTTTGCAGCGTAATGCGTACCGTGCTGCCCACTGGCGCGTCGGTAAACAGGTCGAGTTGCAGCTGGTAAGTCTGGTCCTTGAACTTGCCAGCATCGGTGATGACGGTGCCGGGAGGGCCGGCATTGAAAAACAGCACGTCGTAGGTTTGGGTGCTGTTGCGCACGTACTTGGCGGCGCGGGCCGAGGTGTTCACGCCCGTAGCCGATGGGTTGGCCACGCCAGCCGTGTAGGTACCGTTGGTGACGGCCGCATCGTAGCTGATGCGGCTAGTACCGTCGTAGTTTTCGATGATGTCGGTGGCGACCACCGGCGGCACGGGCTGGGCATACACCCGCACGTTGTCGAAGTAGAAGGTATTAGCGGTGTTCAGGCCGGGCTCAAACAGGAAGGCCACGTTGTTGATGGCAAAGATGTTGGTGCCCGCGTCAATGGTTTGTTCGTAGTTGAATTCCAACGTTTCCCAGGCGTTCTGACGGGTGGTAAAGGCCTTGTAGGAACTGTGCCGACCCATCGGGAAATTGGTCGCAGTCGTGACGGTACCGTTCTCGAACTGCATGGTGACGCGGCTGCCCACCGGCGCGGTCGAGTACACGTCGACGTACACCTTCTTCCGGCTCTGCGCGAAGTCATTGGCGTTGCCAATGGTAAGGCCCTGCACGTATAGCACGTCGTAGGTTTCAGACGGGTTGCGAACATACTTTCCTACCGCCGTCGAGGCATTGGGTGCGGCGGAGCCAGGGTTGGCCACGGCCTGCGTGAGGGTACCGGTGCGGGTTCCGTAAGTCAGAAAGCGGTTGGCCTGGAAATCCTCGTACACCTTCTCCAGCGTCAGTGCCAGGCTCATGGTCACGGCTTTGGTATACACGTTGGTGGTGCAGCCGGAGGTGGTAACAGTCACGGCCACAGTGCCGGCAGTGGTGCCGTAGTTCACCGAAATAGAGTTGGTGCCCTGCCCCGAAACGATGGTGGCCCCGGCCGGTACCGACCACGCATACGTGGCCCCGGCAATGGCATCGATGCGGTAGTTCTTGTACTGCTCGTTCTGGTACACGGCCTCATCACCGATGACGGCATAGTTGTACGTGCCCTTGTAAACCCGCACGTAGTCTACCAATGTTTGGGTAGGATAGTCGCCGGGCGTGGGCTGTATGTAGCCGGTGTAGCCCGAGCCTGGGCCGCCCACGGCCGCATTGAGAATCAGGTAAAACTGGTTGTCGTTGAAGGGGAAGGCGCCGGCGGCCGTCTGGGGCGTCACGGTGTTGTAGAGGTTGCCGTCCACGTAGAAGCGCAGCACGTCGGGGCCCCACTCGAGGGCGTAGACGTGGAAGCCGGTCGACAAATCGACTCCCGCTGAATAGGTGCGGCTGGCAAAGTAGGGGTTGCCGCCGCCCGCGTTGCCGATGGCCGTGCCCGACATCGAAGTCGGGTTCTTGTGCTTGGCCTCCATGATGTCGATTTCGCCGGTGTAGGGCCAGTTGCTGGGGTCGGCCAGCATCCAGAACGCCGGCCAGATGCCGCCGGCCGAAGGCAGCTGCATACGCGCCTCGATGCGCCCGTATTTGAAGGTCTGGAGCTTGCCCAGTCCAGCAACCTTTGATTCGATTTTGCCCGAGCTGTACTGGTAGGTATTGCCGCTGGGCGCCGTGGTGGTTTCGAGCCGGGTATTGATGGCGAGGTTGCCCCCGCCCACCACCAGGTTCTGGGCGCGGTAGTTCTGCAGCTCGGCATTGCCGAAGCCGCAAAGCGTGGGGCAGCCGTCGCCCACAATGACTTTCCACTTGGTTGTATCGAGGGCGGCTGTATTGAACTCATCGCCCCAGACGAGCTGGTTGCACTGGGCCCAAGTGCGGGAAGGCAGCAGGGTAAAAAGCAGGCCGAAACTGAGCAGCGCGGCCAGGCGGTTTTGCCACCGGAAAGCCGGAGGAGTAAGGTTTATTTTCATGGGTGGGGTTAGGATGAGGTTGGTCAGCGCGTCGCCCCTCCACTCCTCCCCGACTGCGCACCATTCACCGGCCGATGAACCTGCGTAATCCGGAACAAGCCACGGAGCAACGGCCCAAAGGTGAAAAAAATGTTAGTCAAAAGATGGCCACAAACGTTTGAAAAAGGCCTTTTATGCCTACCTCACTCCCCTCCTCATACGCTTACTACACAACTGCTCACCGCCGGGATGAACCCTACCGCCAGCCCGGCCCAGCCAATACTGGCCTCCCGGCATCCGCTAAAAAACAACGAAATAATTAGCCAATGCCAAAATTATGTACATCCTCCCGCCTCCACACTCCACCGGTTATAAATAAGTAGGGTGCGGGGCTTGCCCCCGCCCGTCGGCGAACCGCTCATAGTTGAATCGTTCACCGACGGGCGGGGACAAGCCCCGCACCCTACAAAAACACCAGTTGCTAGAGGGGCCGCAGCAGCACCCGCGCCGGCGCACCGTCGCTGTCCACAATTTTCAGCGGCAGGCACAGCATTTCGTACTCGCCGGGCACAATGTGTTGAAGGGCCAGCCCTTCGATAACGCAGATGCCCGCATCGAGCAGGGTGTGGTGGGTATCGGCCTTGCCCACGGAGAGGTAATCGACCCCGACACAGACCACGCCCCGGTCGCGCAAGTGGCGGGCCGCGTCGGCATCGAGCGCCACAAAATCGGGCTGAAAGGGCATCGTGCTCCACTCACTATCCGAAATGCGCGTGCGAAAAAGCAGGCGCGCGCCGGGCTCAATTTCCAACTGCTGCACCTCGGCCAGGCTGATGCTATGCGGGTCGGCGATGCCGACGACGCGGGCCGGGCCCATAAGGCGCGCCAGGTCAATGGTCGTGCTGTCGCCGGCGTCGGCGGTGAAGTGCAGCGGGGCATCGACGTGAGTGCCGGTATGGGCACTCATCGACACTTCGGTGACGTTGGCGGCCGCGCCGGTGGCAATGCTCAGCGTCTTTTTAATGTGAACGGGCGCATTATCGGGCCAGTGCACCATGCCGTCGCGGATTGGGGTGGTAGCGTCAAGCCAGGGAAGTGGGAGGGACATAATCGGTGAATTTATTAACAGAAGCGGATAAAAAAACGTCATGCCGAGCGCAGCCGAGGCATCTCGCGTGCAGTAGTAATCCAATCGATTGAGTTACTACTGCACGCGAGATGCTTCGCTGCGCTCTGCATGACGGGCACAAGCTAAAGCATGTGCTACTCCCCGCTGCGCGGCTGGAGCAGCTTGGCAATCAGCCCGGTCCAGCCGGTTTGGTGGCTGGCGCCGAGGCCGTGGCCGTTGTCGCCGTGGAAATACTCGTGGAACCAGAGGTGGTCGCGGAAGTTGGGGTCGTTTTGCAGCTGCTTGTCGTCGCCGAAGCAGGCACGACGGCCGGTTTCGGGGTCGCGCAAGAAGAGTTGAGTCAGCCGCTGGGTGAGAGCATCGGCAACTTCCAGTAGCGTGTGCAGCTGGCCGGAGCCGGTGGGATACTCCACCTTGAAATCGTCGCCGTAGTAGTGATGAAAACGCTGCAGCGACTCGATAAGCAGGAAGTTCATGGGTAGCCACACGGGGCCGCGCCAGTTGCTGTTGCCACCGAAAACGTCGGTTTGCGACTCGGCCGGCTCGTAGTTGACAGTGAACTTGGTTTCGGTGCCCCGGAACACGAACGGGTGAGCCAAGTGATAGCGCGAAAGGCTGCGGATGCCGTAGGGCGACAGGAATTCGGCCTCGTCCAGCATGCGCGCTAGCAGGCGTTTCACGCGGTGGCCGCGCAGCAGCGAGAGCAGGTGGCGGGCGCCCTTGCCGGGCTCTTGCCAGCGCGACACCAGTGCCGCCAGCTTTGGGCGGTTGGACAGAAACCAGTTCATGCGGGCCAGAAACTGCGGGGCGTTGGCCAGCGTGTCTTCGTCAATCACCTCCACGGCAAACAGCGGAATGAGGCCCACCATGCTGCGCACTTTCAGCAGCTCGTGGCCGCGGTCGGGCGTGTTCAGGGCGTCGTAGTAAAACTCGTCCTCGTCGTCCCAAAGGTCCATGTGCTCGTTGGCCACGTTGGTCATGGCCTCGGCGATGTACAGGAAATGCTCGAAGAACTTGCTGGCCAGGTCCTGGTACACCGGGTTGGTTTTGCAGAGCTCCAGCGCAATGCGCATCATGTTCAGCGCGTACATGGCGACCCAGGCGGTGCCATCGGCCTGCTCGAGGTAGCCGCCGAAGGGCAGCGGCGCCGAGCGGTCGAACACGCCGATGTTGTCGAGCCCGAGGAAACCGCCTTCAAAAATGTTGCGGCCGTCGCGGTCCTTGCGGTTCAC
Organism: Hymenobacter glaciei; assembly: GCF_039539585.1. Taxonomy (NCBI): domain Bacteria; kingdom Pseudomonadati; phylum Bacteroidota; class Cytophagia; order Cytophagales; family Hymenobacteraceae; genus Hymenobacter; species Hymenobacter glaciei. The sequence goes on along the minus strand of NZ_BAABDK010000029.1, from coordinate 85,431 downwards.
CCACCAGGTGAAATTGAGGAGCAGGCGGTGGAAGATGGTTTCCAGATAGGCAATGTCGCCGGCGTCGCCCCGGGCCTTCTGGTCCATCTTGAACACGCGCCAGGTGGCGTAGGCGTGCACGGGCGGGTTCACGTCGCTCAGCTTCCACTCGTAGGCCGGCAGCTGGCCGTTGGGGTGCATGTACCAGTCGCGGCACAGCAGCAGGAGCTGCTCCTTGGCAAATTCTGGGTCGAGTCGGGCCAGCGGCAGGCAGTGGAAGGCCAGGTCCCAGGCCGCGTACCAGGGGTATTCCCAGGTGTCGGGCATCGAGATGATGTGGGCATTGTTGAGGTGGTGCCAGCCGGTGCCGTTGCGGCCGCCGAGGCGCTCGGGCGGCGGGGCCGGCAGGGCCGGGTCGCCGGCCAGCCACTGCGGCACGTCGTAGTAGTAGAACTGCTTGCACCAGAGCATGCCGGCAAAAGCCTGGCGCTGCACGTTGCGGGCGTCGGGGTCCGTGAGCCCGGCCTGCAACACGTGGTAAAACTGGTCGGCCTCGACCTGGCGCAGCTTCAGCGTCGGGTCGAAATCAGCGAACGGAGTGGCCAAACCCGGCGCGGCCAGGCGCAGGCGCACCACGCGGGTGGCGCCGGGCCCAATGGCCAACTCGTAGTGCGCGGCGGCCTTGGTGCCGGTTTGAGCCGGGTTTACGGTGCCGGCCTGGCCCTGCACAAGGTAGTCGTTGATACCGTCCTTGAAGAACTGCTCATCCGAAGGCGCGTCGTACAGGCGGCTGTTGTTGGTGGCATTCTCGCAGAAGAGCAGCGAGGGCTTTGTACCTGGCAGGGCTTCGTCGCAATACAGCGTGAGCAGCCCCAAATCCTGGTGTTCGGCGCGGATGTGGCCCTCGCCTGTGGCTGATAGCGCCGGCCGGTAATCGTTGTTGCCCCAGGCCCAGGTGTTGCGAAACCAAAGCTGCGGCAGCAGGTGCAGCGTGGTATCGTCGGGCCCGCGGTTGACGATGGTGAGCTGAATAAGAATGTCTTCGGAATCGGCTTTGGCGAATTCCACGAACACGTCGAAGTAACGGTTTTCGTGGAAGATGGCCGTTTCCATCAACTCAAATTCGGGCTTCATGCGGTCGCGGCGGGCATTTTCCTTCACCAGCCACTCGTAGGGAAAAGCGTGCTGCGGATACTTGTACAGCATCCGCTGGTAGGAGTGCGTGGGCGTGGCGTCGAGGTAGTAGTACACCTCTTTCACGTCCTCGCCGTGGTTGCCCTCGGTGCCACTCAGCCCAAAGAGCCGCTCCTTGAGGATGGGGTCCTGCCCGTTCCAGAGACCCAGGCCGAAGCAGAGCAGCTGCTGGTCGTCGCAGAAGCCGGCCAGGGCTTCCTCGCCCCAGCGGTAGGCGCGGCTGCGGGCCTGGTCGTGGGTGGTGAAGTTCCAGGCGTCGCCATTGGCCGAGTAGTCTTCGCGCACCGTGCCCCACTGGCGCTCCGCCACGTAAGGGCCGAATTTGCGCCAGGATTTGTCACCGGCTCGGTCTTCCTGGAGTCGTTGGTGTTCGGGGGTCATTCCTTATCAGGTTTCGGATTAAGTACGAACGTCATGCTGCGCTTGCCAAAGCATCTCTACCGCGCAAGTAGATAATTACTTCAGCGGTAGAGATGCTTCGGCAAGCGCAGCATGACGTTCTTTTTTAGATAGACAAACAACTCAATCGCCTCAGCCATTGTCGGCGAAGCCGGGATAGAGAGTCATGCCGCCGTCCATAAAAATGGTTTGGCCGGTGATGTAGTCGGCTTCGTCCGAAACGAGCCAGGCGGCCAGGTTACCGATATCGGCCGGGTCGCCCACGCGGTTGTATGGAATTAGGGTAAGCAGGGCCTTTTCCTCCTCGGGCGTGTCGCGGGCCGAAAGGTTGATGGGCGTGGCAATGGCGCCCGGGGCAATGCTGTTGACGCGAATTTTGTGCGGCGCCAGCTCCTGGGCCGTGCTTTTCATCAGTTGCATGATGCCGCCTTTGCTGGCCGCGTAGTTGACGTGGCCGGCCCACGGAATGACTTCGTGCACCGAGCTCATGCAGATGAGTTTGCCCGTGGCCCGGGAAATATCGGGCTGCTCGCCGCGCCGGATGAACTCGCGGGCACCCTCACGCAGGCAGAGGAACTGGCCGGTCAGGTTCACGTCAATCACCTTCTGCCACTGGGCCAGGGTCATGTCGATTAAAGGTGAGTCGACCTGCAAGCCGGCATTGGCCACCACGATGTGAACGGTACCAAACCGCTCAATGGTCTGTTTAAACATAGCCTGCACCTCGTCTTCCTTGCTCACATCGGCCTTGATGGCCAGGGCCGTGCCGCCGGCCGCTTCAATGGTGGCCACGGTGGCGTTGGCGCCTTCCTCGTCGTGGCCGTAGTTTACCACCACGGAAGCGCCGTGGGCCGCCAGCGCCACGGCCACGGCCACGCCGATGCCGGAGCTGGCCCCCGTGACGAGGGCAATTTGATTGGCGAGACGCCGGGGGTCGGGAGTAGCCATGCGGAAACGTTCGGGAGTTAAGGGAAAGATGAAGCCAATGCTACGGGCCGGCGCTGAGGATTCGATGAAGCCCCGCCAGCCACTCACCCTGAACGTACGCGCACCGCCGAGCTTAGTTTGGCAATTGAGCCCTAACTGCGGCACACTGGTTTATTTGACCTCCTCTCCGTCCTTGTTAATCAGGAAGCTGCGGCCGTTTTGCGTCACGCGGGCTTTGCCATCGACGAAGTCAGCAGCCAGCTTGTAGCGCCCAAAAGGCTTTGTGCCACTGGCTGGGTCGGTGAGGTAGTCGGGGGTGATGAACGTGTAGCCGTCGGGCAGGCGCACGCGGGCCAGCCCATCCACAAACGAGTAGGCTTCGCGGAACATGGGCGGCGAGTCGGGTACTTCTGGGCCGCTGATATAAAACCAGCCGCGGTGGTCGAGCACGGCGGCGTGGCCCTCGGCAAAGTCGAGCGCATTGAAGAAGAAGTGGTCGAACTCCTGCCCGTCTTTTTCAAGAAAGGTGTAGGCCTCCCCCACCCGCACCCGGGCAAACCCGCCGTGGTAAGGGTTGATGGCATCGTACGCCGGCGCAACTACTTGCTTGCCGTCCTCGTCTACCAGCCCGAAAGCGCCGTCCTGCTCCACCACTGCCTGCCCGTCCTGAAACGGCGCGGCCGATGCAAACTGCGCCTTGATAACCGGGGCACCGCCGGCGTCGGCGTAGCCCCAGCGGCCGTTTTCCTGGTAAGGCACCGGCGCGGTGCCGCTGCGGTGGACGAACATCCAGACCAGCAGCACGACAACGACAGCACCGGCCGCGCCCAGCAACACGCGATGCCGGGCACGGGCCGCTGCGCCCAACTGCTGCAGATGCGGTAGCGCCCCCGCCCCCGCCGCCTGGGCCCGTTTGCCAAACGCCCGCAGACGGTCGGCAACCGGCTCAGTCGCAGCGGCTGGTAGGGCAGCCGTTACCGGCGCGGCCGCCGGTGCAGGAGCAGCTTTAGCAACGGGTGTGGGGTTATCCTCCGCGCTCACGGGACCATGCGAGCTGCTACCCTCAACAGCTGTTATCGCCGGCGCAACTGCCTCGTCCGGAGCCATAGTGGCCTTGTCCCCGACAGGTACCGGCTCAGCTTTAGTGGCAGCGACAGGTGAGGCAAATGCTGGGGCCATTGGTGCTGCCGGGGCTGGCTCCGGCGCTAACGCTGGCCCCGGCTCCAGCGCGGTGGCGGGCAGCACCGGCACGGCTGGCGCGGCGGCAACGGGTACCGCGCTCAGCTGCCCGATGAGTTGGCTCAACTGTTGGATTTTGGCATCGAGTTCTTGGTTGCGGGCGGCCAGCTCGGCGCGCGAGGCTTCCATTTCGGCTTCGAGGGCGGCTTTCTCGCGGGTTTCGGCCCCGAGGCGCGACACCAGCGCGGTGGCTTCGGCGGCCACGGGCGGCGCCTGGGCCAGTTCGGCACGCAACTGGGAGATGCTGCGCTCGCGCTCGGCCTCGCGGGTTTCGAGGGCTTGAAGCTGGGCGCTGATGTCGGCCTGCATTTGCTGGCGCAGTTGTTCGAGCTGCTGCTTTTCCTCGTTCCGAGCCATCAGAGATGAAGCCGCGCCGTAGGGCAAGTCGTCGTCCGGAATATCGTTGGCGCCCAGCCAGCCCCAGAGGGCGCGGGCTTTGCCGCCCAGGAAACTGCCAGCGGGCTGAGCGGCAGCGTCTGACAAGTCGCCTGGGCTTGTTACTGTGGTGTGAGTCTGTGCGTCTGGTGGTACTGCGGCCGCGAATTCGTTCAGCTCGGCGGCCCACTCGGCCAGGTCAGCGGCGGTGAGGTCGATTTCGGGCGTGGCCAGCTGGCGCAGGCGGCGGGGCAGCTCAGCGGGGCCAGCCACTAGCTGGAAACCGGTCGGGGCATCGTTCAGCGCGGCCTCCACATCGGGGCCAAACGTGAGCGGGGCTTCAAACACCACCACGCCGCTAATGAACTGCAGGTTGGCTTGGGCCGGAGTGAAACGTGGCCCAAGCCAGGATTCGAGCAGCGTTTTTTGTTGGCGAAACTGCTCAAACGGATTATCGAATCCATCGCTCCCGGCCAGGGGGACGCTGCCCAATTGCCAGCCGCCATAGCCCAGCGCCGGAATGCCAAGCACCCCGCCACGCGGCACCAGCACCAGCAGCGCGATGCTGTGGGGGCGCACCACCACGGCATCAAGGGGTGCGGCCCCGTCTTCGAGCACCAGGTTGCCCAGCAGCAGCGAATCGGTGCTGGTATCGCTATCCAGGGCAGCCCGCACGGCGGCAAACTGCGCGGCACGGGCAGGGTCGGTGAAGGGAGCAGCGAGAAAAAGGGAAACCATAAACAAATTCAAAGGGAAGCCGAAGCTTTTGGAAGAGACACGCTGGGGCGGGCTAGTCGTCTTTCCAGCGGCCTTTGCCTTTACCGTGGTGCTTCTTGTGCTTTTTAGGTTTGAAGAAGCCATTGCCTTCATCGTTTTCTTCGCCGCGCCCAAACACCTGTTCGAGCAGCGAAGCAGCCGGCAGCACGCGCACCTCGCCGGCCGCTGAGGCCTCCGGGCCGGCCAGGGCCAGCGCGCCGCTGGTGGCATTCGCCAGCACGAGCACCGGCCGGCCGCGCAGGTCGCAGCCCTGCCCCTCGCCCAGCTCGGTGCGCTGGCCGGTGGGGCCCACCACGAAGCCGTCTTTGGTAACGGTGGCCCCCGTGGGCAGGTGGGCATCGCGCGTCATGGCATAAGGCTTGCCGTTGCGGATAACTTCCATCTGGCCATTGTGGCGGCGGAAGCCGTCGTTGCCGGCCGGTTGCTGGGCGCGCGCCGGGGCCAGCAGCAGCAGGCTGGCCCCCAGGCCCAGCCCGGCCGCACGTAAAGATTTCACAGGAAACGACATAGGAGATGCGGCGCCGGAGAATGCCCCGGCGCCGCATCTCATACGTCAAATTCGGCGCCAGGCTGCCGGAGCGGCTGTTTTTTTACGGGCCGGCGGGCGTGGGCTACTTCTTCATCTCTGTGCCGTCGGCGTTGAAGAGCACGTCGCGGCGTTTGCCGCCCTGGCTGATTTCGGCCTCGTAAGTTGTCGCATTGGTAGCGGCCGTCACAATTTTGGCGGCTTCCGTGATTTTGGCCGTTTTGTAGTTTGCGGCGAGGGCTTTCTGCACAGGCGCGGGCAGCTGGGCTACCGAAATTTCAGTTTCGGTTTCCATCAGCACACCAGCGGCGGTGATAACGGCCGACATTTCGGCTTTGCCCGTCACGAAGGCGGCTTCAAAATCAGCACCTTCCTTTTCCCATTGCACCGATTTCACGTCCGGGAAATGTAGCTTAAACGTTGCAGCGGCGGCGGCCGGCACCTTGGCAGGGGCAACTTTCTGAGCCAGGGCGGCCGGTGAAAGCAGCGCGGTCGCGGCCAGAGCCAGGAGAAGATTTTTCATGCGTAAAATGAGGAGGTTAGTGAATGTTGGACCAAACCTAAGCCCTCATTCTGTGGCTATCCTGTCCACATTCTGAGGCGATTCTGAGGCCGCAAGCGGGGCGGCCGCCGTGGCCGGCAGCGGGGCCAGCCGCACGCGCAGGGTATGCCGGGTACCGTCCTCCGAAAGCGTGTAGCGCAGCCCGAAGCCGTAGTAGCCGCAGATGTGCTGCACGATGCTCAGGCCCAGGCCCGGCGAGTCGGAGGCGGCGTTGTGCTTGCGGAAACGCTCGAAGAACCGGGCCGGGTCGCCGGTGGTAGCCGGGCCGGTGTTGCTCACTTTCAGCTCGCGGGGCGTGAGCACCACCAGCAGCTCGCCGCCGCGCACATTGTGGCGCACGGCGTTTTGCAGCAGGTTCTGCAGCAACGAATCGGCCAGGCCGTGGTGCAGGTGCAGCACTACGGGCGCCGCAACGTCGAGGCCGTAGCGCAGCTCGCGGGCTTCGAACAGGGGTTCGAACTGGGCCATCTTCTCGGTCAGCAGCTCGTCGAGGCGCACGGGCTGGGCGGCAGCAAACTGCCGGTTTTCAATTTTACTGAGCAGGCTCAGGGCTTGGTGCAGGCGCGAGAGGCGCAGCGTGGCCCCGTACAGCTCGGCCACCAACGGGGCAGCGGCGGGGTCCTGGGCCAGGGCGGGCACCTGGAGTAGCTGCTCGAGCTGGGCCTGCATGATGGCCAGCGGCGTCTGGGTTTCGTGGGCGGCGTTGGCCGTGAACTCGCGCAGGCTCTCGTAGTCGGCTACCAGGCGTTGGCTGAAGCCATTCAGGGCATGATTGAGCTCGGCAAACTCGGCCACGGCGGGCGTGGGCAGCGCCAGCGGCTGGTGCTGCTGCAAGTTGTAGCCGCGCAATGCTCCCAGCGTGTGCCGGAACGGGGCCCACAGCCGGGCCGAGAGCCAGCGGTTCAGCCCCACCATGCCGGCCAGCAGCAGCGCCAGCACGGCCAACATCACGCCCAGCACCACGCCCAGCAGCTCTTCGGTTTCGACCAGCGACTTGCGCAGCGTGATGGATACCGGCGGCTGGCCGGGCGCGGCCAGCATAAAGCTAAGCTGGCGGTGGGGCACCATTTCGTGCTCCTGGGTATCGAGCAGCAGCGTATCGCGCGCACCAGGGTGCCGGGGCTGGCAGTCGATGTCGAGCAAGGCAGCCAGCTCGGCCACGGGCGGCAGCTGACCGGCCCGGGCCCGGGCCAGCAGCTCGAGGCGACGGCCGGCCAGCTGCTCGTCCACCTCACCCCGCAGTGCCCAGCTGATGCCGTAGTATAGCCCCACGCTCCCCACCCCGAACAGGAACAGGGCCAGCAGTAAGTAGTAGCGGGTGGTGGCGTTGAGGAGGTTCATGCAAGCAAAGCGTAGCAACAGGTGGGGCGGGCAGCATTATAAGCGCCCGGCAAAGCTTTTTGTCTGCTGCGCCACTGGCTACTCGCTACTCGTGGCTCAGCTTGTAGCCCACGCCGTACATGGTGCGGATGTAATTATCGGCGCCCTTCTCCTGAAGCTTCTTGCGCAGATTTTTGAGGTGGGTGTAGATGAAGTCAAACGAGTCGGCCGCATCCACGGCGTCGCCGCACAGGTGCTCGGCAATGGCCTCCTTGGTGAGGATGCGGCCGGGGTTGGCCAGCAGGTAGAGCAGCAGGTCGTACTCCTTTTTGGTGAGGGTGAGCAGTTCGCCTCGCACATGCACTTCGGCCAGGTCGGGCAGCACCAGCAGGTCGCGAAAAGTGAGCTGCTGCTTGCCGTTGAACTTTCGGCGGCGGATGATGGCCCGCACCCGGGCATTGAGCTCGGAGAGGTGAAAGGGCTTGATGAGGTAGTCGTCGGCCCCGAGGTCGAAGCCCGTGATTTTGTCGTCGAGCGCGTCGCGGGCCGTGATGATGAGCACGCCGGCAGCCGAGCCTTCGGCCTTGAGGGCGCGCAGCAAGTTCAGCCCCGCGCCGTCGGGCAGGGTGAGGTCGAGCAGTACGCAGTCGTATTGGTACAACTCGATTTTTTCCCGGGCCTGGGCGAAGCTGGCCGCTTCTTCTACCACGTAGCCGGCCTGGCGCAACGAGCTGGCCAGGGCCGTACGCAGGGCGGCTTCGTCTTCAACAAGCAGAATTTTCATGGTCTAAAAGGAGGCTACGTTGAGCGGAACCAAAGGCGAAGGACGCACCAAAGGTTGAAGACTTTCTGGCTTGCGATGCGTATGCATGCGCACCAGCAACGGCCTACCGGTCGCGCCGGCCTAATTTCCTTCAGAATCGGCCCGCAGCTTTGCGGCGCTTACCATCGAATCCGCCTGTTGTTCCCTCGCCTTTCCTGCCTGATTTGGTGCCTGGCCTTTATTGGCCTGCCGGTGTTGCTACCCCGCGCGGCACAGGCGCAACCGGTGCCGGCGCCGGCAGTGCTCGCGCCGCTTCCGGCCGCAGCAGCGGCGCCCACCAGCCCGCGCCGCCTCGACGACTTCCTGCTGGTGGCCCGCCAAAACAGCCCCCTGCTGCGCGAAACCGCCAACCAGGTGCGCCAGAACCGCCTCGACAGCCTGGTGCGCGCCCGCCAGAACGGGGTGCAGGTGGCCGGCATTGGCTCGGCGCTGTACTACCCATCCATCACCAACAGCCAGGGCGAAAGCGTGGTAGGCTACGACAATGCCGTGACCAACGGCGGCAACTACGCCGCCATTGCCCAGGCCACCAAGCCCATCCTCAACCGCTTCCAGCTCCAGAACGACTACCAGATTCTGGCCAGCCAGGGCCAGGTGCTGCGCAACACCGGCCGCCTCTCGGCCCTGGATTTGCGCCGCAGCATTACCGAACAGTTCCTGACGGCCTACGCTGCCGAAACCCAGCTCACGTTCAGTCGCACGCTGCTCACCCAGCTGCGGCAGCAGGACCAAATGCTGCGCCAGCTGGTGAACGGCGGCATTTTTAAGCAAACGCAGTACCTGAGCTTTTACCTGTCGGTGCGCACCCAGGAGGTGACCGTGGAGCAAAACCGCCTGGCCTACCGCCGCGAGTTGGGCACCCTGCGCGCTCTGGCCGGCGTGGCCGATACCTCGCTCATCAGCATCGAAGCCCCTACCCCGCCCACGCACCGCCCGCTAGCCGGGCTGCTGGCTCCCGCCCAGCGCCAGTACACGCTCGACAGCCTCCGCCTGCTGCTCGACCGCCGCGCCATCGATGCCAATTACCGCCCCAAAGTGAGTGCCGTGGTCGATGCCGGCCTGCAATCGTCGTCGTACCTGCCCGTGGCGCTGGCCCACAGCGTGGGCATTGGGGGCGGGTTGCAGCTGGGCTTGCCCATTTTCGATGGCCACCAGCGCCAGTTGCAATACCAGCGCTTATCACTGAGCGAGCAGAGCCGGCGCGGCTACCGGCAGTTTCTCACGGTGCAGCGGCAGCAGCAGTACCAGCAGCTGGAAGGCCTGATTCGGGCTTCGGATGCGCTGCTGGGCCGCATCCGCGAGCAGCTGCGTATAGCCGATGCGCTGGTGGGCGCGGCGCGGCAACAGCTGGCCACCGGCGACGTGGCCATTCTTGATTACCTGAACCTGGTGACCAGCTACCGGACCCTGCAGTTTAGTTTGGCCCAGGCGCAGACCGACCAGCTCAGGAGCCGGTTTGCGCTGGACTACCTGGCTGAGCAGTAAAACCGATGTAGGGTGCGGGGCTTGCCCCCGCCCGCCGTTCGCATTGGCAGCCTCGTACTCTCAACGATTTCCGTTCAACGACGGGCGGGGGCAAGCCCCGCACCCTACTTCATATGGCTTTTTCCCGTCTGCTTCCCCTTCCACTCCTTCTCTTCCTCACGGCCTGCGGCTCGAAAGATTCAGCCCCTGGCGAGGCTGCCCCCACCGACGGCGAGGAAGAATCAGCTGTGAAGCCCAAGGCGCTGGTCACCGTCGGCACCGTGCAAACCGATACCCTCACCGATGTGCTGCAGCTCAGTGCGGTATCCGCCTTTCCGGCCAAGGATGCCCTGCGGGCCACCACCACCGGCTACGTGCTGGCCCCTACGCCCGTGGTGGGCCAGCAGGTGCGCGCCGGCCAAACGGTGTTCACCATCCAGACCAAGGAGTCGAAGACGCTGCACCTCGACCAGCTCACCGGCGACCCCCGCCTGAAATTCAGCGGCATCATCCGGATAAAATCGGCCCGCGCGGGCATCCTCGCCACGGTGGACAAGCTGGCCGGCGACTACGTGCAGGACGGCGAGCAGCTCGGCCTCACCTACGACCGCAGCCGCTTCGGCTTCGTGCTCGACGTGCCCGTGACGCAGCTGCGCTACGTGCATACCGGCCAAAACTGCCGCATCATCCTGCCCGACGGCCGCACCCTGACCGGCCGCGTGGCCGAGGTGCTGGCCACCGCCGATGTCAGCATTCAGACCCAGCGCTACACCATCCGGCCCACCGGCCCGGTGCCGGAGCTGCCCGAAAACCTGGCCGTACAGGTCGAGCTCGACAAAACCGCGCCGCACCTGGCCCGCACCCTGCCGCGCGGGGCCGTGCTGACGGATGAAACGCAAACCGAGTTTTGGGTGATGAAGCTGCTCAACGACTCCACGGCCGTGAAAGTCCCGGTGACCGTCGGGGCGCAGGAAAAGGACCACATCGAAATCAAAGCGCCGGCTTTCAATCCCAAAGACAAGATTTTGTTGAGCGGCAACTTCGGGCTCGATGACACGGCGGCCGTGAAGGTGACCCGGCCCGTCGGGGCGGAAGCCCGGCCCGAAAAATAGGGAGCCCGTGCCGGCAATTCGGGCGCCCGGATTGCCAGCACGGGCTCCCGGATTTCCAAGACGGGGGCCCGTGCTGGCGGGACGGGGGTCCGACTTACGAATCCGGGGGGCCATGTCGCCAATCCGGGTGCCCGGCTCACGAATCCGGGGCCCCGTCTTGCCGGGACAGGGGCCCGAGTTGGCGGGACGGGGCCCCGGATTCGTGAGCCGGGCACCCGGGCACTGCTGGCGAGCGTCCGCAACGCGGGTTGGGTTCGGGCTGGTGGCCCGGGCTTTGAACGACAGCCCCGAAATTGCCCATGATGAGCCATCGGCTCGAAATCCAGTCGGCAGCGCGTTGCGGACGCGCGCCAGCTTGCTTAACCAGTTGATATTTATGCCTGACCGTCCTTCCATCTTTCAAGCCTACAAAGCGCCCATCGCGGTGCTGCTGGCCCTGGCCCTGGCGCTGGGCACGGTGGCCTACCAGCGCATCAACGTGGCCCTGTTTCCGGAGGTGACCTTCCCGAAGGTGAAGGTGATTGCCGAGAACGGCTTGCAACCCGTCGACCGCATGATGGTGACCGTGACCAAGCCGATGGAGGATGCCATCAAGCGAGTGCCGGGCCTGAAGCTGCTGCGCAGCACCACCAGCCGGGGCAGCTGCGAAATCTCGGCTTTCCTGGACTGGAACGTGGACGTGGCCAAAAGCCAGACCCTGATTGAGTCGCGCCTGAACCAGATTCGGGGCGACCTCCCCCCCACCGTGCAAATCACGGTGGAGCGCATGAATCCCGCCATTCTGCCGGTGATGGGCTATACGCTGGAAGCGCCGGGCCGCTCGGCGCTGGAGTTGCGCAAACTGGCCCTGTACACGATTAAGCCGTTTTTGTCGCAGGTCGATGGCGTGTCGTCGGTGCAGGTGCAGGGCGGGCGCACCAAGGAGTACCAAGTGCAGCTGCTGCCCGACCAGCTCGCCGCCCTCGCCCTCGGGCCCGATGACGTGACCAAGGCCCTCACCGCCACGAATTTCGTGCAGAGCAACGGCTACCTCAGCGACTACCGCCGCCTCTACCTCACCGTCACGGACGCCACGATTCTCCAGAAGGAGGACCTTGAAAACCTGGTGCTGCGCAACGACGGCCGCCGCATTGTGCGCCTCGCTGATGTGGCCACCGTGGCGTTGGGCGAACAACCGGAATACACCCGCATCAACGCCAACGGCTCCGACGCGGTGCTCATTTCCATCCTGCGCCAGCCCGACGCCAACGTGGTGCAGGTGTCGGATGGCGTGAAAGCCAAAGTGGCCGCCCTGCAAGTGGGCCTGCCGCGCGGCGTGCGCATGGCCCCGTACTACGACCAGGCCGATTTCGTGGCCGAAGTGGTGAAGTCGGTGCAGGACGCACTCTGGATTGGCCTGGCGCTGGCCCTGCTGGTGACGGCGCTGTTTTTGCGCTCCTTCCGCGCCACGATGACCATTTTGGTGGCCATCCCAGTGGCGCTGGCGCTCACCATTGCGGTGCTGCATTTCGGGCTGGGCTACTCCTTCAACATCATGACGCTGGGCGCCATCGCCGCCGCCATCGGCCTGATGATTGACGACGCCGTGGTGATGGTGGAGCAGCTGCACCGCGTGGGCGAGGACCACCCGGAGGCCACGCCCGGCGAAGTCGTGCGCCGCTCGGTGGGCCACCTGCTGCCCGCGCTCATTGGCTCAAGCTTGAGTACGATTGTGATTTTCCTGCCGTTTGCGCTGCTGGGCGGCGTGGCCGGGGCCTATTTTAAAGTGTTGGCTACCACAATGGTGGTGGCGCTGTTGTGCTCGTTTCTGGTGGCGTGGCTGGGGCTGCCGGTGATTTATCTGCTGCTGAGCCGGAAGCCCCAGGCCGGCCAAGCGGTGGCCTCACCCCCCGGCCCCCTCTCCGGTGGAGAGGGGGAGCTGAACGATTCCGTTCAACTATCGCCAGGCTCTCCCCTCTCCACCGGAGAGGGGGGCCGGGGGGGTGAGGCGCTCGCAGAGGGTGACCTCAAACCTACCCCTGCCGCCCACCACGAAATCCCCTGGGTGCGCGCCGTCATCCGCCACCCGGCCTACTCCATCCTCGGCATTCTGGTGCTTATTGGCAGCATGGTGCTCATCATCCCGCGCCTGGCCACCGGCTTTCTGCCCGACATGGACGAAGGCGCTATTGTGCTTGACTACGACTCCCCTGCCGGCACCAGCATCGAGGAAACCGACCGCATGCTGCGCCAGGCGGAGAAGCTGATTGTGAAGGTGCCGGAAGTGGCCAGCTACTCCCGCCGCACCGGCACCCAGATGGGCTTTTTCATCACCGAGCCCAACCGGGGCGACTACCTCATCCGGCTCAAAACCAACCGCCAGCGCACGACTGAAGAAGTCATTTCAGACATCCGCGAAAAGATTGAGGCCACCCAGCCGGCCCTCACCATCGACTTCGGCCAGGTTATCGGCGACATGCTGGGCGACCTGATGAGCACCGTGCAGCCCATCGAAATCAAGGTATTCGGCCCCGACGCCACCAAGCGCTACGCCCTGGCCGAGCAGGTGACCAAAGTAGTAGAAGGCACCACCGGCACCGCCGACGTGTTCGACGGCATCGTGCGCATGGGCCCGAGCGTGGAGGTGCGCCCCGACCCGCGCCGCCTGGCCCAATACGGCCTTACGGCTACCGACTTCCAGACCCAGCTGCAAACCCAGCTGGCGGGCACCACCGCGGGCAACGTGCTCGAAGGCGAGCAGCTGCTCAACATCCGAATGCGCTACCCCAACGCCGCCCAGGCCACCCTGGCCCAGCTGCGCGGCGAGCCGGTTTTCCTGCCCAACGGCCAGCGCCGCCGCCTCGACGAGCTGGCGACCGTGCGCGTAACCGCCGGCGACGCCGAGCTGGAGCGCGAAAACCTGCAGGCCATGACGGCCGTGACGGCCCGCCTCGACGGCCGCGACCTGGGCGGCGCGATGAGCGAAATCCGCCAGAAGCTCGACAAAGAAGTGCCGCTGCCGCCCGGCTATTTCATCCAGTACGGCGGCTCGTATGCCGAGCAGCAGCAGTCGTTTCAGGAGCTGCTCACCATTCTGGGCACGGCGTGTTTGCTGGTATTCGCGGTGGCCCTGTTTCTGTTCCGAGACCTGAAAGCGGCGGGCCTCATCCTGCTGATTTCCGTGCTGGGGCCGGCCGGCGGCTCGCTGGCCCTGTTCCTCACCAACACGCCGCTGAACGTGGGCTCCTACACCGGCCTGATTATGGTGGTCGGCATCATCGGCGAGAATGCCATCTTCACTTTTCAGCAGTTCTTCGAGATTCTGGAGGAAGGCCGGCCCGTGGAGCAGGCCGTGGGCTACGCCATCGCCGCCCGCCTGCGGCCCAAACTGATGACGGCCCTTTCGGCCATTGCGGCACTGCTGCCGCTGGCCCTGGGCATTGGGGCGGGCGCGCAGCTGCACCAGCCCCTGGCCATTGCCGTGATTGGCGGGCTGCTACTGGCCCTGCCCCTGCTGCTGATGGTGCTGCCCAGCCTGCTGCGGTTGGCGTACCAGACGAAAACCTCACGGGACCCCATTGGGGCATGACCCCCGGTTCGCTTGAAGCGCGAAGCCAAAAAAGAGGGGGTACCGGTTTTGCTCTGTCAGAGTTAGGAGTTAAAAGTGAAGAGTTAAAACGGGAACGGGCCGGGGGCTGGCGCACATCTGCGAGGCGCTGCCGACTAGCTGCGAGCCGGTGGCTCGGACATTCGGGCCGTGTTGCCCATCCTGCCGCGAGTTGTTCAACCCCAAGCCACAGGCCGAGCAATTTGTTGGGGCCAGCGTGGCCTTGGTGCGGGGGCTGGGCGGCGGCTAGGAATAGTGCTTCAGGCAACAGATTTCGCACAGACTTGAAAATGCCTGCCGGACTGACAGGTTTTTTTATCGCAAAGATTATCGCACAGTCAGCCATTTAAGATTTCCATCAGAATCTGTCATTACGTTTATGTTACCGTGTCCGTAGTAACGGATTCGTAATCTCTCTGACTCCTTTTTTTCTTTCATGCGCTCGATTATAGTTACCCGTTTGGCCGCCGCCATGCTCTTGTTTGGGGCCTTCCACCCGGCCCAGGCCCAGGTTAAGCCCACGCCTACTGACACCACCAAGAAATACGCGAACCCCGGCAGCGTGTCCGCGCCGGTGAAAGCGACTTTTTTCAAAAGCAAGCTATTCAAAGCCGTGGCCATTCCGGCCGTGCTGATAACCTACGGGGCCATTACCGCCCAGGGCGATGCAGGCGTCAACCGCGATGCCCGGATGTTTGTGCAGAAGCAGTTCCGGCCGGTAAGCACAGGGTTTGATAACACGCTGATTATCGCGCCTTATTTCGAGCTGGCGGCTGTGGCCTTGGCGGGCGTGGAGTCGCGCGACGACCGCGTCAACACCTTGCTCATCATTGCCAAGGGCGAGGCCATCATGCTGGCCTCCACATTTGCCGTGAAACAGCTGCGCGGCGAACCCCGCCCCAACGAGTCCGATAACCTCTCGTTCCCGTCGGGCCACACGGCGCAGGCGTTTCTGGCGGCTAGCATTGTACACACCGAGTTTCGGGACAAAAGCCAGTGGTATGGCATTGGGGCGTACACCATTGCCACCAGCGTGGCGGCCCTGCGCATGGTGAATGACAAGCACTGGCAGAGCGACGTGGTGGCCGGCGCGGGCTTCGGCATCCTATCGGCCCACTTAGCTTACTTGAGCCACCGTAACCGTTGGGGCCGCAAGTCCATCGGCCGCGACATCGGCATGTCGCCTACCTACTTCGGCAACGGCACGCCCGGCATGAGCCTTTCGTGGCGGCCCTCGAAGTAAACGCTTCGCTTAATGAGGAATGAGGAATTATCCAGTCGGCAATTCCTCATTCCTCATTAAGCGAAGCGTCCACCCATACCGGCACGGCCGACAACGCGGCATTGCCCGTCAGCTCATCGAGACGGGTTTCATCCGTCAAATCATTGATGCTGACACCGGGGTGGGCCTGTGCCACTTTCAATTGCGTGCCGGCGCGGGCGTGGCCGTAGCCGTGAGGCATGCTGGCTACACCGGGCATGAGGTTGGACGTGATTTCGATGGGCAGCTCAACCGCTCCTACCCGGGAACGCACGCGCACCAACTGGCCGTCAGCCAAGTTGCGGGCGGCAGCATCTTCAGGGTTCAGTTGCAGCGTGCAGCGGTTGCGGCCTTTGATGAGGCGCGGCAGGTTGTGCATCCAGGAATTGTTGGAGCGCAATTCGCGCCGGCTGATGAGCAGCAGTTGATTCTCGGCTGCCACGGGGGCCGCGGCCAGCACCCGGCGGGCACGGACTAGGTCGGCCAAAAAGAGCGGGGTCGCCAAGTTGATGCGCTGGTTTTCGGTGCGCAGGGCGGCGGGCAGGCGCGGCTGCAACGCGCCGAGGTCGACGCCGTGCGGGTTCTTGCGCAGCTCATCCAGGGATAAGCCGGTGCGGCCGTAGGCGCCGTAGCGCAGGCCCAGGTCGATTTTTGTTTCGGGGTTTTCGGGCGCTGAAGCGGCGGCGGCATCGTACGCGTCACCGGATTCGAGGCGCTGGCGCAGGCCTTCGAATATCTCCCAATCGTAGCGCGCCTCGGGGCCTTTATCGAACAGCGGCTCGGAGTAGCGGCTGGTATTGCGGATGGCCAGGGCGTGGAAGCTCACGTCGTAGTGCGCAGTTTCGAGGCCGGTGGCCGGCGGCAGAATGTAGTGCGCGTGGCGCGTGGTTTCGTTGAGGTAGATGTCAATCGAAACCATGAAATCGAGGCCGGCCAAAGCACTATCGAGTTGCGCACCGTTGGGCGTACTCAGTACCGGGTTGCCGCAGCTCGTGACCAGCGCCCGCAGCTGGCCCTCGCCGGGCGTGAGGATTTCCTCCGCCAGGCAGGCCACCGGCAGCTCGCCCATGAACTCGGGCACCTGGCGCACCCGGCTGCGGTACCGGTCGTACCTATTATAAATGCCCGGCTTGCCCAGAATATCCAGTGCGGGCGTGGCAAACATGTAACCGCCCGGTTCGTCCAGGTGGCCGGTGAGCAGGTTCAGCACATTTATCAGCCACAGGCACAGCCCCCCAAATTCCTGCACCGACACCCCGACCCGACCGTAAATCACCCCCCGCTCGGCGGCCGCCAACTCCCGCGCCAACGTGCGGATTTCGGCCGGCGCAATGCCCGTAATTGGGCTAACGTGCTCAGGCGTGAACTCGGCCACGGCCGCTTCCAGCTCAGCAATGCCGTCCGTAACCTCGGCCAGCCGCCCCGGGCGCACCAGATTCTCGGCGAAGAGAACCTGCGTCATGGCCAGCAGCAGAAACACGTCGGTGCTGGGGCGAATGAAATGGTGGGTATCGGCTTTGGCAGCCGTTTCGGAGCGTCGCGGGTCGACGACGACCACCTTGCCGCCACGGGCCTGAATGGCTTGCAGGCGCTTGGCCACGTCGGGCGCGGTCATCAGGCTGCCGTTGCTCACCAAAGGGTTGCCGCCCAGAATGAGCCAGTGGTCGGTGCGGTCCAAATCCGGGACGGGCAGTAGCAGCGGGTGGCCGTAGAGCTGCCAGGCCGCGAAATGGTGCGGCAGCTGGTCGACCGACGAGGCCGAGAACAGGCTACGCGAGCCCAGCGCCCGCAGAAATCCGGGTGCCGACAACTGCGTGCCGGAGTTGTGCACGCTGGGGTTGCCGGCGTACCAGGCGGTGGCGTGCGGGCCGTGAGCTTCGCGCTGCCGGCGCAGGCCGGCGGCCACTTCGTCCAAAGCAATTTCCCAGTCGATTTCCTGCCAGCCGTCGGCGGTGCGCTTCAGCGGGCGGCGCAGGCGGTTGGGGTCCTCGTAAATGTCCTTCAACCCCACGGCTTTGGGACAGATGTGGCCCCGGCTGAAGGGGTCTTGCATGTCGCCGGTGATGCCAAGCACCTGACCATGCTCGTGGTTGATTTCGAGGCCGCAAATGGCTTCGCAAAGATTACAGGCGCGGTAGTGCGTTTCGGTAGGCATAGGCGGAAGTCGTGGAAGGTTGGGGTTGGCAAGGTAGGGTTTAGAACGATGTAGAGACGCGACCCATCGCGTCTCGGTGTCCGCGAAGTTTAGTTTCGTGCACCGCCGAGACGCGATGAGGCGCGTCTCTACATTCTTCTAAAAACAACGCAACGTTGTGTTGTCCTTTCTGTCTTTTTGATTAAGATTCCGTCCCATCTTTACGAATCTGCTTTTCCTATCACCCGAATTCCTACGCTCTTTTGAAACGACGCGACTTTGTAGGACTCTCCGGTTTGGCCACCGGAGCCCTTTTCCTGCCCAATTTCCCCAGCCTGGGCGGCACGCCCGTAGACGTTGCCCGCCTGCTGGAACCCGGCCTCGACCCCACCCAGAAAAAACGCCTGGCCGACGCGGCCCTGAACGCTGCCAAAGCCGCCGGCGCGAGCTACGCCGACGTGCGCATCGGCCGCTACCTCAACCAAAGCATTTTCACCCGCGAAAAACAGGTGCAGAACATCGCCAGCGGCGAGAGCTTCGGCTGTGGCGTGCGGGTGCTGGCCAACGGCACCTGGGGCTTTGCCGCCACCAATGTGGTGACTGAGGCCGGCCTCGCCAAAGCAGCCCAACTGGCCGTGGCCATCGCCAAAGCCAACGCGAAAGTGCAGAAGGAAAAGGTGCAGCTGGCCCCGCAAAAAGGCTACGGCGAAGTCACCTGGAAAACGCCTATTCAGCAAAACGCCTTCGAAGTGCCGGTGGCCCAGAAGGTAGAGTTGCTGCTGGCCGCCAACGCCCGGGCCACCGACAACGGCGCGAGCTTCGTGAATTCCTCGCTGTTCCAGATTAACGAGCAGAAGTATTTCGCCAGCACCGATGGCTCTTATATCGACCAGGACGTGCACCGCATCTGGCCCACGTTTTCGGTCACGGGCATCGACCGGGCCAGCGGCAAGTTCCGCACCCGTGACGCGCTTAGTGCGCCTATGGGCCTGGGCTACGAATACCTCACGCCCAAGGCCGCCGACAAGATTGCGGGGGCCAGCGGCACCGGCCTCATCGGCTACCGCAACAGCTACGACATGCTGGAAGACGCCGCCCTTGCCGCCAAACAGGTGAAGGAAAAGCTCACGGCAAAGTCCGTTACGGCCGGCAAGTACGACCTCGTGCTCGAGCCCAACCACCTCGGTCTCACCATCCACGAGAGCGTGGGCCACCCGCTGGAGCTCGACCGCGTGCTGGGCTACGAAGCCAATTACGCGGGCACTTCGTTTGCCACGTTGGAGTGGAAGGCCAGGCAGATTCCCTACGGCTCGAAGCTGGTGAACATCGTGGCCGACAAGCTGCAGCCCGGCTCGCTGGGCGCGGTGGGCTACGACGACGAAGGCGTGAAAACCAAGCGCTGGGACCTCATCAAAGAAGGCACGCTGGTGAACTACGAGAAAATCCGGGACCAGGCCCACATCGTCGGCCAGACCGAATCGGATGGTTGCTGCTACGCCGATTCCTGGGATTCGGTACAGTTCCAGCGCATGCCCAACGTGAGCCTGCAGCCCGGAAAAGCCAAGCTGAGCGTTGATGACATGATAAAGGGCGTGGACAAGGGCATCTACATTGCCGGGCGCGGCTCCTACTCCATCGACCAGCAACGCTACAACTTCCAGTTCGGCGGCCAGGTGTTTTACGCCATCGAAAAAGGCCAGATTGCGGGCATGATTGAGGACGTAGCCTACCAGGCCAACACCCAGGAATTCTGGAACAGCTGCGCCGCGATTTGCGACGAATCGGACTACCGCCTGTTCGGCTCCTTCTTCGACGGCAAGGGCCAGCCCAGCCAGGTTTCGGCCGTGAGCCACGGCTCGGCCACCACGCGCTTCAATGGCGTTAACGTGATTAATACCGCCCGCAAAATATAGAAAATGTGAGCAATGTGCTTGATGTGCAGAATGTAAAAATGAGTTATTGAAGAAGCAGAAAACCAGCCCCATAAGCCTCATTTCAGCCATTCTCATATCCTTCATATTCCCACATCCCCTTCATTTCCACATTCTCGCATTCTGCACATCTCCACATCTGAAAATATGGCCATTCTCTCCAAAGACGAAGCCCAGACCATCCTTAAAAAAGTCCTCAGCTTCAGCACTGCTGATGAGTGCGAGGCCACGCTGAACGGCAACACCGGCGGCAACGTGCGCTCAGCGCGCAACTCTATCAGCACAGCGGGCGCGGCCGAGAACGTGGCGCTGGCCGTGCAGTCGCGTTTCGGCAAGCGCAGCGGTGTAGCCACCTGCAATGAGTTTGACGAAGCTTCGCTGCGCCGCTGCGTGCAGCGGGCCGAGGAAATTGCGCGCCTTGCGCCGGAGTCGCCGGAGTATGTGCCGCTGCTCGGGCCACAGACGTATCTGGCGTCGCCGGGCTCGTTTGCGGCGCGCACGGCTGCCATCACGCCCGACTACCGGGCCGAGCAGATTGGGGCCAGCATGGCCCTGTGCGAGCAGAAGAAGCTGAGCTCCGCTGGGTTCTTCAGTGATTCGGCGGGCTTCGTGGCCAAGCGCAACTCCAAGGGGCTCGAAGCTTACCAGCAGGTGAGCAGTGTCGATTTCTCCATTACCGTGCGCACGGCCGATGGTACCGGCTCGGGCTACGCCATTGCCAACTACACCGATTTGGCGAAGTTCGACGCGGCCCGCCTCACGCGCGTGGCAGCCGATAAAGCGGCTTCATCGGTGAAAGCCAAGGCCATTGAGCCGGGCAAGTATACCGTGATTCTGGAGCCCGCGGCGGCCATCGATTTGCTCAACAACATGATGGGCGCGATGGATGCCCGCAACGCCGACGAGGGCCGTAGCTTCCTCAGCAAGAAGGGTGGCGGCAACAAAAAGGGCGAAAAGGTATTCGACGAGCGGGTGACCATCTACTCCGACCCCACTCATCCCGATGTGCCCGACCTGACGTTTGCCGGCGACGGCCGCCCGCAACAAAAGGTGACGTGGGTGGAAAAGGGCATCGTGAAAAACCTGTACACCTCACGCTTCTGGGCGCAGAAATCGGGCGTGCCCGACATCCCCCCTCCCGGCGGCTGGATTATGGCCGGCGGCACCCAAAGCACCGCCGACCTCATCAAGGGCACGGCCAAAGGAATTCTGGTTACGCGCCTCTACTACATTCGGGCCGTCGACCCGCAAACGCTGCTTTACACGGGCCTGACGCGCGATGGCACGTTCTATATTGAGAATGGCGTCATCAAATTCCCGGTGAAAAATTTCCGCTTCAACGAAAGCCCGGTGATTATGCTGAACAACCTGGAGGCGCTGGGCAAGCCGGTGCGTTTGAACGGCAGCCTCGTGCCGCCACTCAAAATCCGGGACTTCACCTTCACCAGTCTGTCCGACGCGGTGTAGCGCGGCGTTCGCAGAAAAAAGGTCGTCATGCTGAGCTTGTCGAAGCATCTCTACCTCAACACTAAACTTAATTACCTGTGCAGTAGAGATGCTTCGGCAAGCTCAGCATGACGTTCTAAATTCAAAAAATACTTCAATGAAAAGACGCGATTTTGTTGGCCTCACTGGCCTCGCCACCGGGGCCCTTTTCCTCCCCAGCTTCCCCAGCATCGGCGGTATTCTGGTTGACCCGGCCCGATTGCTGGAACCTGGCCTCGACGTGGCCCAGAAAAAACGCCTGGCCGACGTGGGCCTGAACGCCGCCAAAGCCGCCGGTGCGAGCTACGCCGACGTGCGCATCGGCCGCTACCTCAACCAAAGCATTTTCACCCGCGAGAAGCAAGTACAGGGCATCGCCAGCACCGAAAGTTTCGGCTGCGGCGTGCGCGTGATTGCCAACGGCACTTGGGGCTTCGCCTCGACCAACAACGTGACCGATGCGGGCATTGCCAAAGCCGCCCAGCTGGCCGTGCAGATTGCCAAGGCCAATTCGAAAGTGCAGAAGGAAAAGGTGCAGCTGGCCCCGCAAAAGGGGTTTGGCGAGGTGAGCTGGAAGGCCCCGATTCAGACGAATGCCTTCGAGGTGCCTATTAAGGACAAAGTTGATTTGCTGCTGGGCGTGAACGCCAAGGCCCTGGATTTGGGCGTGTCGTTCGTGAATTCGATACTATCGCAGGTGAACGAGCAGAAGTATTTTGCCAGCACCGACGGCTCGTACATCGACCAGGACATTCACCGGATTTACCCCTCGTTTGGCGTCACGGCCATCGACCGGGCCAGCGGCAAGTTCCGCTCGCGGCAGGCCATGAGTTCGCCCGTGGGCATGGGCTACGAGTACCTCACGCCCAAAGCCGCCGACAAAGTGGCCGGCCCGGCGGGCTCCGACATCATTGGCTACAAAAACAGCTACGACATGCTGGAAGACGTGGCCGCCGCCGCCAAGCAGGTGAAGCAGAAGCTGACCTGCAAGTCGGTGGTCGCCGGCAAGTACGACCTTGTGCTCGACCCGCACCACCTGGGCCTGACCATCCACGAGTCCGTGGGCCACCCGCTGGAGCTCGACCGCGTGCTGGGCTACGAAGCCAACTTCGCGGGCACCTCGTTTGCCACGCTGGAGTGGAAAGCCAAGGGCCTGCCCTACGGCTCGAAAGTGGTGAACATTGTGGCCGACAAGGTGACGCCCGGTACCCTCGGCGCGGTGGGCTACGACGACGAAGGCGTGAAAACCAAGCGTTGGGACCTCATCAAGGAAGGCCGCCTGGTGGATTATGAGAAAATCCGCGACCAGGCGCACATGGTGGGCCAGAAGGAATCGGATGGCTGCTGCTACTCGCAGTCGTGGCAGGATGTGCAGTTTCAGCGCATGCCCAACGTGAGCCTGCAGCCCGGCAAGGAAAAGCTGAGCGTGGACGAGCTGGTGAGCAAGGTCGATAAGGGCATTTACATCGCCGGCAACGGCTCGTTCTCCATCGACCAGCAGCGCTACAACTTCCAATTTGGCGGCCAGGTGTTTTACGCCATTGAGAAAGGAAAAATCACGGAAATGCTGGAGGACGTGGCCTACCAGGCCAACACCCAGGAATTCTGGAACTCCTGCGCTGCCACCTGCGACGAGCGCGACTTCCGGTTCTTCGGCGCGTTCAACGACGGCAAGGGCCAGCCCAGCCAGAGCTCGGCCGTGAGCCACGGCTCGGCCACCACGCGCTTTAATGGCGTGAACGTGATTAACACCGCCCGCAAAATCGGGTAATTGAATAGCTATGTAAGAACGTCATGCCGAGCGGAGCCGAGGCATCTCGCGTGCCATAGTAATCCAGTCGTTAGCCGCACTGGACTGCGGTACAACGATGCGAGCGAGATGCTTCGGCTCCGCTCAGCATGACGTTCTGAATTCATCTAGCATCTCCCCATTCGAAAAATCATGGCCATTCTCTCCAAAGACGAAGCCCAGACGATATTAAAGAAGGTCCTCAGCTTCAGCACCGCCGACGAGTGCGACGCGACGCTCAGCGGCAACATTGGCGGCAACGTGCGCTCGGCGCGTAACTCCATCAGCACGGCCGGGGCCAGCGACAACGTTTCGCTGGCCGTAGAAAGCCGTTTCGGCCGCCGCGCCGGCGTGGCTACCTGCAACGAGTTCGACGAAGCTACCCTGCGCCGCTGCGTGAAACGTGCTGAAGAAATTGCCCGGCTTGCGCCCGAGAGCCCAGAGTACATGCCGCTGCTCGGGCCGCAGCAATACCTCGACGGCAGCCGCTCGTATGTGGCCGCCACAGCCGGCATCGACCCCGATTACCGCGCCAAGCAGATTGGAGCCAGCATGGCGTTGTGCGACCAGCGCAAGCTCAGCTCGGCTGCCTTCCTGGACGATTCGCACGGCTTTGTAGCCAAGCGAAACTCCAAGGGGCTCGAGGCTTATCAGCAGGTTTCCAACATCACGTTTTCGGTAACGGTGCGGACGCCCGACGGCACCGGTTCGGGCTACGCCTCGGGCGACTTCGTGGACGCGGCCAAGATGGACGCGGCCCGCTTTACCAAAGTAGCGGCCGATAAGGCAGCTGCTTCGATGAAGGCCCGCGCCATTGAGCCGGGCAAATACACGGTCATCATGGAGCCCAATGCGCTGCTTTCCAACGTCGATACGTCGCTCATCGGTGCGCTCATGCAGAGCCTCGATGCGCGCAACGCCGACGAAGGCCGCAGCTTCCTCAGCAAGAAGGGCGGCGGCAACCGCAAGGGCGAAAAGCTGTTCGATGAGCGGGTGACGATATACTCCGACCCGCTGAACCCGGAAATCAGCGACCTCACCTTCAGCGGCGACGGCCGGCCACAGCAACGCACCACCTGGATTGAAAAGGGCGTGGTGAAGAACCTCTACACCTCGCGCTTCTGGGCCCAGAAGGCCGGTATTCCGGACCTGCCCCGCCCCAACGGCTGGATTATGGAAGGCGGCACGCAAAGCACCGCCGACCTCATCAAGGGCACTGCGAAAGGCATTCTGGTCACGCGCCTGTGGTACATCCGTCCCGTCGACCCGCAGACGCTGCTGTTCACCGGCCTCACCCGCGACGGAACGTTCTACATCGAAAACGGCCAAATCAAGTTCCCGGTGAAGAACTTCCGCTTCAACGAAAGCCCGGTCATCATGCTCAACAACCTGGAAGCCATTGGCAAGCCGGTGCGCTTGAACGGCAACCTCGTGCCGCCGCTCAAGATTCGCGACTTCACCTTCACAAGTTTGTCGGACGCCGTGTAGGCGGTGCGTAATCTTGTCAGGACGTCATGCAGAGCGTAGCCAGGCATGACAATCAGAAGCCTCTGGTCAACTTAGACCAGAGGCTTTTTTCATTTGTACAGCCAGTCAAGCAACCGCCGTCGGCACCGTCGCATCTGCCCGCTTGGACGCAAACGCTTCACGCCTATCTTGCGGCCTCCTTTCCTCCTTTCTGCAATGAAAACTGCTTTATTAGCTGGCCTACTGCTGGCTACTACCCTACCCCTGGCGGCGCAGCAGCGCCTCACGGGCAAAATCCTGGATGCTGCCACCGGCCAGCCCGTACCCTACGCCAGCGTCTCGGTCCTGAATAGCACGGCCGGCACCACCAGCAACGCCGAGGGAGAATTCGAGCTACGCGGCATTGTGCTGCCGGCCAAGCTGCTGGTATCGGAGCTGGGGCATCAGCGCGACACGGTGGCCGTGGCCGCCGCTGCTACCGCGCCGCTGCTGGTGCGCCTGCAGCCAACATCGGTACTACTGCCCGAAGTGCAGGTGGGCAGCTATCTCGGCGACTTGATTGCGCAGGCCTACCGTCAAATGCGCCGAACCAACGCCCAGAATACGTATGGCCAGGCTTTCTACCGACAGGTAACCCGCATTGCCGGCGACGCCACTGAAGTGCAGGAAATGGTATGGAACACGGCCACCAATAGTGCAGGCATGGATGGCAGCGCCTTCATCACTGGACGCTTTGCCAAAAAAAAGGCGCGAATAAGCTTCAACAACTTCTCCAACTTAACCAAATCAGTTGGCTTTAATATGAAGGACGACAGCCTCACACAACGTGGAATCGTGGGACTTAACACTGCCCGGTGCTACAAGCTGTCGTTGATTGGCGTGACGCAAAACGGAAGGCAGCATCTGGTGGAAATAGGTTTCGAGAGCAAGCCAGGACTGGCTCCGCTCACCGCAAAAGGCACCTTGGTCATCGACGAAACCACCCGGCAGGTACTGCACATGCGATTTGAATCGCCCGACCTGATTGCAATCAAGATTAACAGCGTGGTAGATAAACTAAAGGAGCAGCAGGTGATATGCGAAATGGATTTCCAGCCTGCCCCTAATGCTGCCCTACTCTCTTACATCAAAGTCGATTACCAGGCAGCTTTGGTTAGCCCGCTGGAACGCAACGTTGCGATTCGGGCCTCGTCATTTACCTACTTCTACAACGGCCGCCCCACTCCTGATGCCAGCGCAACTTATGCCTCCCCAAAGGGCGGCGAAGTTGATTTGGCGGCTATCAAAAAAACCACCTACGACCCCGCCTTCTGGCAGAACAACCCGGTGGTGAAACGCACCCCGCTGGAAGAACAAGTCATGAAATCATTCGAGCAGAAAGGCGCTTTCGGCACCATGCTCACGCCGTA
Organism: Hymenobacter glaciei; assembly: GCF_039539585.1. NCBI lineage: Bacteria > Pseudomonadati > Bacteroidota > Cytophagia > Cytophagales > Hymenobacteraceae > Hymenobacter > Hymenobacter glaciei. Next base: position 59,672 of record NZ_BAABDK010000029.1, on the reverse strand, counting down.
GCCTGTAGCGTGGACTCTGCGAGTCCGCGCTTGGGCGAACATTTTGTATACCTCTCAAACCAAGCGCGGACTCGCAGAGTCCACGCTACACTTTTCTCTGCAACCTATGAAAAGACGCGACTTTGTGGGCCTCACTGGCTTCGCCGCCGGTGCCCTGTTTCTGCCGAGCCTGCCGGGCTTTGGCCACACGCCTATTGACCCCGCCCGCCTGCTGGAACCGGGCGTGGACGTGGCCATTAAAAAACGCCTGGCCGACGCGGCCCTGAACGCCGCCAAAGCCGCCGGGGCCGACTACGCCGACGTGCGCATCGGCCGCTCGCTGAACCAGTACGTGTTCACCCGCGAGAAGCAGGTGCAGAACATTGTGAGCACCGAGAGCTACGGCGTGGGCATCCGGGTGCTGGTAGCGGGCTGCTGGGGCTTTGCCTCGACCAGCGTCGTCACGGAAGCCAACCTGGCCGCCACCGCCCGCGAGGCCGTGAGCATTGCCAAAGCCAACCGGCTGGTGATGAAGGAGCCCGTGCAGTTGGCCGCCCAAAGCGGCTACGGCGAGGTGAGCTGGAAAACGCCCCTCCAGCAAAATGCCTTCGAGGTGCCGATTAAGCAGAAAGTGGATTTGCTGCTGGCCGCCAACGCCGCCGCGCTCGATGCCGGCGCCAGCTACATCAACTCGGCGCTGTTTCAGGTGAACGAGCAGAAGTATTTCGCCAGCACCGACGGCTCCTATATCGACCAGAACATTCACCGGCTCTGGCCCACGTTCTCGGCCACGGCCGTGGACACGAAGTCGGGCAAATTCCGCTCGCGCGAGTCGCTGAGCGCGCCAGTGGGGCTGGGCTTTGAATACCTCACGCCCAGTGCGGCCGAACAGGTGCGCGGGCCGCAGGGCACCGATACCATCGGCTATAAGCTGCGCTACGATATTCTGGCTGACGCGGCGCTGGCCGGCAAGCAAGCCAAGGCTAAGCTGACCATGAAATCGGTGACGCCGGGCAAGTACGACTTGGTGCTCGACCCCGGGCATTTGGGCCTCACAATTCACGAGTCGGTGGGCCACCCCACTGAGCTTGACCGCGTGTTGGGCTACGAAGCCAACTTTGCCGGCACTTCGTTCGCGACACTGGATTGGAAAGCCAAGAACCTGCCTTATGGCTCGAAAGCCGTGAACATTGTGGCCGACAAGCTGCAGCCCGGCTCGGTGGGCAACGTGGGCTACGACGACGAAGGCGTGAAAACCCGCGAGTGGGACATCATTAAGGATGGCAAGCTGATGAACTACCAGAAAATCCGCGACCAGGCGCACATCGTGGGCCAGAAGGAGTCCGACGGCTGCGCCTACGCGCAGTCGTGGGAAGACGTGCAGTTCCAGCGCATGCCCAACGTGAGCCTGCGCCCCGGCACTGCCAAAATGAGCCCCGACGAGATGGTGAAGGGCGTGGACAAAGGCATTTACATCGCGGGCGCCGGCTCGTTCAGCATCGACCAGCAGCGCTTCAACTTCCAGTTTGGCGGGCAGCTGTTTTTCGCCATTGAGAAGGGCAAAATCACCGAGCAGCTGGAGGACGTGGCTTACCAGTCGAACACCCAGGAATTCTGGGGCGCCTGCGCCGGCTCGTGCGACCAGTCGGACTACCGCCTGTTCGGCACCTTCTTCGACGGCAAGGGCCAGCCGGCCCAGGTGTCGTCGGTGAGCCACGGCTCGGCCACCACGCGGTTTAATGGCGTGAACGTCATCAACACGGCCCGTAAAGTTTGATTAAATGTGGGAAATATGAGTGATGTGGGAAATGTGGAAATCATTAGTCAACTAATTGATTAATTAATTAATAGGGCATTTCTCATTTTCACATTCAACACATTTTACACATCTCCACATTTGAAAACATCATGGCCATTCTTTCCAAAGACGAAGCCCAGGCTCTCCTGAAAAAAGTCCTTGCTTACAGCACCGCCGACGAGTGCGCGGTGTCGCTGAACGGGCGCACCACCGGCAACATCCGCTACGCCCGCAACAGCGTGAGCACCGCTGGCTCGCAAAACTCCGTGTCGCTGGCCGTCGAAAGCCGGTTCGGCAAGCGCAGCGGCATTGCCACCTGCAACGAGTTCGACGACGCCACCCTGAAACGCTGCGTGCTGCGGGCCGAGGAAATTGCCAAGCTCGCCCCCGAAAGCCCCGAGTACGTGCCCCTGCTCGGCCCCCAAGCCTACGTGAGCCCACCCTCGGCCGCTACCACGCTGCTCACGGCCACCACCCGCGCCCAAGCTGCTGCCGACAGCATGGCCCTGTGCGCGGCCAAAAACCTAACCGCCGCCGGCTTCCTCGATGGCGGCACCCGCTTCCAGGCCCTGCGCAACTCCAAGGGCCTCGAAGCCTACCAGCAGTCCACCAACACCGACTTTTCGGTGACGGTGCGCACCGCCGACGGGCGCGGCTCGGGCTACGCCATCGCCGACGTGACGGACCCCGCCAAGCTCAATGCCAAAGCCCTGACGCAGCGCGCCGCCGACAAAGCCCTGGGCTCGGTAAACGCCAAGGCCATCGAGCCCGGCAAATACACTGTGATTCTGGAGCCGGCCGCCTTGATGGACGGCGGCGACTTGTCGCTGCTCGGCGGGCTGATGTACGGGCTGGATGCGCGTTCAGCCGACGAAGGCCGCAGCTTCATGACCAAGAAGGGCGGCGGCAACCGCAAGGGCGAAAAGCTCTTTGATGAGCGCATCAACATCTATTCCGACCCGATGAACGCCGAAGTGCCGGGCAGCGCCTTCGACGGCGACGGCTTGCCCACCAAGCGCCTGAGCTGGATTGAAAAAGGCGTGGTGAAGCAGCTGTACTACTCGCGCTTCTGGGCCGAGAAAAACAAGCAGGCCGCCACCGCTTTCCCCAGTGGTTTCATCATGGCGGGCGGCACCCAAAGCACCGCCGAGCTCATCAAAGGCACCGCCAAGGGCATTTTGGTGACGCGCCTGTGGTACATCCGCGAAGTCGACCCGCAAACGCTGCTCTATACCGGCCTGACGCGTGACGGCACTTTTTACATTGAAAACGGGGCCATCAAATTTCCTATTAAGAACCTGCGCTTCAACGAAAGCCCGATAATTATGCTGAATAATATCGAGGCCATCGGCCGGCCCCAGCGCCTGGCGGGCTGTATGATTCCGCCGTTGAAAATCCGGGATTTTACGTTCACAAGCCTGTCGGACGCGATTTAGGAATCTATAGCGTGGTCGTAGCCGGCAGGGACTCTGTGAGTCCCTGCCGGCTACGACCACGCTACGTTTGGGGCGGCGCAACTTTTTGGTGGCATTTCACGACTATGTCATCGTGCCCGTCTAATACCTCTGCCACCGCTATTTTTGATTGATGCCCGCTGCCGCTTTCACGTTTGTGCGCCTGAAATACCACTCCGGCGACTGGGACTCGGTGGACGAGCGCATGCCAGCCAACTTGCTGCACTCGCTGGTACAGTACACCAAAGTACCCGTCGACCCCAAGGAAAAAGTGGTGGCACTCGATAGTCCGGAGCTGTTCAACTACCCCTTCTGCTACTTGAGCGGGCACCGGCTGGTGCAGTTCTCGGGCGCTGAAAAACAGAATTTTACGCAGTACGTGCGCAACGGTGGCTTCGTGTTTGTAGATGACTGCAACCACGACATCGACGGCCTGTTTGCTCGCTCCTTCGAGGAGCAGATGCGGCAGTGCTTTGGCAGCAATTCCCTGAAGAAAATCCCTAAAACCCACCCGATTTACTCCCAGTTTTTCACCTTTAAGGACGGGCCGCCCAACACCGGCTTCGAGCTGAACGGCTGGGGCGACGACCTCGTGCACGACTACCTGAAAGCGGTGGAAATAAAGGGCCGCATCGGCGTGCTGTACTCCAACAAAGACTACGGCTGTGAGTGGGACTACGACTTCCGCAACAAGCGCTTTCTGGCGGAAGACAACACGAAGTTTGGGGTGAACATTTTGCTGTATGCGCTGACTTGAACGACAATTGGAACGTCCATGCTGAGCTTGTCGAAGCATCGCTACCTCCATACTAATTAATTACTTGTGCGGTAGAGATGCTTCGACAAGCTCAGCATGACGTTCTAACAACACGATCATCAACCCGAATGACCGAACCAGAAGTTAACACGCTCCTCGCCAAGCTGCCCGTGCTGAAGGCTGAAATCGCCAAGGTCATCGTGGGTCAGGAGACCGTGCTCGATGAAGTGCTGGTGGCGCTGCTGGCCGGCGGCCACGCCCTGCTCGAAGGCGTGCCCGGCCTGGCCAAAACCCTGCTCGTGCGCACGCTGGCCGCCGCGACGGATTTGCCCTTTCGCCGCATCCAGTTTACTCCCGACTTGATGCCGACGGATATTCTCGGCACGGAGGTGCTGGAAGAAGACCACGGCACCGGCCGCCGCTCGTTCAAGTTCAACCCCGGACCTATTTTCGCCAGCCTGGTGCTGGCCGACGAAATCAACCGGACGCCACCCAAGACCCAGGCCGCCCTGCTGGAAGCCATGCAGGAAGGCCATGTTACTTACGCCGGGCAGGAGCACGCGCTGCCCAAACCCTTCTTCCTGCTGGCTACCCAAAACCCCATCGAGCAGAGCGGCACCTACCCGCTGCCCGAGGCCCAACTCGACCGGTTTTTGCTGTACGTGCGCATCGGCTACCCCACGGCCGAAGAGGAGCTGGCGGTGCTGCGCGGCACCACCGGCGCGGCTGGCCAAACGGTACAGCCGGTGCTGGGCGGGGCCGATATCCGCTCCCTGCAAGCACTCGTGCGGCAGGTCAGTTTCAGTCCCGAACTGATGGATTTTGTGAACCGGCTGGTGCGGGCCACGCGGCCGGCAACTTCCGACGTAAAGTTCATCAAGGACTACGGGCGCTGGGGCGCGGGGCCACGCGCCGGGCAGGCCCTCATTCTGTGCGCCAAAGCACGGGCGCTGCTGCACGGCCGTTTCGCCGCCACGCTGGAGGATATCAGGACCTTGGCCCCGCCAGTGCTGCGGCATCGGGTGCTGCTGAATTTCAACGCCGAAGCGGAGAATATCACGCCGGACGATGCCGTGGAGGCGTTGCTAAAGGCGGTGGCGGTCTGATTGCACGTCTCTTGTAGAACGTCATGCTGAGCGCAGCCGAAGCATCTCTACTGCTTCGTTGCAATCGCCTTGATTACTGCTGCACGCGAGATGCTTCGGCTACGCTCAGCATGACCGTCCTTTTGCTTATCACTAGCCAAAATGCTTTCGCCCGAACTCCTCCATGCCTTAAAGAACCTCCCGCTCGCCGCCCGGCAAGCGGCCGAGGGTTTTCTGAACGGCGCGCACGCCAGTCGGCGGCACGGCGCGGGCATGGAGTTTAGCCAGTACCGCCCCTACCAGCCCGGCGACGACTTGCGCCGCCTCGACTGGCGCTTGGCCGCCCGCTCGGACCGCTACTACCTGCGCGAGTCGGAAATCGACACCAGCCTGACCGTGCACCTGCTGCTGGATGCCAGCGCCAGCATGAACCACCGCGACGACAACGGCCTCACCAAGCTCGACTATGCCCGGCTGCTGCTCGGCGCGCTGGCCTACATCGCCACCCAGCAGGGCGACGCCGTAGGCCTAAGCATCCTCAGCCCGGCTGGCCTGCGCCACCTAGCGCCCCGCGCCGATTCCCGTCAGTTGCCCCGTCTCTACCACGCCCTAGAAACGGTCGAAGCTGCCGGTAGCTTCCCCACGTCAGAAACGCTGGCGCCCCTCACGGCCCGCCGTCAGCGGGCGCTCACGGTGTGCATAAGCGACTTATATGAGGAAGGCACGGAAATCAATAGCCTGCTGACCCGCCTGCGCGCCACTAGCGGCGATGTGCTGCTGCTCCATTTGATGGCCCGCAACGAGTTGGAGTTCACTTATCAGGGAGCTGTGACGTTCAAGGATTTGGAAACCGGGCAGACGCTGCAAATTGATGCTGGCCCGCAGCGCGCCGCCTACCAGCAGCAGTTGCAGGAGTGGCTGCAAACCACTGCTCAGCAGGCCCGCCGTCAAGGGTTCGACTACCATTTGCTGGATACCTCGCAGCCGCTCGATGCGGCGATGCGGGAGTTTCTGCGGCGGCGTAACCTCAGCAGTTAAACCCAGGACCCCGTTGCCACTGTTTTCCGTTTGTCATCTTGATTCTGATTCCGCTAGCCATTGTTTGCCCTGCTTAACCCTGCCGCCCTGCTGGCCCTTCTGGGCTTGCTGGTGCCGGTAGCCATTCATCTCTGGAACCGCCGGCCGGGCCGCGAAGTAGCAGTGGGCAGCCTGCGCTGGCTGGCCGCGGGCGCCAACCGCCGCCTGCGCAACCTGAAGCTCGAGCAACTCTGGCTGCTGCTATTGCGGGCCGCATTATTGGCCGTACTGGCCGTGGCGGTGGCCGGGCCGGTGTGGCGACAGCAGCAGCCCAGCAGCCGGGGCGTGGTGCTGCTGAGCCCGCAGGTGCTGGGCAAGCCGGCTTTCGCTCCCCTGCGGCCCAGTATCGACTCACTGCGGCGGCGCGGCTATGCGCTACGGTGGCTGGCTAATGGATTCCCAAGGGTTTCTGGTGCGATGTGGCGGCGTAACTCAACTGGTGATAGCAGCCGCCTACTGGCCGAAGCCGGGCGTGGGACAACCAAATGGCAGTGGGCTCGGGTGCAGCAGGCCACCGAGGCCTTCGTGGGCCAGCCCTTGTATGTGGTAACGCCCGCCGCACTCTCCCGCTTCCAGGGAACCCACGGTCCGCTGCAGACGAACATAACCTGGCAGATACTCGCTGACACGACCACCACTTCCTGGCTGGCCGCTGCGAATACGGTGGGTGATAGTCTGCGTCTGTTGGTAGGCCGAAGCAGCGAAACCCAGACCACCTTTCGACTGGAGAAAGTGCGGCAGCAGCAGCCCGGTCAGCGCGTACGGGTGCCGAGGCTGCCTCCTCTACGCTACCAACCCAACCCCGTTAGCCGTGGGAATATGGTTCTCATTCCGGCCAATACGGAAGCTAACTCTGCAGCCGGAGTAACAGTCAGGACAGTGCCCATGGTGATTGAGATTTACGCAACTCCGGTTTACGCTGCGGATGCCCGTTACCTGGAGGCAGCCCTGCGAGCGGCAGCAACGGGACTGGCTATTCCGCCCCATTTACGCCGGGTGACCGTGCGCCCTAACAAACTGACGACCATGGGCTGGACCTTCTGGCTTTCGGAGGAGGCCTTGCCCGCCGGTTGGCGCGAAGAAATGCGGCATGGCGGCCACCTCTGGCAAGAAGCCATTGGCTCGGGCGTAGCCGACACAACGCGGCTGGCAACTTCCGGAGCGGCTGTTAACGTATTTCGGCGTGAGGCCCAACAGCAGAACGTCACTTCGGCCGTACCCTTGTGGACGGATGCACGTGGCCGTCCCGTACTGTCGTTTCAACCCATTGGCCACGGCGCAGTTTACCACCTCAGCACCCGCCTGAACCCAGCCTGGAGCGAACTGGCCGACAACCCGGAACTGCCTGCCCAATTACTCACCTTGCTCCAACCTGAGCTCGGCAACAGCTTCAGCCCAGCTACCTCGCCATTAGACCAACCGCTGCTGGATGCCCAGCTGGCGGTGCACGACCAGCGCGCCCTCGACCCGTCGCAGCTTATCAGCACCAGCACGCTTCAACCCCATCTTACGACTTCGTCCCCTGATTTCCGCACCACCGATTTGCGGCCTTGGCTGGTACTTGCCGCCGGCCTGTTGTTTTTGCTCGAACGCCTGCTGGCCCGCCGCCGGGAAGCCCAGAACTTGTCTCCTGCTTTATGAGCCAGGCTATTCACCCTTCCCCCACCGCTGATGTAGCGCAGGCCCGGCAGCAGCTGCGGGTCGTGGCGCGCCGCTATGCCGGCCGGCGGGCGGCGGCCGTGCTGTTTCCCGCACTGGCTGGCGCCGCATTGCTGGGATTGCTGGCTTGGCGCTGGCCGGTTGCACAGCCCGGGCTGGTGGCCGGAGCAGTATTGGGCTTAATGGCCCTTTGCTTGTTGCTTTGGCCGTTGCGGGAGGTTAGTTCTGCTACCATCGGGCCGCGACTCGACCGACAGTTCACTGAACTCGAGGACAGCACTGGCCTTCTGTTGCAGGACCATGAAGACTTGAACTTGCTGGAGCAGCTGCAGCAGCAGCGGGTAGCGCATAAGCTGGATGACTTGCAAGCTGCCGACAGACTCTCGCTACCCGTGGATTTCCGTCGGGCATTATGGCTGACAGCTCTGCTGCTTGCCGTCGGCGCAGCTGTGTGGGTGTGGCCCAGGCCGCAATCTGCCAGTAAACCCGGGGGCGTGCCCGTTCACTTTTCACCTACAAATAAGCCCACCAAGCCCGGCCAGCCAGCACCACCTCGCATCAGCGCAACCACACTCTTGGTGACGCCACCGGCCTACATCCGACTGGCTGCTTTTGCGCCCGCCCAGGCTTCGTTCCAGTGCCCGCAGGAGGCGCGGGTGCGTTGGCAGGTGCGTGTGAGCAACGGCGCGGGCCAGCCGGCTCCGGTGCTGGAGCTGGGCACGCAGCGCCTGTCGCTGCGGCCGGTACCCGGGCAGACGGGCGCATTTTTTACTGAGCAAATTCTGACCACTTCGGTGCTGTACCGGCTGCGCTACGCCGGCACGGTTTCGGATGATTACGCCATCGACGTGCGGCCCGACCTTGCGCCGGTGCTGCGCATCGTCACGCCCAAGGCCTACACGCTGGTAGCCGCCCTGGGCCAGCGGCCGGAGGTGCCCATCCGGGCCACGGCGCGCGACGATTATGGGCTGACACGCGCTGAGTTGGTGATTACCGTGGCACAGGGCCAGGGCGAGGCGGTGAAATTCCGGGAGCTGCGGCGCGATTTAAGCGGTGGCCTGAATGGGTCGCAAGCCAACCTAGGCAGCGTGCTCAACCTGCCCAAACTGGGCCTGACCTACGGCGACGAGCTGTACTTTTACCTCTCGGCGCGCGACAACCACGGCCACACCACCCGCACCGATTCGTACCTCGTGCAGTGGCAGGACACGGCCGTAGCCGACAGCGCCCCCGACCTGGGCATGGGCGTGAAAGTGGCCCCAGCCTATTTCCGCAGCCAACGCCAGATTATCATCGACACCGACAAGCTGCTGGCCGAAAAGCCGAAGCTCGATGCGGCTACCTTCGCCAGCCGGGCCAACGCTTTGGGCTTCGACCAACAAAGCCTGCGCCTGCGCTACGGCAAGTTTCTGGGCGAAGAATCGGAGGCCGGCATTGGTGCTCCGGCACCGCATTCGCCCATTGCCGAAGACGAGGATGCGCCTGCATCGCCGACGGCGGAAGCGCCCGAACACGACGACCACGACCACGCGGCGCCGCCTGTCTCGTCGGCTAAAGCCTCGCCCACGGCCGCAACCGATGCCCTGATGGACCCCTACATCCACAAGCACGATGATGCCGAAACGGCCGACTTCTTGGAGCCCGCCGTTAAAACCAAACTCCACGCCGTGCTCGACCAGATGTGGGCCGCCGAACTGCGCCTGCGCACCGGCCAGCTCACGGCCGCTCGTCCCTACGAGTACCGCGCCCTGCGGCTGCTGAAGGAAGTGCAGCAGCAAACTCGCGTGTTCGTGAAGAAGGCCGGCTTCACCCCGCCGCCCATGCCCGAAGCCACGCTGCGCCTCACCGGCGAGCTGGCCGGAGCCACCGTGCCCCACCATCAGCAAATGCTGCCCGCGCCAAACCCACAGCCCGCCGTGCGCGCTGCCCTGCGCTGGCTGGCCGCCGCCGACCAGGGCCAGCCCTCCCGCCCCGCCGATGCCGCCGTGCTCGACCAGGCGGGCGCGGTGCTGGCCGGAGCAGCCCTCTCCCGCCCCAGCTTCTACCTGCCGGCCCTGCGCGCCCTCCGCGAACTGAGCCAGGCCGTGCGCGCTGGCCGGCCCACGCTCGCCACCAGCCGCGCTCCGGTGGCCCGTGCCCTCACCGATTTGCTGGCTGCGCCGGCCCCCACTCCTGCTCCGCCGCCCGCCGCCGACCGCCTGGCCCGGCGCTACTTTCAGGAATTAGCCCGCTAGTCCGTTGTCCGTTTTGTCTCCTGCTCCTGCTCTGTACTACGGCCTGCTGGCGTTCTGCCTGCTGCTTGGCCTTGCGTTGACTGCCCTGGCCTGGCGACGTCCGCGCCAACGGCAGCGGGCCCTGCGCATGCTCGCTGGTGCGGTGGCAGCGGCGGCACTGTGGTTCACAGCGTTTCCGCCCCAGCGCCAGCTGCCCGCCGCCCGCGCCGAAGCCATTCTCCTCACCGAAGGCTACGCGCCCGATACGCTGCGCCAGCTACTGCGGCAACTGGGCGCGGGCACGCCGGTGTGGAAATATGGCACCGTGGAAAACGCCCCGAAAGCGCGCCCTATCGCCAGCCTGCTCACGCTGGCTGAGCAGCGGCCGGCGTTGCGCCGTCTCCACATACTTGGCCATGGGCTGCCCACCGCCGACTTGCCGCTACTTAAAGCACTGATTGTTCGGCAGCACACTGGGATGTTGTTCACAGGCTTCCGCTCCGCTTTTTGGCCCGATAAGCTGGCATTGGGTGAAGCATTTACCATCGAAGGTGCGGTAGACCTGCCGACCGGTGCCAAAGAGGCGTGGGTGGTACTGCACGCAGCAGGAGGCGCGCGCGATTCCGTACGGCTTGCGGTAGCCAGCCACGGCAGTTTCCGTCTGCGTTATCAGCCCAAAACGGCTGGGCTGGCTATCTACGCGCTGCTGTTGCGCCAGTCGGGCCAGCCGCTGCTAACAGAGCCTGTCCCCATCGAAATCACTTCTCCTGCGCTGCCGGCGGTACTGCTGCTGGCCGCTACTCCCTCCTTCGAGTTCAAGTTTCTGAAAAACTACCTGGCTGAGGCCCATTACCCGGTGGGGCTGCGCACCAGCGTCAGCCGGGGCCTGGTGCAGACTGATTTTGTAAACCAGCCTACCGTAAACCTCACCCAGCTTACGCCCGCTCTGCTGGCCCGCTACGCCGTGGTAGTGGCCGATGCCGGGACGCTGGCAGCCCTTTCCAGCGCCGAAACCCAGGCGCTGCAAGCAGCAGTTCGCAACGGCCGCCTCGGCCTCGTCGCCCTGGCCGAGGCCGCACCGCTGCCCCGCAATGCTCTCGCCCGAGCCGACTTCACGGTACTGCCGCGCCCGGCCACGCCAGCTAACTTACCCGCACTGGCTTGGCCCGATGTTCCCGGTGAGGCCCGCGCGCCGCTGCCCGCGCAGCTTCAGCCGCGGCCCAATCTGCGGCCTCTCGTCAGGGGTCCGCAGCAGGCAATAGCCGCCGCCAGCCGGCGCGTGGGGCTGGGTGCCGTGGTAGTGTCGGTAGTGCCCGAAACCTTCCGCTGGGGTTTGCAGGGCCATTTGTCAGTCTACGCTTCGTTCTGGAATCGGCTGTTGCAGGCAGCGGTGCCACCAGCCCCAGAAGTTGCCCGCTGGCGCACAGGTACGCGCTGGCCCCGCGTGGCACAGCCGCTCACGTTGCACCTGGCCACGGCAACGTTGCCACCGGTACCGCCTACCGTAGCGGCCCTGGCCGGGGGCCCCGCCGTACGCCTCGCCCTGCGTCAGGATACCCGCCTGCCCGAGTGGAGTACGGCTCAGTTCTGGCCGGGCGCAGCAGGTTGGCACCGTATCAGCGGGCCGGGCCGGGCCAGCTTCACCTTCTACGTGTACCCGCCCACCGTCTGGCAGGGGCCGGAGGTGCAGCAACGTCAGCAAGCGGCTATGATTCAGGCGGGCAACGCGCTTCCAGTAGCCCAAGGCGCCTCTGCTGCTATCGATACCGTAACGGAAACGTGGCCGGCGGGCTGGTTTTTTGGGCTGTTTCTACTGGCGGCCGGGTATCTGTGGCTAGAAGAAAAGCTGTAGAGACGCGACCCTTCGCGTCTCGGCGGTGCACTGATACGCCAAAAGCACCCCCTCAAATACAGGTAGCATAAAAGCGGAGGCACGAAAGGGCTGCGTTTCTACTTTTGGCCACCTATGCGTTTCAGCCAGGCGGGAAATTCCACGGCCAATAACTCGGCGGGCCAAGTACCGGCGTAGACGTAGCCAGCGCGGCGCTCGTTTTCGATTTCGCGGAGCTGGTAGTGCACCTGGCTGTCGCGGCCCACATAAATCGGCCGGTTGGTGCCCAGCTCGTAGAAGCGTGCCCACAGCACCGCCCCGGGCTGGGCCACAATGACACGGTCGATGCCCCGCGTCTCCTGCGGGGCGGGGATTTCCTTGAGCGCGAAACCGGGCATTTTCACTTGCTCAAACCATGCTACGGCTCCTGCTACAGCCGCTTTTACTTCAGCGGTGGGCTGCTCGGTATCCATGAGAAAGTGCACGATGCCCACCGACTCATCACCGCTGAGCGAGGCCAGCTCGAAGGCGCGGGCCTTGGCCGGCAGCAGCGTTACTTCATCGTATTGGGCGCACCAGGCGGTGGGGCGGCCGTGCTGCACTACCTGCGTTTTCAGGATGCAGGCCAGGCCCCGGGCCACGGCATCTTTGGCGGGGCCCACCAAGTCGGGACTCACCAGCGCGTACCGCTCGTCCTGCCGGGCCACGCGGCGCAGCACGGTCAGGGCCCGCACCATGGCGTCGTCGTTGTAGGTTATTTCGTGGCGGTACGAACTCAGGTCGGGGTAGAACTGCGGGAAGCCGCCGTTGGCGTACTGCATTTTCAGCAGGTAGCGGATGCCGTTTTCGGCGCCCTGGCGGTAGGCCGGGTTGTTGGTTTGCTGAAACGCTTTGAGCAAGTAATGGATTTCGCGGGTGGTAGCGTCGTTGTCGATGGTCGCATCGTTCTGGTTCTTGCCATCGAGCAGGCCCGCGCGGGCCCCCGGGCTGATGCGTGCGACGTAGTTCACCTTCACCTCGCCCAGGGCTTTGGGCCAGCCGCCCACGGCGCGCTGGTAGAGCAGCATCTTTTCGGCAGTGGTATCGATTTGGCTGGCGGGTAATTGCGGCGTGGCGCGCACGGCCCCGGTGAGCGGGTTCCAGCGCCCACCAAACGTCCAGGCGGCGGTGAGGTCCTGGGGTTTAGGCGCGCCCTCCGCGGTGTTCAGGTTGTCCTTCATCCAGGCGAAGTCGCCGCCCTGGCGGTGGCAGCCGGCGTAGTACACGCGGCGGCCCCACTGCTTGGCCCCCGGCCCCGAAGCGGCGTGATAGATGTCGGCATCGGCCATGTTGGCCGCAAACCGGCAATCAACCAGATAAAATTGCGCCTCCCGATGAAAGCGGCCCAGTTTGAAGCCGTCGTCGCCCGAGAAGGTGCAGTTGCGCAGCACGGTTTTCGAGTCGCGACTGCCCGAGCCGTCGTGCCAGATGGCGGCCTCCTTGCTGTGGCAGATGAAGCGGCAGTTCTCGGCGTAGGCCCAGCCGCGCGGGCAGTAAAAGTCCACGCCGCCCTCCAGGGTGCAGTCCTTGAAATAATACGCGCCGGCCTCCGTGTCCCAGGGGCTCACCGTGTCGCCGCCCAGCGCCCGGAACGTGCAGTGCCGCACAATGAGGCGCGTGGTGCCGGGCAGGGTGCGCAGGGCCATTTGGTGGCCGGTTTTGCTCACAGTTTTCTTGCCGGTGGGCGTACTGGGGCAATCAATGGTGACCTCGCCCGTGGCATCGAACCCGTAGCTGTTGATGACGGTGAGGTTTTCGAGGGTAATGTCGGGGCTGTTGCGCAGGTTGAGGGTGGCCACGCCCCAGTCGCCAGCGGTAGCCCCAGGGCCGCACAACCACATGTCGCGGGCCTGCGGGTAAGTCAGGACGACACCCCGCTCGCTCTGCCCCTTCAGCACGAGTCTGGCCTTGCCGTCGAGGTAGACCTTCTCGCGGTAAGTGCCGTTTTTGATGAAGACCGTGCGCAGTTTAGTTGCGGCATCGGGCAAGCTGTTGATGGCCTCCTGAATGGTGCGAAACTGGCCGGTGCCGTTGGCAGCTACGGTTACCGTTTGGGCGTGGGCGGTCGTAAATAACCCCAGTACCAGCAGTACGGTCGTTTGCATTACGGAGCAGCTCGGCAGCGCCCGCTGCCACTTAAACCAGGAAGTCATCGCGCCGGGGGATAAACGCATCAACCAGCACCCCGGCTTCGGTGCAAACCACGCCGTGCCAGGCCAGTGGCGGTACATAGCAGCTGTCGCCAGGCCGCAGGGTATGTGTTTCAGCCTCGATGGTGTAGGTAAACACCCCACTTTCCACATAGCTCAACTGGGCATGCGGATGCTGGTGCCGGGGCCCAGCACTGCCGGTTTCGAAGGCTACGCGGGTGAGCATGAGGTCGGGCCCGTGGGCCAGCACCTTGCGCCGCACGCCGGGGCCAGTGGTTTCCCAGGCGGCCGAATCATTGGCCACAAAAGCTGGGGTTGAAGGGATGGCAATGGCAGCGAGCATCGTGGTTGGGTAAAAGTTCAGGCCGGGCAAGCACCTAAAAGTCCGGCTTTGCGAAGCCGCAAGCAAGCATTCGACGCGATTTACTTGCGCAATCGTTCCCGACAACGATGCCGACTTAAGCAACAAAAAAAGCCCCTGCTGGTGCAGGGACTTTTTGGCAAAATCAAGTTAGAGCAGTTTCGGAGTCAGTGGATGTAGGGGCGGGGTCGTACCCGGTAGGGCTTGCCCCCGCCCGGACGTTGACGCCCGTTGACCGGTTTCGTTCAACGACGGGCGGGGGCAAGCCCTACCGGGTACGACCCCGCCCCTACATCGTTCCACCTGTACACTGACCACGAAACCGCGCTAGTGCGCAGCCCGAAGGCGAATGCAAGGCAGTTTAGTTGCGGGCAATGCGGCGCACGGCCAGCACGCCACCCTGCTGCACTTCGAGCAGGTACAGGCCCCGGGCTAGCGAGGCCGGCAGCAGGAGTTGCTGGTTGGCACCAAGGGTAACGGGAGCCAGCACCAGGCGGCCGGCCAAATCGCGCAGGGCTACCGTGGCGGGGGCCGAGGTGGGCAGCGCAACGGTCAGGCGTTCGGTGGCCGGGTTGGGGTACACCGTCAGGCCGGGCAGGGCGTTGGCGGCCAGCGTGGCCGATACCAGGTTGAAGGTGGCCGTGCTGACAGCCGTACCGCCGGGTGTTGTCACCGAAACCAGGCCGTTCACGCTGCCCGTGCCGCTGGGCACCGTCAGGGTGATGGTCGTCGCATTCACGACTGTGAACACGGGCACGTTGAACGTCCCAATGCGGACGGCCATAGCCCCCGTCAGGTTGGTGCCCGTGATGGTAACGGGGGTGCCGGGGCCGCCCGTGGTGGGCGTGAAGCTGGTGATGGTAGGCGCCGCAACCACTACGGCCGTTACGGTGCCCGATACTGCCACGTTCTGGGTGGGCGCGCCGGTGCTGGTTACGGCCACGTTGCCGGTATACACCCCGGCGGCGGTCCCGGTCATGCGCACATACACGGGGGTAGCCGCAGCGGTGCCGCCCGTTTGCGGCACCGCTGCGGAAACGCCGAAGCCGCTGGTGGGTGCCAGCGAAACCTCGTAGCCGGCGGGGGCCGTCACCACCGCGCTGGCGGTGAGGGCGCTGCCGCCCACGGTAATGATTTGGGCAGCCGAAGGCGTGCCCGCGGTGGTGGTGAAGGCCACCAGCGTAGCCGGCGTGGCCGTGAGGGTGGCGGTGGCCGTGCTGCAAGTGCTCAGGGCCGCATCGGTAGCGGTGAGCGAAACGGCAGCGGTGCCGGTAGTGGGGTTCACGGTATTCGCGCCGCTGGGCCACACGCCATCGGCATCGGTGGCGCAGCCCACCACGGTGCCATCCACCACCGAGCGCTGCTCGATGCGGCGCACGCCGGTAGCCAGCACGTTCGGAATGAGGGTGTTCCAGTCGCCGGCGTTGGTGGTGTAGTACGCCGGCACGCCCGTGAGGGCTGAGCCGGTGGGGGCAATGGCTTCCACGACGGTCAAGCCCAGAGGGCGGCCGGTGCCGGCCTCGCTGCCGTACACGGCCACCAGGTTTTTGGGAGTGGCCGACGAGCTGCCCCGCAAGCCGGTGGCGTCGTTAGCAGTAGTACCGGTGCCCAGGGCCAGCACGGTCAGGGTCTGGTCGAGGGCCAGGCGCTTCTCCACGGTGGCGGGCGCGGCATCGGTCGCCAGCACAATGGCCATATACAGCACGTTACCGGCCGTGAAGCGGGTATTACCCGTGTTCACGTAGCCAAACCAACCCGTGTAGGAACCGGAAGCGTTGGTGGTGAAGGTGGCGTAGCCCCCGGCTACGCTCAGGCTGGCCGAGCTGGTGTAAGCGTAGGTGGTCGCAGCGGGAGTGGCGCCCGGGGTAATGAGGAGGGGGTTGCCGGCACCGGTTACGGCGGTGCCGAGGTCGGCACTGATGGCCGCCTGCGTGTAGTAGCGGTACAACGTATTCGAGGTGAGGCCGCTCACCGTCGCCCGGTACATCACGGGCAGGCGTGTTGCGGTACCGCTGCTCGCGTATTGCGGTACCAGCACGCCGGTAAAGCCGGTCTGGGTGAGGTTTTGCGCACGCCCAACCAGGGGCATGAGCAGCAGTATCGCCAGCAATTGCCGGACCCGTGACGCGAAGAAGTGACTCATGTAAAAAGTTTGTAAAAGTAAAAAGTGAAGGCGGAGGAGAATATCGTCGTTCGAGGAAGGAGCGGCCCGACGTTGCAAGCCGCATCAAAGGTAGGCGCATCGAAAGCTCGGGAAATCACGGAATCCCTACCAATGTGTTCGAACGGTAGCACGGGGCCGTCGCACTGCTGAAAAGTGCTTCAATAGGCCCCGCCCATTACGTTATACCCCACCCAGTCATCATGGTGCGCAGGTGCTCCGCAATAAAGAATTCGTCTTCGACGATAAGAACCTGAGCCACATGAACAGCGGAAGGGGAGGCAATCTGGAAAAGGCCGGCTGAAGAAACCGCAAAGACTTGTGATACGACACAGCAACTCTCCCTGCATCAGCGGGACGGGGGCCGAATGGCCCAGGCTTCGCTCGTTGTTTTGCCTGGAAATGGGGGTGCTACGTGTCGGGGCCGACATTACTTATTCCGTCGTTTGAACTAGCGAGCGTGTCGTTCAACGCAGTTTTTTGGTGTCTTGCCCTAATTGAATTCTACAAACATTTACTTGTCAATAACTAACAAGTAATTTTGTCGCCCTGGAAAGTGAAAGAGAAGTCGCTGACTTTCAAAACTCTTACTTCCCCTATCCAGCTTGATTTCGCTCCTTACAAAGCCCTGCGAACCAACAACATGTCGCAGCAGGCATTATTATCCGGTTCCCCCATGCTTTCACCTCCACTTCGTGACACACCCGAACTGCGGAGGGAAGAAAAGGCAATACCAATGACGTGCGGAAACCACTGCCCAAAGGCAACGCCGAATGGAAGCGCTAATCTCAAACAAGCGCAATGGGAACAACCGGCGGCTACAACCAAGCCGGCCAATACGGCGAATGCCGGCGCCATAGCCGTCTGCCGGTAAAACAACTCCTTCAACCTGAAAACGGGCAGCTGCTGGCACTAACTGGCCGGTAAGCGCGTGCGCTGCTTATCCCTCTCCCTCGAATCAATTTTTCCATTTTTGCCATGAGACCTTTATACAAATTACTGCTTGGCCTTACGGGCCTGCCCCTGCTTGGCGGCCACACGGCCCTCGCCCAACAAGGCATCGGCACGGGCAGCAACCCGCCCCGCACCACCCTCGACGTGAACGGGCCCACGGCAGCCTACGAAACCACGGCCACCCTGAGCGGCGCCAGCCCCTCCTACCAGGTGCCCGCCGTGGGCCAGGTGCAGCTCAGCGGCACGCCCACGGGTACCATTGGCCTCAGCACCGCCGCTGCCGTACCGGGGCAGCGGCTGGTGGTGTACAACAACACCGGCGTGCCAGCCACCCTCAACAGCCAGCTAATTCCAGCGGCTCAGGCGGTCGAGTTTTTGTATTCGGCCAGTGGCTGGCGGGCTTCGGCCGGTGGCAGCAATGGCGTGGGCGCCAACAACGGCCTGAGCAAAACCGGCAACACCGTTCAGCTGGGTGGCCCGCTGACGCAACCCACTACGCTTACCAACAACGGAATGCCCTTGACCATTGCCGGCGCGGGCGGCAGCACCACGTTTACCTCGGGGGGCAACGTGGGCATCGGCACGGCGGGCACGGCAGCCGAAAAGCTGGAAGTGAACGGCAACATCCGCCTGGGGTCGGAACCGGCAGCGGCTTTCGTTGGCCCCGGCAGCTACCTGGAGTTCAACGGCAACGGGGTGAACACCGACGTCATCGGCCTGGTGCGCTACAACAACGCCGTTGGCTCCGCGGCCAGCAACAACAGCGAGCTGCGCCTGGTGATGGGCGATGACGTAGTCTCGTCGAACAGCTCGTCTGCCGACCGCTTCGTGCTGGGTACTACCACCGTATCCGTCGCCGGGCAGGCTAATTTCGGCACGTTTACGCCCCGGTTCTTTGTGTACGGCAACGGGGCTGTCGGCATAGGAGGCGACGCCAGCCCTACGCATGTATTGAACGTAACCGGGGATGCGCAGATATCCGGCCGCACAACTTGCAACAACGGGGTATCCATCAGAAGCACTGGCCAGCCCACCATGTCGATTACGTCCACTACGGCATCAATAGGCAACGTTGCGGCCAACTCAGCGGGCAATTTTTATTACGACACTGCCGGCAACGAAAACCACGTATTTGGGGGCAACGTAGTACCTGACGTCGACGGCATGTTCGCCAACGAGGCCAAGAACCTGGGTAATAGCAACGCCCGTTGGGGTACGGTTTATTGCTACAACGGGACTGTCCAGACCTCGGACAGCCGCCTGAAGACGAATATTGAAAACCTGGCCTACGGCCTGAAAGACGTGCTGAAGATGCGCCCGGTGGCCTATAACTGGAAGGCGCAGCCGACCGCCAACCACATGGTGGGCTTCATTGCCCAGGAGATGGAGCAGATTGTGCCCGAAGCCGTGGAGGCGCCCAAAGCCGCCGGGGAGCACTACGGCATGAAGTACACCGAACTTATCCCTGTGCTCACCAAAGCCATTCAGGAGCAGCAGGTGCAAATTGAGGGCCTCAAAACTGCCAACGCCAAGCTAACCGCCGCCAACGCCGCCCTGCAAACCAGCCTCGATGGCAAGGCCTCGGCCAGCACCCTGGATGCCCTGCAGGTCGCCCTGCAAACCCTGCGCGGCGAGATGCAGGCCCTGCAAGCCACCGGAACCACCGCCCGCGGCAAGTAAGCGCCGGCCTTCCGAGCGGCCCGGCCATAGCTGGCCGGGCCGCTCGTGGGCTTTTGCTCCGCTCTCCTTCCGACCCAGCACCGCTGCTTTGTTTTCCTTTTTCGATTGCCCATGAGTCCTTTATACACCGCTTTGCTGCGCCAGCCACTTCTGCGAGCCTTCGCGCTGGCCCTGCTGGGCCCTGCCTTGGCCGGCCATGCCCAAACCCACAACATGGGGTCGGCCCTTGCCTATCACGGCAGCCTATACCACGCCGGGGCGTTTGTAAACAGCCCGACGGGCACATTTTCCAATACCGGGGCCACCGTTACCCATGCCGGGGCTGCTCTGGCTACCTTCCGCAACGACGGCGGCTACGTGGCCACCCTCGACGGCAGCAACCAAGCCACTGACCAGTTCATTGGCCCGGCCGGGATGCCCGGCCCGCAGGAAATTACCGGCGGTGCGCCGCCCACTTTCTACAACCTGGCTTTCGTAAACGGCTCTGCCCAGCCGTTTACGGTGAGCAACACGGCCGGCATCAACGTTACCAACCTGCTCACGCTAGCCAACGGCATCACCACCGTGACCAACACGGCGGCCGACCTCACGGCCACCCCCGTGCGGGCCATTCGCATCACTAACCCGGGCTCTCAGGCCCTGGCCGGCAATGCGCCCAGCACCAGCACGTACGTCGACGGCTTCTTGGCCAAAGACGGCCCCGTTCCCTTCACCTTCCCACTTGGCGCCACCAACTCGCAGGGCGGCAACAGCACGCCCGTGGGGGCCCGCATCTACTCGCCCATCACGGTGAGCAGCCCCCGGGGCACCGCCATCCGCTACATTGCCGGGCCTACCCCCACGCCCAACAGCCGGGCCACCCAGGGCAGCGGCTTGCAGCTCACCAACGTGAGCACGCACGAGTATTACCCCATTGGCACGGCAGACGTACCGGCTGGGGCCACCATTACCATTCCCTACGGCAACTTTGGTCCCACGGGCATCGGCGCCCCCTACGTCAGCGACCCCAGCAAGCTCACCATTGCCGCTTACAACGGCACACAGTGGAGCAACCTAAGCGTCACCACCGCCAATGTTCTCAACACCACGGCCAAAACCGTTACGGTTACCTTGCCGGCGGCCCTTGGCCCAGCCTACACGGCCCTGGCCCTGGCCAGCACCAGCCCTGCCAACCCCTTGCCCGTCGAGCTGGTGTCGTTCGGCGGCACCCTGGTAGGCGACGACGGCCTGCTGCGCTGGCGCACGGCCAGCGAGAAGAACAGCGCCTACTTCGACGTGCAGCAAAGCTCGGATGGCCGCACCAACTGGCAGGCCCTGGCCGCCGTGCCGGCCGCCGGCACCAGCACCGCCCCCCGCGAGTACGCCTACACCGACGCCCGCATCAGCCGCTACGGCTTGCTGCTGGTGTACTACCGCCTGCGCCAGGTCGACCAGGACGGCACCATGGCGTACTCACCCGTGGTTGTGCTCACGCCGAAGCCCGTAGTTGGCTTAACCCTGGAGCTCTGGCCCAACCCCACCACAGGAGCCGCGCAGGTGCGCGTAACCGCTGCCGGTACTCAACCCGTGGAACTAGAAGTATACGACGCCACGGGCCGCCTGCTGTTCCGTCGAACCACCGAGCCAAGCGCCTCGGTCTCGCTGCCCAGCACCAGCTGGCCCAGCGGAGCCTACCTGCTGCGGGCCCGCCAGGGAGCGCATACCGCCACTCGCCGCTTGGTGCGCGAGTAGGGCGCCGGCCGGCAATGTGCCTAGGCTACGCACTTTGGATTTAAAGAGCAGATGCTGTAAGAAGGAATTTACTTTCGGACTTTTAACCATCCAAGAACGGTACCTGTTCAGAAACATGTTGGGTTCCTTTCTCACCTGCTTTCCCGCTTATGTACTGCCTCCGTCCCGTTATTGCCAAAGCGGCAGTGCTGCTGGTGCCTGCCGCCGGGCTGTTGGCCGGTAGCTGGAACCTCGACCCGGGCTACACCATCAGATTTGCGGGCAACAAGGCGGCGGGCACCTTTTCGGGCCTGACCGGCACCGTTGCCTACGACCCCGCCAACCTGAGCAACGCCACAATGCGCGTGGTGGTGGATGCCACGACCATCAAAACCGGCAACTCCCTCAAAGACAAGCACGCCCGCGGCGATAGTTGGTTCGACGTGGCGAAGTACCCCAAAATTTACTTCCAATCCACGGCGTTTGCCCGCGCCGGCAATGGTTACGTGGTGCGCGGCGACTTGACCTTGCACGGCGTGAAGAAGCCGGTGGCCATCCCGTTTCAGTTTAGCCAGCAAGGTGCCAAAGGCGTATTCACCGGCCAGTTTCAGGTAAACCGCAAAGACTTCGGCATTAAGGGCAATGCCCTGGGCTTCACGGTCGGGGAAGAGCTTGAGGTGACGCTGCGGGTGCCGGTAAGCCACTAGGCGCATCCTGCTTTTTGAATTGGGTGGCACTTCAAAAGCCGGTAGCACGAGACTACCCTACGAAAGCAGCGAATGGGAGCTGGTTAGGCTTGTTGCCCTGGTCTGCGATGGCGTACAAACCTAATCCCACAAAGGGTAATGCTCCAGGTGCACCTCCTGCTCGAAAAATATCCGCGTGCTTTCCTCAAACGAGCGGGTGAAATCGGATACGTAGAAATGGTGCACCGGCGGCGTGGGTGCGGCCGGGGCCAGCAGCTCATTCGCGGTGAGAAAGGCTTCAGCATCGGCGGCCACTACGTCGGATGCATCGAGCACGTCGACGCGGCCGGCGTAGTAGCGCGCAATCTGCTCCTTGATGAGCGGGTAATGCGTGCAGGCCAGCACCAGCGCCTCAATGTCGGCCAGGGCGGCGTTGCCCAGGTAAGCGCCGATGATGTCGTCGGAAATGGAGTTTTTGAAGAAGCCCTCCTCAATCATGGGCACCAGCAGCGGGGTAGCCAGCGAGTGCAGGTCCACGCCCGCATCGAGTTCGTCGACCTTCTTCTTGTACACGTTGGAGTTCACCGTCTGCTTGGTGCCGATGAGGCCCACCCGGCGGCCGGCGTAGGCCTGGCCCAGGTGCGCCACAATGGGGTCAATCACGCTCAGCACCTTGGCCTTGCTGCCCACGTACTCGCGCACCAGCTCGTAGGCCGCCGCCGATGCTGAGTTGCAGGCAATCACAATCAGCTTGCAGCGCTGGCGCAGCAGCAGGTCGCAAATCTTCACCGAATAGGCCTGAATGGCGGCCGCGCTTTTGTCGCCGTAGGGCAGGTGGGCCGTATCGCCGAAGTAAACGATGCGCTCATGGGGCAGGCGCTGGGCCACGGCCCGCGCCACGGTGAGGCCTCCAATACCGGAATCGAACATGCCAATGGGCCGGGCTGCCAGGGCAGCAGCCGAAGTGGGTAATGCTGAAGCAGCAGTTGTCATGGCGACAAAGGTAGCTGGTAGCGCTGTTGAGCGTAGTTCCGCTCGCAAATATCACGGCATTGATGTACCTTGACGCAACGCAAATAGAGTATTAGCGCTGTCTTTCCGAACTGCTCTTCTCGTTTACTACCCTTCCGCTTAAGCTCCTATAGACGGCATCAGGCGCTGTTGAATCTACTTCCCACACACTCTTTCTGCCATGACTCTTTCTACTCGGTGGTTTTATTATGGCTTATTCCTTAGCAACCTGCTACTGGGTGGGCCGGCGGCGGCCCAGTCGCTTTCGGCACCGCCCAAGCGGGAACTCCGCGCGGCCTGGGTAGCTCACGTGTTCAACCTGGACTGGCCCACGGCCCGCACGCGCACCCCTGCGCAGCAGCGCCAGGAGTTCACAAACCTGCTCGACCGGCACCGTCAAAACGGCCTCAACGCGGTGGTGGTGCAGGTACGCGCCTCCGCCGATGCCATCTACCCCAGCACGCTGGAGCCCTGGAGCGAGTGGCTAACCGGTACCCAAGGCCTGGCCCCCAGCCCATTCTACGACCCTCTCGCGTTTATGGTGCGCGAGACCCACCGGCGCGAGATGGAGTTCCACGCCTGGATGAACCCGTACCGGGCGCTTACCAATGCCACTACGTCCAGCGTGGCACCCAACCACGTCACGCAGCTGCACCCCAATTGGGTGGTGGCTTACGGCAGCCTCCGGGTGCTGGACCCCGGGCTACCCGCCGTGCGCCAGTACCTGGTGCGGGTGGTGATGGACGTGGTGCGGCGCTACGACATCGATGCCATTCATTTTGACGACTACTTCTACCCTGCTCCACAATCGGGCCTGACCTTCAACGACGACGCCTCGTTTGCAGCCGACCCGCGGGGCTTTACCACCAAGGCCGACTGGCGCCGCAACAACGTGGACCTGTTTGTGAAGCAGATATCGGACAGCATCCGGGCCGCCAAGCCACGGGTAAAGTTTGGCATTTCGCCTCCCGGTGTGTGGCGCAACGGCACCAGTGTGGGCGGCACGGCTACTACGGCTTTTGCCTCCTATAGCGACATTTTTGCGGACTCGCGCAAGTGGCTCAGGCGCGGCTGGGTCGACTACCTCGCGCCGCAAGTGTATTTTGCCATCGGCCAGGCTGCGGCTAACTACAGCCTGATTGTGCCGTGGTGGAGCCAGCAGGTCAATCCTGACACGGTGCGCCATGTGTACATCGGGCAGGCTCCGTACCGGGTAAGTGCCACGTCCACCGAGCCCGGCTTCCGCTCGCCCAGCCAGCTGCCCAGCCAGATTCGGCTGTTGCGCCAGCAGCCCAACGTGCAGGGCAGCATTTTTTACAACAGTACTCCCCTGCTGGCCAACCCCATGGGCTTTGTTGATTCGCTTCGAACCAACTTTTACCGGCACCCGGCGCTCGTGCCCACCATGCCTTGGAAAGACAATGTGCCGCCGCTAGCCCCGCGCCTGGTAAGCCAACTAAACGACCCGGGCTTGCCACAGACGCAACTGAGCTGGCAGGCCCCACTGCCTGCCCCCGATGGCGAAGCCGCCCGGTGGTACGCCGTGTACCGCCTGCCCGGCCGCAGTACTCCCGCCACCGCGCCCGACATTACCAATGCAGCCAACCTGGTGGGCCTTACCGATACCACGGTTTTCAGCATTCCCGGTCCTTCCGACCCCGGCCGGTACGCCTACGTAGTGACGGCTCTGGACCGGCTGCACAACGAAAGCCCCCCGGCTAACGTCGACTTCATGCTACTAGCGGTAAGCCAATTAACTTTGGCCGCCACCTTCGAGCCGGCAGCTCCCAACCCCTTCTCCCAGGAAACGAATGTGGCCTTTACCCTGCCAGCGCCTGGCCCTGCCGAACTGCGCCTGCTTGATATAACCGGCCGCGAGGTGGCAGTGCTGGCAAGCGGCCTGCACGCGGCCGGTCGCCACACGGCCACGCTGCAGGCGGGCCAATTGCCGGCCGGGCTCTACCTGCTGGTACTGCAAACCCGCGATGGCATTGCCCGCCAAAAGGTGATGCGAACCTTGTAGAGAGCCCCTTACCCTGCTGCTTGGCAACCGCAACTCCTGCACTGTAACTGAAATCCCCGCTATATTTCAGCGCCCTTCTTCAGCTCTTCGCTAACATGAGCCTCATTCTGACCGAAATCGACCAGGCTCTGGCCACCCACGATGCGCGCCTGGGCCGCCCCATGGCCATATACCTGGGCGAACGTAAGCTCACGCAGCTCACCCTCGACGCGGCCCGCGCGGCCCTGCCCAACCTTAGCACCGACGCTGGCCGCCCCCGCACCTACCGCAACCTCGAGCTGCTGCGCGACGAAGTAAACCTCGACGCCGTGCGGGTGATTTGAGAAGCGCTGGCCTTCGCCTACCCCTATCCCCGAGTTGTTGATTTCGAACCGAGGCCGGCGCTCCGCTAGCTTCAGGGGCTACCTTCGCTCTCCTTGCCTTGAAATACGCTCTATAGAGCTATAGATTTCTATACAACCAAGGAGAGGGGCTACTGCGCGAGCTGCTGAACAAAATGGCTCTGTGGCAGCCCCCTGGCTCACATCTGATTTTCGGCCTTTCCAGCCTTTCCCGATTCCTGCCTGACCTCAGGAACGAACCTTCCTGCCATTGCGCGAATGCAGCGGCGCAACATGTTTAGTATGTTATTTTCTACCCGGCTTCGGCCGCTTGGCCTGCTGGCCACCGCCCTGTCGCTCGCGGCCTGCGAAGGCAGCACCACTACCTCCGCTCCGCCAACCGCGGCCGAGGCACCCCTCCCCCAGCCAAAACCGCCAACAGCTGCCGGAGCTCCCCGCATCCTGTTTGTAGGCAACAGCCACACCTCCTACTATGCCAGCATTCCGGAGCAATTCCGAGAGCTGTGCGAGCACAATAAGGTGCCCATGGATGGAGCCCTGCTGGTGGAAATGGGCATTTCGATGCACGACATTTACGTGGCCGACCGGGAAGAGGCGGAAGCCCTGTTTGCCAAAACCGAGGCCGACGGCAATTTCTTCGACTACGTGGTGCTGCAGGAGCGAACGCCGGTGGTAGTGGACAGCGCGGCCGCTTACGCCGCCAACGTAAAGCTGTGGGTCGACAAAGTGCGCGAGCACAGCCCCGGCGCCGCCGTCTACCTCTACCAGCTAGCTTCCTTCGACGCGTACCCGGCCGACTCCGCGGGCTTCAACGCCGACCATGCTTCCATGCGCGAGCACACGCTGGCAGCACTGGGCCAGGTATCCAATGCCGGCCTCTACCGGGTAGGCGATGCCGTGAAAGCTGCTTACGAAGGCCGTAACAGCTACCAGTACAAGGTGGCGGGCAAAGACAACCTGCGCTACGGCGAAGACACCCAGCATATGCTCAACGACGGCGTCTTTATGGCTTCGGTGCTGCTCTACGAAACCGTATTTGGCAAGCAGCCCCAGCTTCCGGCCGAGATGATGTTCAGCACCGGCCCGGGTGCCGACGACAACGGCCAGCAAGCGCTGCAGCCCATTGCAAAGGCCGTATCCAATCCGGAGGCTTTGGCCAAAATTGCCTGGCAGTTCCACCGCTAGTTGGCTGCACTGTACGACCCCTGTGGCTGGGATTTCAACTCCCTCAACTTCTTCATTCAGAAAAACACCTTTTGATGCAAACTTCCCTTTCGTTTTCGCTGCGGTGCCTGGCCGCTGGCGCAACCCTCCTGCTAGCCGGCTGCAACGGCCAGGCGCCGCAAACTACAGAGGCGGCACCACCGTTAAAAAGCTGGATGACCGAGTCATTTGCTACATCGCCCCAAGCCCTGTTGACCAACGATGCGGAGTTCACCGATGGGCAGCGCCTGGAAGGGGCCAGTGCCTTTCTGGTGCAGGTAGGGCAAAAACAATACGCCGTGACGGCCAAACACCTGCTCGGCGAAGACGGAGGTATTGAGCCCCAAAAGACACCCTCACAGCTCAACAAGGAGATAGTAGCCTGGAAATTATTTGCTCGCCAGCGCACCACCGATACGCTCCAGATTGGCCAGTTGCTCAACACCTTGGACAGTGACTCCTCTGACGCTCTCGTATTCAGCCTCAAAAGCACCACCACTACATATCACGCCCTCACGCCCCGGTACGACGCGCCCGCGAAGGACGAGGAAGTATACCTCATTGGCTGCCCCTATGCCGAAGCAGGCTGCACCCAAAACCGTTACCCGGTGCGGGTGGTAGAAACCTCGCCTACTGCCTATCTACTGACCGAGAACGAATCCCCCAATCTGAGTGGATTCAGCGGCTGCCCGGTGGTTGACAAGCAGGGACGAGTGATTGGGCTGCTATCGTCCAGCTTAAAGTATGAGTCCGGGGAGAAGCTCACCCTCATCACCCCCATTGGCGTGGTAAAACGCTACCTCCAGGAATAGGCCAGGCCGCCGTGCCTATAATGCGAAAAGTCTGCAAAAACGACTCTTAAGTACTCAAGTACAAGCAGCCGACCTGCGGTTCGTTGCGCGCTGCATGACGTTTCGCTATTCAGGAACAAGTGCAATAGGTAATTGTGCCTTATCGATACGGAGGTAATGATATACGCCTGGGCGGTTGTCCGTTTTCAAGTAGCCCCGTATCTGTTGGACCAAGGCCTGCACCAACCGGGTACCAAACGAGTTGCCAGGCAAGACCCGACTTTCGGCGACAAGCCCCGGGCCATTATCCTCCACCTCGAGTATCACGGCGGGCGTGTCGGGGCAGTCCCGCAAGCGAATGGTTAGCGCTGGGGCATTGGCCTTGGGCAACGCGTGCTTAAAGGTGTTGGTAACGAGTTCATTCAGAATAAGCCCCAGTGGCATGGCAATGTCAACATCAAGCTCCATCGCAACTACCTCCACCCGCAGCTGCAAATTATGCGACGAATAGCCGTAGGCGCGCATTAATTGATTCACCAGGTTGTGGACATACTCGTGCATATCCACCAGAGTAGCATCGTCGTTCAAATACAAGCTCTGGTGGATAAGGGCCATCGCCTCCACCCGCTGCTGGCTTTCCTGCACGGCTTGCACGGCGTGCTCATCCGTCAACTTGCTGGATTGCAAGCGCAGCAGGCTGGCAACGATGGCCAGGTTGTTTTTTACCCGGTGGTGGAGCTCCCGCATGAGCAGGGTGAGTTTGTGGGCTTGGGCCGTAATTCGCTGGTTTCGTTCTTCAACCAACCGGTTGCTGTGGATTAATTGACGGTTCTTCCGTTGAATCACCCAGTACAGCCCTGCCACAATGCTCACCAGTGCGGCCAGGCCCAACGTGCCAGCCAATAACCGCCAGAAACGGTGCTTTTGCCGCTCGTTTTCGGCGGAAAGGCCTACGATTTGCCGTTGTTTTGCGGCCGTTCGAAACCGGGTTTCGGTGGCGACCAATTCCTTGGCTCGTTCCTCATTGACGATGGTATCAGCATACGCCGCACTTAGCCGTTCATTTGCCAACGCTAACCGGTAGCGGCCTTGCTGTTCCTGAGTTATTGCCAGGGTCTGGTACACGATTTGGCGCACGTAGGCTTGGTCCGGGCCCGTGTGCGTTTCCTTTAAGGCCAGCGTGGCCATGGCTTCGGCTTCCTCGAGTTTGTGAAGTTCTACCAGAACCAACGGAAAATTTGCGTGGCAATACAGGAGTAGCGACTTGTCGTTCTTCTTTTGTCCATACACCAGAACTCGCCGAAATGCTTTTTCGGCCTTTTGGTTAAGGCCTAACCGAAAGTAATTGAGCGCTTGATTCATCAACACGTGGTTGTAACGGGCTTCTGCCCCAAGCTGCTGGTAGATAGCCAAGGCTCGGTCGTTGTGTTGCCGGGCCCCTGCATAGTCATCCTTGGTGCCCGCAATATTCGCCAACCCCGCGTGGGCCTGCGCTTCTGAGGCAGAAATCTGGTGCTTTTGCGCGACTGCCAAGCTTTGCTTGAAATACCGCTCGGCACTCGCCAAGTCCCCGCTCATGGCGTACGTACTGCCTAGCCCATGCAGCGTGCGGGCCTGCGTCCGGTATTCGGTGGTGCCCTGCAACAAAGCCAAGGCTTGTTGGCCCTCTTGAATGGACTCCTCATATTTGCCTTCCCGGCGAGCCAGGGCGCCCCTCATAAAGCGTACCCGACCGATGATGTGACTATATCCTGCCCCCTGAGCGAGTTGTAAAGCCGTGTCCAGCCGGCCATGCGCCGAGTACAAGCGTCCCGAGTTAGCTATTGCCTCGACTTCCTGCAAGAGGCGGCTTATGCGGGCGGTATCGACCCCAACGGGTTCGGCCTGGAGGATGCGGGCCACCAGGGGGTGAGTGGCCAGCAGCAAGCCGACCAATGCAAAAAAAAACAGCAGGTGTCGCGGCATAAACAAGAGCAATGAGTAACGCCGGTTGCTTTTTTGGTAACAACCTCTTGCTATGGTAAGTAGCTGGCCCTTGCAAGATAGCGCAGTCAAGCCCGGCCATCTGCCCGGCATGAGTCGCACGAGGACACGGATACGCTCAGGAACCGGGGTTGCTGAAGCGACGAAGAAATTCTTCCCGATACTGCCGCCCAAGTGGCACAACCTGTTCGGCTAGTATAATTTCCTGTTCGGTAAAGGAATCCGCTCGACGGATGTTCACGGCGTACGACCGATGCACCCGGACCAGGTCGTCGCTGGCCAGCCGGTCGAGTACCTGGCCCAGTGGCAGGCGCAGGGCGAATTTGCGGCCGGATGCGAACAGCAGGGTATAGGTGTTATCGGCTTGTAGGAGGATAATTTCCGCTAGAGGCACGCGCATGAAACGGTAGTTCTGCCGGATAAACACTTGGTCGGCCAGCCGCAGCAGGGGTTCGTGCCCGATAGCAGGCGGCACCACCCTCGCCCCGACGTCAGTCTCCGGGACCGCCGCAACGGCGATTTGACAGCTCAGGGTGTGCAACGCCAATTCTATGGCAACGCGTAGGCTATCCAGCGTAACGGGCTTGAGCAGGTAAGCCGCCGGCAGGGTTAGCAGGGCCCGTTCCCGGGTGGCCCGGTCCGAAAACGCTGACAGGTAGATAACCGGCACCGCCCGCACCGCGGCCAGTCGCCTTACGGTTTCGATGCCATCCCAAGGCCCTCGAATCCGAATGTCGCACAGGACCAGGTCCACGATGTGCTCCTGGTAGAGCTCCAACGCCTGCGGGCCGTTGTCGGCGATGCCAACCACCGCGTACCCTTCTCCTTGCAGCAGGTCGGCCAGGTCCAGGGCCAGAATGGCCTCGTCTTCAATCAACAGAATGCGGATGGCTGTCTCGGGTAGAGAAGGCAGCATGAGCGAATGGAAAAGTGGTGAGCAGTTGGTCTTTAACAATTCTCCCGGCTCCTCCGTCCTCCATTTTACAGGACAGGATAGTCGTCAGAGGAGGAAGTAGCCTTAACTGTAATGCACTGCAACGCACAAGCAGGGTCAAAAGGTTGCGGCGAATAGAAGCGTCGGCACGAGGGCCCGGCGGCCACATACAAACTCGTGCCCTCCACAGCTTTAGAAGTCAATTCTACCACCATTTGCAAGCATTGCACTTGGCCAATACTTTAATTCACCAATCATAAACCCATGCATCGGTCAATTGAATGGCCTTCCCGGCTTCTCGCGCTTGCCTCGAGTCGTTCAAGCGTCCTTCCTCCTGCGCTGCTGCCTCGCGCCAGCTAGCAGCAGCGAGGCAGCAGTTGGCCTTGCCACCGGTTTTCGTTTTTCCCATGACGCGCTTCTTCACTACTAATGGCTGACTACAATTCCCTGCACTGGATTGAGACCGTCGTTCCTACCTAAACAGCTGCAGCAGCTCGCTTCTTCCAAACCGGCTTGCCGGGGCGTTATCCCCACAAAGCACGCCGGTTTTGGCGCGGCCGGCGACAACTTTCTTCCCTCCTTTTTCTACCAAATCATGAAACCAAATGCTCTACTCCTGGCCCTGTTGCTGGCAGGCGGCCAGGCAGCCCTGGCTCAATGCGTGGCCACCCCTTCGTTCTACGGGCGCTCGACTTACTACACGCCCAGCACCGGGGGCACGCTCAACTGTGCGTTTCCCGACGCGCTGGCACCCGGCATTCCCACCGTGGCCGTGAGCGACCTGCGCTACGGCACGACGCCGGCCACGCAGGCCGACCTGTGCGGCGCGTGCGTGGAAGTAACGGGCCCGGCCGGCAAGAAGGTGTTCATGGTGCGCGACCGGTGCCCGGAGTGTGCGGCCAATCAACTCGATATCCAAGCCAGCGCCCTGCATTACGTGGGGTATTTCGGCACTTTCGACGGCAAAAACGCTACCCACTTCAAGGTAGTGGCCTGCCCGCTGACTGCGCCGGTGCAATTTGCGCTGAAAGAGGGCACCAACCCCTACTGGTCGTCGGTGCAGGTGCGCAATGCTCGCTACCCCATTGCCAAGCTGGAATACCGGCAGAGCAACGGCCAATACCTGGCCTTGCAGCGCACGCAGGACAACTACTTTCCGCTGAGTGGGGTGGGCCTGGCCGGACGCACGGCCACCTTTCGGGTGACCGACAACAACGGCAATGCCATCACCGAAACCGTTAAATTTTCCACTATTACCACCCCACGGCAAGGCCCGACGGTGCCGGGGCAGCACCAGTTTCCAAATTGCGCCACCGCCCGCGCGGCCTTCGACCCCACCGCGCCACTGGCCAGCCCGGCCCATGCGGAGGAGCTGGTGCCCAGTGCGCACCAGCTGGAAGTGTGGCCCAACCCGGCCACGAGCGTGGTGCGCCTGAACTGGACGGACAGGAACGACGAGCCCATGCGGGTGACCATCGTGAACGCGCAGGGCCTAGTGGTCCAGCGGAAGGATATCAAAAGCTTGACGGCCTACGCCTTAGACACGGCAGAGCTACCCAATGGCGTTTACCACATCAGCCTGCAGGCCGGAAGCGCCACCAACTATGCCCCGTTAATGGTTCAGCATTAGGCCCCGGGTGGCCCCATCATGCGCCAGTCGCGCCGTTGCAAGCCGAGAAACGGCTGAAGCCCGGGCCCGGATGGTAATGCTTGTCCTTACCCAACACTCTTTGCCAGCCTGCTGGCGGCACTTGACCGGTCCGGTCCGACCGCCCTAGGCGGTCCGACCGGTTGAAGAACCCCCGGTTTCGCTCCGCCAACAACCGGTCGGACCGCCTAAGGCGGTCGGACCGGAGCAACGACCGCCGTTCTGGGTAAGGACAAGGCCCGGATAGTAATGGCGGGCCTGCAAGTTTCCGGTGATTTTGGGGTGGGCTACGGGAGCCACTTCCAGGATGTGTTCAAGACGTCGTCACCAAAAACCGGGCGGTGCTGATTCCTTTTGTCCTGGAAAACGTGGGCGGGGTTCCCAAACCCAATCAGCAGGATGGCATCCAGCCCACGGCGGCGGGCTACCGCTTCGTGGCCCGCACGGTGCGGGCCACGCTCGGGCCGCTGCTGAAGTAGGCCGCGAAAAGCTTTGCACACAAAATACAACTGTGCAAAGCAAATACTTGATTATTCGTTAAATACCTGATAAACAAGGTGTTTATGCAGCAGGCTTAGGTCGTTGAAGGCAGCATGGTGCTGGTTCAACGGTTTATTTTTCACCTCTTTTTCCATTTTATGAAAACAACGTTTAAATCCCCCCTTCGTCACGCACAGCTGGGTCGCCTGCTGTTCGTTTTGCTCCTGCTGCTGGCTGGAGGGCGCGCAACGGCACAAACCGACGTCGGTAGATTCGGCGCTCTGAGCGTGAAAGGCAATAAGATAGTCAGTAAAACCACGGGGCTACCCGTGCGATTAGCCGGCAACAGCCTGTTCTGGAGCAACAAGGGCTGGGGCGGCGAGAAATACTACAAGGCCAACGTGGTGGGCTGGCTCAAAAACAACTGGAACGCCAGCGTGGTGCGGGTGGCCATGGGCGTGGACGATGCCGGTGGCTACATTGAAGACCCCGCCCGCGAAAAGGCCAAGGTGATAGCCGTGGTCGATGCCTGCATCGCGGCCGGCCTCTACGTCATCATCGACTGGCACAGCCACCACGCCGAGGATTACAAGGCCCAGTCCATCGCCTTTTTCAAGGCCATGGCCACGAAGTATGGCAAGACGCCAAACGTGATGTACGAAATCTACAACGAGCCCAAGCAAGTGTCGTGGCCCAACGTGGTGAAGCCCTACGCCCAGGATGTGGCCGACGCTATCCGGACCATCGACCCCGACAACCTCATCATCGTGGGCTCGCCCAACTGGTCGCAGGACGTGGACGTGGCCGCAGCGGACAAGCTCACGGGCACCAACATTGCCTACACGCTGCACTTCTACGCCGCCACCCACAAGCAGTCGCTGCGCGACAAAGCCCAAAAGGCCCTCGACCTCAACGTGGCCCTGTTCGTGACGGAGTGGGGGACGTGCGAAGCCAGCGGGAACGGGGCCATCGACGCCGCCTCGACCAAGGAGTGGATGGATTTTATGCGCACCAACCAAATCAGCCACTGCAACTGGGCGCTCAACGACAAGGCCGAGGCCGCCTCGGCGTTGGTGACCGGCACCGACCCGACCGCGGCGTGGTCGAATGACTTCCTCACCGCATCGGGCCGCCTGGCCAAAGGCTACATCCAGAACTGGACGCCCAGCAGCACTGCGACCAAAGTGGAAGCCGAAAGCTACCACGTGATGTCCGGGGTGCAAACCCAAGCCACCAGCGACACCGGCGGCGGCCTGAACGTGGGCTGGCTCGACCCCGGCGACTGGATGGCCTACACCGTGAACGTGCCCACGGCCGGTACCTACACCATTCAGTACCGCGTGGCCAGCCCCAACACCGGCGGCAAGCTTCGGCTCGAGCAAAACGCTGGCACCACGCAGCTGGCGACCATCACGGTGCCCAACACCGGCGGCTGGCAGAACTGGACCACCATCACCAATACCGTCACGCTGAACGCGGGCGTGCAGGACATTGCCATCAGCGCACCCGTGGGGGACTACAACATCAACTGGTGGAGCTTTACTAAAACCACGACGGCTGCCCGCACGGCGAGCACGGCGGAGCTGCAGCTGTATCCCAACCCGGTGCAGAACCAACTGCAGCTGACCCTGGCCCAGCCCGGTTCGGCGGCCTCGGTGCAGATTATAAATGCGTACGGCAAGCAAGTGCGGACCCAGCAGCTATCTGCCAGCACGGCAACCGACGCTACCATTGCGGTAGAAGGGTTGGAGCCGGGCGTCTATACGTTGCGACTTGTGGAGGGCGACCGCATTACTTCCACCCGGTTTGTGAAGGAATAGCCGAAGCTGGCCGGTCCTGCCAACTCAGCAGTAAAACCATCGTTTCGGCCGAAACGATGGTTTTACTGCTGAGTTGAGACGGCCTACCCCCGGCCCAAACCACCGCAGCAGCTGTGCCGGGTTGATACTCCAGGAAATGCGCTGGTCCCTGATGCAGTAAGCGGTAACCTGCTCAAGTCGCATTCGCTCTTCCGAATCAGGCATCGGATTACGGACTTTTTTTCATCCTTTTTCACAGACCCTATGAATTGTTTTTTTGCGTATCGCCGTTCGCTGGCGGGCCCCTGGTTTTGGAACGTATCGAACGGTAAAACGGCCCCCGCACGCCGGCTGCCGTTGCTGCTGCTGCTGCTGGCGATGCTGCTGGGCATCGGCCACGTGCGGGCCCAGGCCTTTCGCCACCCCGGGGTGCTGAACAGCCAGGCCGAGTTGGATTTTGTCCGCGCTAAAATTGCCAACAGTCAGCAGCCCTGGAAGCAAGCGTTCGACAACCTGGCGGGCAGCCGGTATTCTTCGCTCACTTACACGGCTTCGCCCTACGCCACCGTGGAGTGCGGCTCCTACAACAACCCCAACATCGGCTGCACGGAGATGGTCGACGACGGCATGGCGGCCTACTCGCAGGCCCTGATGTGGGCCTACGGCCGCGACCCGCGCCACGCCAAAATCGCCATTGCCATTATGAACGCGTGGTCGGCCAAGTACCAGAACAACACCGAGTCCAACTCCCGGCTGGTGGTGGCCTGGGCCACGCCCTGGTTCGTGAACGCGGCCGAAATTATCCGCTACACGAACGCGGGCTGGAGCGGCGCCGACATTGCCCGCTTCGAGGGCATGCTGGGCAAGTTCCTGCCCTATGTGAAGAACGACGACAAGCCGTACAACAACTGGATTCACTCGCGGGTGGAAGCGCAACTGGCCATTGCCGTGTTCACCGACGACCGCACGGAGTTCAACGAGGGCACCGCGCGCTGGACCAAGTACGTGCGCAACTCCATCTACCAGCAAACCGATGCCGTGCGGCCCACCTGGGCCAGCTCGGGCCTCAACGGCATTGCCGACGAAACCTGCCGCGACCTGGGCCACCTCAAGCTGGGCATCAACTCAATGATGTACGCCGGCCAGATTGCCTGGGAGCAGGGCGTTGACCTGTTCGGCCCCGAAAAGAAGCGCCTGACCGACTTCTTTGAGCTCCACGGCGGCTGGATGACCGGGTCGAAGTCGGTACCCAGCAGCGTATGCGGCGGCGAGGTAGTAGTGCGGCAGGGCGATGCCGCTGGCATTCAGCCGCCCAACGGGGGCGGGGGGGCAGCCTTCGAAATTGCCTACAACCACCTGCATTCCCGCCTCAACTACAGCGCGTTGCCCTACACGCTGCAACTGATAAACCGCCACCGCCCGGCCACCGCCGGCCACTGGGTGTTCAAGTGGGAAACCCTGACTCACGGCAGCCTGCCCTTTAACCTGAGCCCCGCCAACCCGGCCCCGGTCGTGTCGTTCGCCAGCCCACAGAACGGGGCCACGTTTACCGCGCCCGCCCAACTGGTCGTGACCGTGAATGCCTCCGATGCGGGCGGCTCGGTGGCGTCGGTGGGCCTGTACCTGAACAACGTCTTTGTGCGCAACGAAGGGACGGCCCCCTATATCTGGAACCAAAGCGTGGTCGACGCGCCCCTAACCAACCTGGCCGCCGGCACCTACACCCTGCGCGCCACCGCCACCGACAACGCCGGCCAAACCACCAGCACGTCCATCACGGTGACCGTGCAGAGCGGCGGCACGAGTACGCCCCCTACCAGCGCCTCCGGGGTGAGCGGCCCCGCGTGCGGGGCGGCGGGCAGCACGGTTTCGTACTCGGTGAAGCCCGACAATTACCCCTTCCGTTCGGCCAGCTGGTGGACCAATACCGGCGCGCCCGTGAATACCAACGCGGCCAATACTTCGCAGATGAGTTTCACGCTGCCCGCCAGCGCCACCGGCTCCAGCATTCAGGTGACGGCCGGCGTGAATATTGACGTAGCCCCGTGGTACGTGGAGTATACGAAGACGGTACAAGTGGGCAACTGCCCCGCCGGGCGCGCCCAGCCGGCCTCGGAGGCCTTCCCTCTCCCCTTCTCCGCCAGCACCACGCTGCACCTGGCCGACCACAGCCTCATCGACGAGGTAGTAGTGTACAATATGAAAGGCGTCGAAGTATACCGGGCCCGCAACCTGCACCGCGCCGACGTGGAAGTGGGCAAGGCCCTGCTGCCTGGTCTGTACGTGGCGCACCTCTATTCGTCCACCGGCTTATCGGTGGTAAAAATCCTCAAAAGCACCGAGCAATAAGTGGCTACCAACGCAACTCACGGTTAGCTTCACCCTGAGCCGCACGGTGGGGGCGCTACCGCAGTGCACTAGCCCAAGCAACAGCTTGAAACCACGCCTCAGGATGCTCCAGCTAGTCCATTAAAAAAGGGAGTCGACCAGTGGTCGACTCCCTTTTTTCTTGTCAGGTCAGCCAAACGCTGGCTGAATTTCTGTTCGGAAGAGCGTATGCGACTTGAGCAGATTACAGCTTGGGCAAGCTACCAGTGTAACGCCGGCGGGTCCGTTTTAGCAGTACCGATTCAAGCAGGAATTTTGTAAGTCAAGCACCTGTTCTCATTGGCTACGAGCACATAATCCCAAGTCATAAACTTGGGTGTCGAATGCATCATGAAAAACGAATGGTCCCTGTTTGCGGCCGTGCACCAGCGTCTGGCCGCCGGCCAAACGCTGGTCACGTTCTCGCTGAATGAGGCCCTCGTTCTTCGGCCCGACGACTTGCGCGGGACCGTGCAAGACGAGCAAGGCGAGGCCTACGAATTGGGGGAAGACTATCCGCAAGCGCTGCAAAGCTGCATTCGGGACCAGCGTATTTCGTGGGGCATCCAGTTCGTAGACCGGGTGCTACAGTTCGGGCCGGGAATAACGGCGCTTCCTAACCGGGCCGATTTTGAAATCGGCCCGGAAGGAGAAAGCACCATTGACCTCGATTAGCTACCCAGCTAGCCAGGCGCTATTCTTTCACAAACTTGGTCGAAGTAGTGCGGTCGGCTTCCACCACCCGCAGGGTATAGATACCGGGCTCCAGGCCTTCGACCGAGATGGCCGCTTCTGGCGAAGTGCTGGCGGGCAGTGTCAGGGTCTGCACCGGTTTGCCATAGGCGTTGATGACATACAGCGAGGCCGCCGTCCCGGGCTGCGTCAGGGTCAGATGCAACTTGTTCTGCACCGGGTTGGGGTACAGCTGCAGCTCCGGGCTGCTAGCCACGCGAGCAGCAGTGCCGGCCTTGGTAAAGCTCCACCAGTTGATGTTGTAGCGCCCCACGGGTACGCCGATGGCAATATCCTGCACGCCTGCGTTCAGCGTCACCGTGTTCGTGATGGTGGTCCAGTTCTGCCAGCCGCCGGTGTTGGGCACCGTGATGACACCCAGGCGCGTGGCACCCGAATTCTGCTCCAGGCTAATCTGGCCGCCGGTGTAGGGACTGGCCACCCGGTACTGAATGGTGTAGGTGCCGGCCGTGGGCACGTTCACGGTGTAGGCCATCCAGTCGCCGGGGTCGAGCCAGCCCACGTTCAAGCCGCCACCGGTGTCGCTGGTGGCTTGGGTTAGCACCCCGGACATCACGTGGTAGCTTTCAGCTTCCACTTTGGTGGCCGTGCCGCCGGTGGTTGGGGGCGTGACGGTGCCGGCCCAGTTTTGCACGTAGCCCTTTACCAAACGGCCCGAAGCCGTCAGAAAAGTATCGGACCAGGATGCCATCGGGCTGGTGCCCGTTACCAGGGCCGAAGCGGCTTCACCCTTATCGTTCAGCGCCCAGTTGCAATGGCTGATGCTGTTGGCTTTCATGAAGTTCATCCACTCTTGGGTCGAAGCGGAATCGACGAAGCCATTGCCCGAAGCCTCACACGTACCCCACTCCGTCACGAACAGCGCCACGCCCCGGCTCAGGGCCGTGGTGGCTTTGTCGCGCAGCGACTGCTTGTGAGTAGCGGCGTAAAAGTGCAGCGTGTAGGCAATGTTGGTGCCCTGGATGGGGTCGGCCGAAGCCACGTCCACGTCCTGCGACCACGTGGGCGTGCCCACCACAATCAGGTTGTCGGGGTCGATGGCCCGAATGGCCGCCACAACGGCATTGGCGTAGGGCTTGATTACCCCGCTCCACGACACCTGCAGGGGCTCGTTGTAGATTTCGTAAATCACGTTGGGCGAGTTGCCATACGTGGTGGCCATCTCCTTGAAAAAGGCGATGGCTTCGATCTGGTGCTGCTCGGCGTGGTGGCTGTGCCAGTCGATGATGACGTACATGCCCGCCGCGATGGCGGCATCGACCACGATTTTCACCTTGGCTTTTTCCCGGGCCGGGTTTTCGAGGTAGCCCCCACCTTCATCCACGCCCATGGCGGCGCGCACGATGGTGGCATTCCAGTTGTTTTTCAGCCAGCCCAGCACATTGGCGCTGTAGTAGCGCTCGCCGCCCCAGCCGGCGTTGCTCCAGAACAGGCTACTGCCAGCTAAGCTCACGGGTTGCCCCGTGGTTTGGCTCATTATCTTGTTGCCTTGCACGCGCAAGGCGCCGTATTTCCCGACGGCTGTTTGCGCCGTTGCGCGCCCTCCAGCCAGCAGCAGGAGCAGGAGCAAAACAAACAGCAGGCGACCCAACTGCGCGTGACGGACGGGTAATTTGAAACTTGTTTTCATAAAAAGGATGGAGTGAGGTGAAGAATAAACCATTAAACCAGCACGAGGCTACCTTAAACGACCTAAACCTACCACAAAAACATCCTGTAAATCAGTAGCTTAACGAATAATTAAATATTTCCTTCGCAAAGTTTTACTCCGTGCACACAGCGCTTGGCGTCCTACTTAAGCAACGGCCCGAGCGTGGCCCACACCGTGCGCGCTACCACGCGGTGCCCGGCCGGCGTGGGATGAATGCCGTCGGCCTGGTTGAGGTCGGGGTGCCCGCCTACGCCTTCGAGCAGGAAGGGAATGAGAACGAGGTGGTTTTTGGCCGCTATTTCCTGGAACACGGCTTTGAACTCGGTGGCGTATGCCTGGCCCATGTTGGGCGGAATCTGCATGCCGGCCAGCACGATATGCGCGCCCGGACTGCGCCGCCGCACCGTATCGACAATGCCTTGTAGGTTCTGGCGCGTCGAGGCCAGCGGAATGCCGCGCAGGCCGTCGTTGGCGCCCAGCTCCAGCACAAATACGTCCACTGGCTGGCGTAGAATCCAGCCCACGCGGCTGCGGCCGCCAGCGGTGGTTTCGCCGCTCAGGCCCGCGTTTATTACTTCGTAGGGCAGGCCGAGGGAATCGACTTTTTGCCCAACCAAGCCGGCAAAGGCCTGCTCAGGCTCCACGCCGAGCCCGGCGGTGAGGCTGTTGCCGAAAAACAGCAGGCGCTTTTTAGCTGCGGCGGGCGGCGTGGCCGAGGTAGCGGCTGGGGCACTAGAGGCAGCGGACTTTTCGGCGGCCGGGCCAGAGTTGCAGGCGGTAAGGACCAACCCCAGCAGGGCGGCCATAGGTAGCGGGTTGAATTTCATAGCAGGCGTTTGGAGTACGAAAACACAAAGTCCGGAAAACATGCCGCCGGTTTTCACGTCTTGCGTAACGAACGGGGGGCGACGCGGTTGTTCCGGAACGCGAAGGAATGTCGCAATAAGCGTCATGCCGAGCGTAGTCGAGGCATCTCGCGTGCCACCACTACTCAAAGACGCTTTCACGATTGGATTACTGCTGCACGCGAAATGCCTCGGCTACGCTCGGCATGACGTTCTTCTTTAGCCCTCTCCTCCTACCCGCCCACCCCCGTACCCTCCTACCCCGATAATCGCATGAGCATTCTCCGCGTCGAAAACCTTACTAAAACCTACCCCAGCGCCGGCCAGCCGCTCACGGTGCTGCACGAAGTCAGCTTCGAGCTGGCGGCCGGCGACACGTTTGCCATCGTCGGGCCCTCAGGCTCGGGCAAAACCACGCTCCTGGGCCTTTGTGCCGGCCTCGACCGCGCCACTTCGGGCAGCGTCTGGGTCAATGACATTCAGCTTGATACGCTGAGCGAGGACGAGCGCGCCGCCGTGCGCAACCAGCACGTGGGCTTCATCTTCCAGAACTTCCAGCTGTTGCCCACCCTCACGGCCCTCGAAAACGTGCTGGTGCCGCTGGAACTGCGCGGCCAGCGCGGCGCCACCAAAACGGCCCTGGAACTGCTCGACCGCGTGGGCCTGGCCGCCCGCGCCAACCACTACCCCGCCCAGCTCTCGGGCGGTGAGCAGCAGCGCGTGAGCCTCGCCCGCGCCTTCGCCAACCGCCCCGCCGTGCTCTTCGCCGACGAGCCCACCGGCAACCTCGACCCCGACACCAGCGAACGAGTCGTGAACCTGCTATTCGAGCTTAATCGCGAAGCCGGCACCACCCTCGTGCTGGTGACGCATGACTTAGAACTGGCCGCTAAAACGCAACGCACGCTGCGAATGCGCGGCGGCAAGGTGGTGGAGGAAATGCTGGCTGCCGTCCCGGAAAAACAATAAACGGGTTTCCCCGGCCCCGTGTTCGGCACCCGCGTTTGCGACGAATGGGGGCCACTTTGCAACTTTACACTACGTTTTGGGCAAAACATAGTGAAGACTTGGGCAAAACATCCTGAAGAGTTGGCACCCTTATCCGGACCTTTTGCCCGCAACGATAGCGGCTTTTGCTGCCCTCGAATTATTCTATTTTTTGACTTTCTTCGTGACGCCTTCTTCCACCACTTCCGCTACCGCCTGGCTTTTCCGCATGGCGTGGCGCGACAGCCGCCGCAGCCGGGCGCGGCTGCTGCTCTTCATGGCCAGCATTATCCTGGGAATCGCAGCGCTGGTGGGTATCAATTCCTTTGGCGACAACCTGGCCCGCAGCGTGGCCGAGCAGGCCCGCGAGTTGCTCGGGGCCGACCTTGTGCTCACCGCCAACCATCCCTTCGAACCCGCCCTGGAACCAGCCCTGAGCCAACTGGGCGAGGCCCGTCAGTCGGAAATGGCGTTTGCCTCGCTGGTGCAGTTTCGGCCCGGGCGGGGCGTGCGATTGGCGCAGGTGCGGGCCCGCGAAGGCGGCTTTTACTACGGCGAGTGGCAGGTGCAGCCGCAGGCAGCGGCCGCGCAGTTTGGGCAGGCGGGCAACCCAGCGGGCGCGCTGGTTGACGAGGCACTGCTAGCCCAGTTCGGCGTGAAAATCGGCGATTCGGTGCAGGTGGGGCGCGTGGTGCTGCCCATCGTGGGGCGGGTGCTGAAAACGCCGGGGCAGTCGGGCGTAAGTTCGGCGGTGGCCCCGGCCGTGTTTATTCCGCTGGCGCAGGTGGCGGCCACCGGGCTGGTGCAGCCGGGCAGCCGGGTGCAGTACCGCCGGTCTTACCGCTTTGCGCCGGGCGCTAACGTGGCCGCCGTCATCAAGCCGCTGCAAACCCGGCTCGACAAGGCCGAAATCGACTCCGAAACCGTGGCCGGCCGCCAGCAAAGCATGGGCCGCGTCTTCGCCGACCTCACCCGCTACCTTGGGTTGGTAGCCTTTGTGGCGCTGCTACTGGGCTGCGTGGGCGTAGCCAGCGCCGTGAACCTGTACGTGCGCGAAAAGCTGGCCGCCGTGGCCGTGCTGCGCTGCCTGGGAGCCAGTGGCCGGCAGGCGTTGCTCATTTACCTCATCCAAACCGCCGGGCTGGGGCTGGTGGGCGCGCTAATCGGCGCGGCGCTCGGCGCGGCGGTGCAAACCCTGCTGCCCCGCGTGCTGGGCGATTTTTTGCCCGTGAGCATTAGCGTGAGCGTGTCGTGGCCTGCTATTGCCACCGGCCTGCTCACGGGGCTGCTGATGGCGGTGCTTTTTGCGCTGCTGCCGCTACTGAGCATCAGAAGGGTGTCGCCGTTGCGAGTGCTGCGGGTGGCGTTTGAGGACGACACCGCTACGCCCGACCCGGTGCGCGGCCTTGTGGTAGGCATTATTGCCCTCTTTGTGCTGGCCTTCGCCTATGGCCAAACGCGCGACTGGAAGCTGACGCTGGGCTTCGGCGCGGGGCTGCTGGCGGCGTTTGGCGCGCTGGCCGGCCTGGGCCGCCTGCTGATTGCGGGCGTGCGGCGCTTCTTCCCGGCCGGCTGGGGCTACGTGTGGCGGCAGGGCCTGGCCAACCTCTACCGGCCCCAGAACCAGACCCTCACGCTGGTGACATCCATCGGGCTGGGCACCTTTCTGCTGGCCACGCTTTTCCTCACCCAGGCCCTTTTGCTGAGCCGGGTGCGGGTATCCGAGCGCGGCCGGCAGCCCAACCTGGTACTGTTCGATATTCAGCCCGAGCAGCGCGCCGGCGTCGAGGCCCTGCTGAAAGCCCAAAACCTGCCCATGATGCAGCGCGTGCCCATCGTGACCATGCGGCTGGCGGCTATCAACGGCACAACGGTGTCCGAAATCAAGAAGGATACAGCCCGCGGCATTCCGGCCTGGGCTCTTACCCGCGAGTACCGCGTAACGTACCGCGACACCCTGAGCCGGGCCGAGAAGCTCTCGGCCGGCACCGCCCCACTCCTTGGCTCCGACGGCATCGCGCGCATTTCGGTGGAGGACGGCTACCTGGGCCGTGTGAAATTGAAGCTGGGCGACACGCTCGATTTCAATGTGCAGGGCTCGCCGCTGCGCACCATCGTGGGCGGCACCCGTTCGGTCGAGTTGGGCCAGGTGCAGCCCAGCTTTCTGGTGCTGTTTCCGAAGGGCGTACTGGAGCAGGCCCCGCAGTTTTGGGTGGAAGTAACCCGCACGCCCAACCCGGCGGCGCTGGCTGGCGTGCAGCAGGAATTGCTGCGGCAGTTTCCCAACGTGTCGGCCATCGACCTGGGCCTCATTCTGGCGACCCTCGACGACATCATCGACAAGGTATCCTTCGTCATTCGCTTCATGGCCGGGTTCAGCATCCTCACCGGCTTGCTGGTGCTCAGCAGCTCCGTGGTTATCAGCCGCTACCAGCGGGTGCGCGAAAGCGTGCTGCTGCGCACGCTGGGCGCCAGCCGCGCCCAGATTCTGCGGATTACGCTGGTCGAATATGGGCTGCTCGGGCTGCTGGCGGCGCTGGCCGGCATCGGGCTAGCGGTACTGGCAGCCTGGGCGCTGGCCGTGTTGGTATTTGAGGCCAGCTTCGGGCCGGCAGTGCTGCCGCTGCTGGGTCTGGCGGCACTTGTCACAGCGCTCACGGCCGGCATCGGCCTGCTCAATAGCCGCGACGTGCTGCGGCGCTCGCCGCTGGAGGTGCTGCGGGCCGAGGGGTGATTTCAATCCCCCCCCCGGCATTCACTGGCGCGGGTTTAGCGCAGATTTCAGTCGGGTATACCCGGCCATTCAATGAGCCGCCTCATGGGAAACAATCTAACGGACTGGCACACCAATTTGGAATCTACCCCAAGAGGTGCACTGCGCTTAACGCTTGTGAATTGGGCATTTAGCACGGGTATTTATGCCCACAAATGAGCGGGCAAAGGGCTTCTAAAGCCCATCTGACAGCTTCGAATCCATCCGTAACATTAGCATCACATTGTGTTAACTACCAAGACATGTATAATTACGCCCTTTGTGCCAGCATTATCGTTTCATGAACAAATTATTATTTAGCCTGCTGTTGCTACTGGCCACGCAGGTCCGGGGCCAGGCTCCCGATACGGTGTATCGGCCCCCGGTCGCTACCAAAAAGTGGTTTGAAACGTTCGCCATCCGGGGATACGTGCAGAGCCGCTACAACCGCCTGCTCGAAACTAACCCCGACCTAAGCTGCGAGCAATGCGACCGGTCATGGGGCAACAACGGCGGGTTTTCGCTCCGGCGCATTCGCATTATCTTCTTCGGCCAGCTGCACGAGCGGATATATTTCTACATTCAGCCCGATTTTGCCAGCAGCCTGAGCGGCAGCTCTTCCCTAAATACCGCGCTGATGCGCGATGCCTATGTTGATGTGGGCCTCGACAAGGCCAGCCAGTTCCGGGTGCGGCTGGGCCAGAGCAAGATTCCGTTCGGGTTCGAAAACATGCAGTCGAGCCAGAATCGCCTGCCCCTGGACCGTAGCGACGGCATCAACAGCGCTTTTTCTAACGAGCGCGACCTGGGGGCCTTTCTGTACTGGGCGCCCACGGCCGTGCGCCACCGCTTCGGCCAGCTGGTGAAGGATGGCCTGAAAGGCTCCGGCGACTACGGCGTGGTGGGCCTGGGCGCCTTCAACGGCCAGACTGCCAATCGCCCCGAACTCAACAACCAGCGTCACCTGGTGGCCCGCGTCAGCTACCCGCTGCCCCTGGGCCGGCAAATTATCG
The DNA here is from genome assembly GCF_039539585.1 of Hymenobacter glaciei. Lineage (NCBI taxonomy): Bacteria > Pseudomonadati > Bacteroidota > Cytophagia > Cytophagales > Hymenobacteraceae > Hymenobacter > Hymenobacter glaciei. The sequence continues at coordinate 15,497 of NZ_BAABDK010000029.1, read as the reverse complement.
AGCCCGGCATCCAGGCCTACACCGGCGACTACGTGGTGAACCGCGACCAGCTCTCGGCCGGCGTGAAGCACCGTTCCGACCTGAGCTACCCCGACCAGCGCATGGCCGCCACTTTCGTGCTTTACCCCCAGCCCTTTGGCGTGCAGGCCGAATACAACGTAGGCCGCGGCCCCGAATTCAACCCCGGCACCGACAGCATCGAAACCCAGCGGCTGCACGGTGGCTACCTCCTGCTCAACTACCGACTGCGCTACCAGCAGCAGCAGTTCTTCCCGTTTGTGCGGGTGCAGTACTACGATGGCGGCAAGAAGCACGAGCGCGATGCCCGCAGCTACACCGTGCGCGAGGCCGAGCTGGGCGTGGAGTGGCAGCCCCTCAACAGCTTCGAGCTGGTAGCCATGTACACGCTCTCGTCGCGCCGCTTCGAGGATTTCCAGCGCCCCGACAACCAGCAGCGCGGCGGCCTGCTGCGCCTCCAGGCCCAGCTTAATTTTTAAGCGCGGGCTCTTCCCGGCCTTGGCCTGCTCAATGGCCGCGGCGTGCTGCGCCGCTCGCCGCTGGAGGTGCTGCGCGCGGAGGACTGAGGCGGACCGGGTTTATCCTATAAAGTCAGCTATACCGGTAAGCTGCGGGGCTTTTCCTGGCCGCTACGCACCCTACCTTCGAGTCAACCAACGACTTGCGTTGGGACATGTGTATTCTCTGTACTTTACTCTATGTCCGCGTTCATAGGTTTCACCAAACGGCTTTCCATCGTGCTGCTGTTCGCGGCCGGCACGGTGCGGGCGCAGCAACTTACCATCGTGCACGCCAACGTGGTAGATGTGGAAACGGGCAACATCCGGCCCAATATGACGGTGGTAATTGCCGGCAAACGCATCGCCCGGGTGAGTCCATCAGCCAGCGTCAACCCGCGGGCCGGGAAGGTCATCGACGCCACCGGCCAATACCTGATTCCCGGGCTGTGGGACATGCACACGCACGTCTACTTCGACGGGACGGCAGCAGCCGGCACCGACCTGATTCTGCCCCTGTTCGTGGCCAACGGCGTCACGGGCATTCGCGACATGGGCAGCGAGCTCGAAGCGGTACTCAAAGCCCGGGCCGATGTCGCCGCGCACCGGTTGGTGGGGCCGCGCATGGTGGTGAGCGGGCCCATGCTCGACGGGCCTAAGTCGCCCTACAAAGCTTCCATAGCCATTGCTACGGCAGAAGATGGCCGTAAAGCCGTCGACCAGCTCAAAGCGCGGGGCGTTGATTTTATCAAGGTGCAGTCGCTGGTGCCCCGCGAAGCTTATTTTGCCATCGCGGCCGAAGCCAAAAAGGTAGGCCTCGCGATAGATGGACACGTGCCCGACGCCGTGCGGGCCACCGAAGCCCTGACCGCCGGACAACGTTCCTTCGAGCATCTGATTGGCATTTTCGAAGCCAGCTCGACGGCCGAAGATGCTTACGTAGCAGCGGGCCAGGAGAAATCGCCCGGCCGGCTGCTGGCCACCTACAACGCTGCCCGCGAAGCCGCCATCATCCGGACGCTGGCGGCGCACCCGAAGGTATGGCAATGCCCCACCCTGTTCTGGGAGCGGGGCCAGTGGCTGGTCGATTCTATTGCTTGGCGCCAGGACCCCGACCTGACCTACGCGGGCGGCACCTGGGTGGCGCAGCGCTGGCCCAAGGCGCAAACCAACATCGCCCGCACCCTCGATACGGAACCACTGCCGGTGCGCGCCCGCTTCGTCACCCACGAACTGGAACTCGTGCGGAAGCTGCACGCCGCCCACGTCGGCTTCCTGGCCGGCACCGACACGCCGGCCGGCGTCGACCTGATTCCCGGAGCCAGCCTGCACCTCGAGCTGCAGCGCTTCGTGGCGGCCGGCTTCACTCCCCTCGAGGCCTTGCAAACCGCTACCCTGAACCCGGCGAAATTTTTCAACCGGCAGCAGGATTTTGGCTCCGTGCAGGCGGGCCGACTGGCCGACCTGGTGCTGCTCAGCGCCAACCCCCTAACGGATATTGCCAACACCCAGCGCATTGTGGGGGTGTTGGCCGATGGGCAATATCTCTCGCAACAAGACCTACTGGCACTGCGGAAGCAGTTGCAGCAAGTGGCTATTGGGAAGTAGTAAGGGGCGGTTACTGGTGCGAGGGCAACGACTTTTGCAGCGGCTGCATCGGACTGCTAAACCGGTCAAATTCGGCATCGTATGGTTGTAGAGACGCGACCCTTCGCGTCTCCCGTCAGCACGACAATCGTTCACGCGCCGAGACGCGATGGGTCGCGTCTCTACAGCCAAAACGGCGTTTGCGGAATCGTGGGGGCCCCCATCGTTCAACCCCGCGCCGGAAGTATATTTGGGCATAATCCCTCCCTACTATGCGTAAGTCCATTCTATTCGTTGCAAGTCTACTGAACCAGTTGCCCGCGCTGGCCCAGCAAAGCCCCAAAAAGCCGCTCGACCATTCCGTTTATGACAAATGGGAAAGTGTCATCAACCAAAAAATCAGCAACAACGGCAAGTACGTGCTCTACCAGGTGCGGCCCCAGCAGGGCGATGGCACGCTCTACCTGAAAACCTTCGACAACCGCCCACTCGCCAGCATCAGCCGGGGCGACTCGGCCGCGTTTTCGGCGGATTCGAAGTTTGCGGTGTTCCCCATCAAGCCGCCGTATGCGCTGGTGCGGCAGGCCAAAATAAAGAAGAAAAAGCCCGACGACATGCCCAAGGATTCGCTGGGCGTGTACGCCTTCGAAACCGGCAAGCTCACGAAATACCCCAACGTGAAATCGTGGCAGCTGGCCGAGAAAGCGTCGGTGCTGGCCTTCCTGGGCAACAAGCCGGTGCTGAAAGACGCCAAAGCCAAAGCCCCGGCCGATACGCTGAAGAAGCTCACCGACGGCCTGCTCGACGCCAACAAAGCCGGTGCGCCCCTCACCGTGCTCAACCTGCTGACGAGCAAAAGCCGCGAGTTTACATCCGTCACCGATTACCAGCTGAGCAAGCCGGGCAACCGCGTGGCCTTCGCCGTGCTGGCCCCCAAGAACAGCAAGGACGTGCGCTCGGGCCTGTTTGCGGTTGAGGTCGCTTCGGGCTCGCTTAAGCAGCTGAGCAGCGGCAAGGGAACTTACAAGAACCTGGCGTTTGACGACGCGGGCAAGCAGCTGGCTTTCGCGGCCGAGAAGCACCCGGAAAAGGCGCTGGTGAAGCCGTTCAGCCTGTACTACGCCAACTTCCTCGCTGACTCGGCCGCCATCGTGATGCGGCCCGGCGACAAAGCGCTGAAGGCGAACTGGTCGCCGAGCGGCTTTGGCAAAATCGTGTTCAGTGAGAACGGCGAGAAGCTATTTTTTGGCACCGCGCCCAACCCACTGCCGCAGGATACCACGCTGGTGGACTTCGAGCACGCCAAGCTCGATATCTGGAACTACAAGGACGATTACCTGCAGCCCATGCAGCTGAAAACACTGAAGAAGGACCTGCAGCGCAACTACCTGGCCGTCATCTACCCGAAGCAGGCCAACAAGTTCGTGCAGCTGGAGGATGAGTACCTGCGCGACTCCTACCTGGCCGACAACACCAACGCCGAGTACGTGCTGGCCACCACCGACACCGCCAAGCGCGTGTCGCTGCAGTGGGAAGGCAACACCCGTAAGCAGGCTTATCTGGTGTCGACGCGCACCGGCCAGCGTATTTCCATCAACCCGAAAGCCTCCAAAAGCCGCTTCCAGATTTCGCCCCACGGCGACTACGCCCTGTGGTACGACGACGCGGCCAAGGCCTGGTTTGCCTACTCGGTGGCCACCCGCCAAACCGTGAATTTGACCCAGAAAACCGGCGTGTCCTTCGCCGACGAGGAGAACGACTCACCCACCGACCCCGAGCCCTACGGCGTGGCCGCCTGGACGAAGAACGACGAAGCTGTGCTGCTCTACGACCGGTACGATATCTGGAAAATCAACCCCAAAACTGGCCTCGCCAGCAACTTCACCGCCGGCCTGGGCCGCCAGCAGAAGCTGCGCTTCCGCTACCACCTGCCGGTGGATAAGCTGAAATTCATCGAGCCCAAGGATGAGCTGCTGCTGCTTACCCAAAACGACGTGACCAAAGAGTGGGGCTACTTCCGCAAGCCCATCGCCAGCACCCAAGCCCCCGAGCGCCTGGCCCTCGCCCCCCTAGCCTACTCGAACGTGGCGCGGGCCGAAAACGCCCGCCGCTATATCTACACCAAATCGAGCGTGAGCCAGCCGGCCGATGTGTACGTGAGCGCCGACCTGCAAAAGGAAACCAAGCTCAGCGCCATCAACGCCCAGCAGAAGGACTACAACTGGTTCACGGCCGAGCTCGTGCACTGGACCACGCCGCAGGGCCACGCCGCCACCGGCGTGCTCTACAAGCCCGAAAACTTCGACCCTACCAAGAAGTACCCGATGATTTCGTACTTCTATGAGAAGCTGTCGGACGGCATTTTCCGCTACCAGGCCCCTGCGCCGTCGCCCTCAAAGCTGGATATTGCCATGTTTGCCAGCAACGGCTACCTCGTGTTCACGCCCGACATCAGCTATACCGTGGGCGAGCCCGGCCCCTCGGCCGTGGAGTACGTGAACTCGGGTGTAGAGGCGCTGAAGAAAAACCCCTGGGTGGATGGCGAGCACCTGGGCATTCAGGGCCAGAGTTGGGGCGGCTACCAGGTGGCCTACCTCATCACCCAAACCAACATGTACGCCGCCGCCTGGGCGGGCGCGCCCGTCGTGAACATGACCTCGGCCTACGGCGGCATCCGCTGGGAATCGGGCATGAGCCGGCAGTTCCAGTACGAGCGCACCCAGAGCCGCATCGGCGGCACCCTCTGGGAAAAACCCGAAGCCTACATCCGCAACTCGCCGCTGTTCTCGCTGCCCAAGGTGCAAACCCCGGTGGTCATCATGTCGAACGACGCCGACGGAGCCGTGCCGTGGTACCAGGGCATCGAGATGTTCACCGACCTGCGCCGCCTGAACAAGCCCGTGTGGCTGCTGCAATACAACGGCGAGGCCCACAACCTCGTGAGGCGCGAAAACCGCAAAGACATTTCCATCCGCGAGCTGCAGTTCTTCGACCATTACCTCAAAGGCCAGCCCGCCCCCGTGTGGCTCTCTACCGGCGTGCCCGCCGTAGAAAAAGGCCGCAATTGGGGCCTCGAAACATCGAAGGGCAGTGGGATGTAGACCCAGCAAAACAGCAGAAAAGGCCCGTTTCCCATTCGGAAGCGGGCCTTTTGCATTGTTTAAGTAGGGGTTCAGCAGTAATTCGGCATTGGCCCGGTCCGACCGCCCTAGGCGGTCCGACCGGTTGAAGCACCACCGGTTTTGCCCGAACGACAACCGGTCGGACCGCCTAGGGCGGTCGGACCGGGCCGGGCGATGACCCAATTAACTCAAAACGTGGCAGGCCAGGCAACAAGCGCATCCTTCGCAACCACCGCAACGGGCATTAGCAGGAGTCGCGGGAGCGCCACCACCATTGGAAGCGCTTCAACCTAGCGAAGTCATTTCGCATCACCCTATCATTGTATTCAATTTTACCTTTTCTGCAGTTGATGAAAGGTGACTGATGCTTTTTTGATGAGTGACTATTTCAGACTCTTTGTGGCGCGTCGCATCCGTTTCAACTGGAAAACCGGGGCGTTCCTGATTGCCATTTTTACGGTTAGTCGGTTTGTCCTGGTGCTGTACGCCAACGCCACCAAAAGCTACCAGGCGGTTCCGTACATTTTCGGGGCGATGCTGGCGCTGCCTTTGATACTGCTGGCCCGGCCCGGCCGCCAAAAAATCGGGTTGGTCTGGCCCACACGCTGGTGGGGGGTGCTGCTGGGCGCGTTGCTGGGCATCGCAAGCTGCGCGGCCCTTTTCTATCTTACGGTATTCTTTTTTGGCTTCGGCGAGGGCAACAGCCTGGTGTACATAGCCAGAAGCTACGCCAATTTGCCCAGCGTGCTGAATGAGCACAACCGCCTCACCTATTTCCTGATTTATGCGGGCATCAGCATGGGGTTCAGCCCCCTCGGCGAAGAGGTTTTTTACCGGGGATTGATTCACGAATGCTTTGCGCAAAGCGTGGGCAACCGGAAGGCTGCACTGGTCGACAGCGCCGCGTTTGCGTTGGTGCACGTAGCGCATTTCGGCCTGGTTTATTCCGGGCACGGCTGGCACTTGCTGGCCGGGCCGACCCTGCTCTGGGTCGCGGGCCTGTTCATCACCTGCCTGTTGTTTTCGGTTGCCCGGGCAAAGAGTGGGTCGATAGTCGGGGCCGTGGTGGCGCACGCGCTGTTCAACCTGACCATGAACTACTGTATATTCTACCGTATACTCTGAGTCTGCGCAGGCATTGCGGCCCGAGCCACGGCGCCCAGACCACACCAATCGCACCCGAAGCTGGCTTTTATACCCTGCCGGCGTGGCTGCGGCGCGCTGCTGCCCGGGTGTACCCGCGGCGTGTTGGAGGCGCCATTGGCAATTGCCCACTCTACCGGCAAGCGCAGGGCCAGCCCCACTGCACGCATGCAAACCAGCCATTCGGAGGTGCCCGCAAGTTGTTTGCCTACAAGCCTGGCCTTTGGAACTCCCGCCGCGAAGGGCAACAAGGCAAGCCGTTACGCTACCAGCCTGTTTATGCGCCCCAGCTCAACACGAGCGGTGCCTCCGACGGCTCTTTCCCGGCACCCAAACTTTTAGTGTGGCGCTGGCTTTGCGCATGCTTTCTTGGTGCGCTGCTTACAGGGACGGGGACGGATACGGGGCCTGGCAACGTTGCCGGCAACGATTGCACAAATTAATAGGGGAATTTGCTATTGGATTTAGACGCGTGGATTTACCTTCAATCCATCGTTGCTAAGCTAGCCCGACACTTCCCAGCGCTGCTTAAGCGCCTGGCCTTGTGCCGGCACCACTCCCCAACCAGTGGGCAAGGTTCTGCCTCCTTGCTGCTCCGTTCCGCGCTTTCCACCTGCCACCGGTGTGGCAGTCATTTTCCACATCCCAATTCCCACAACGATGAAAACATCCGCATTCCTGGCCACCCTGGTGGCCTGCACCGGTATGCTCGGCGGTTGCGACCGCAGCAACCCCGCCCCCACCACCGAAAACGTGTCTGGCGCCGTCGCCACGGCCGATGTCGAAGCCACTTGTGTGGCCCCGGGCTGGGCCTCGCAGAACGGCGGCACCACCGGCGGCGGTACCGCCACTCCCACCATCGTCACGACGTACGACCAGCTCAAGGCCGCCATCACCAACACGGCGGTGAAGGTGGTGCAGGTCAACGGCACGATTACCATTCCGTCGGGCGGGCGCATTTCCTTCCAGGACCAGACCAGCAAGACGGTATTCGGCTCGACCGGGGCCAAGCTGGCGACGACCGACCAGACGGCGGCCGGCTCGGGCATCTTCTACGTGAAGCGCTGCAAAAACCTCGTCATCCGCAACCTCATCTTCGACGGGCCCGGCGCGTACGACGTGAACGGGCAGGACGATTGCACCATCGACGCCTGCACCAACGTGTGGGTGGACCACTGCGAGTTCCGCGACGGGCTCGACGGCAACCTGGACATCAAGAACACATCGAGCTACATCACCGTTTCCTGGACCAAGTTCGCCTACCTGAAAGCCCCGCGCGCCGGCGGCTCCGGCGGCTCCAACGACCACCGCTTCTCGAACCTCATCGGCTCGTCCGACGACGCAACCGCCGACCGGGGCAAACTCAACATCACCTTCGCCCGGTGCTGGTGGGCGCCGGGCTGCGTGGCCCGCATGCCGCGGGTGCGCTTCGGCAAGGTGCAGGTAGTGAACAGCCTGTTCAACAGCGCCAACAGTACCTCCGGCGTGCAGGCCGGTTTCGAAGCCAACCTCCTAGTGCAGAACAACGTGTTTGAAAACGTGAACCGGCCCATCGACTTGATGGCCAACAATTCCACGGCCGTGCAGGTCACCGGCAATACGTTCACGGGCACAACCGGCAACACCGCCGGCAACGGCAAAACGGCCTTCACGCCCCCGTACACCCTGTCACTGCTCAGCGCCTCCAGCGTGAAGGCAGCGGTGACGGGCACTTCGGGTGCCGGGGCCACCGTGGGGGGCAATACTTGCGCGCACAGCGGCATTTAGCCGGCTCCTGCCGCCCCGTGGCGCAGCCTGGCAGCCTGGGAACCAGTTATCTGCCGAGAGCAGGCCGAAACATTCCCCTGCTGGTACGGCCCGGCTCGCGGCAGCACAGCCAGCTGCCCAACGCAACGAGCCCGGGCATAGCCCAGCACCAGGCCGGCAGTGGGTTGATACGGCACACAAAAGGCCCGTTTCCGGACTGGAAACGGGCCTTTTGTGCGATAGAAAACCCAGCGCCGGGCTACGCCACGGGCTTGGTGCACTTGGCCTTGCGCGCTGGCTTCTTGCGCTCGCACTGGCGCACCCCACCGTCCACCTCATACTCCGAGCCGTCGGCCCAGAGCTTGGATTTCACGCCGCTCATGGCACGGGAGGTCCAGTTGCGTAAATCCGTTCCCTGCTTTTTGAGTTGATTGAGCAGGTCATCGGCCACATTTAGGGCTTTTTAGGGCCTTGTTGTAGTCGCTCAGCGTTTTGGCGGCATCCGCGATGTGGGTAGCGCCGGATGCCACGGAAACGGTTTCGCCCAGGTCCAGCCTGGGGCCGATGGCAGCCAGTCCGCCAGGACGGGCCTGGGCTTTGGTAACGGGGTAGGCACTCGGGGCTTTGTAGGCCGTGAGGCCGGTAGAATGAGGGTGATGGAAAGGTCTCCCCGCAATATGCCGGTATTCTATAGCTCTGCTTATCACACTGTTGTTTGTTTGGCCTCTACAACCGCCGCGACGGCGGCAGTTGCTTCCAAGTCCGAATTTCTTCTGCTGGCAGCAGGTAGCGCACGGCGGCAACTCCTGAGACAACTCGTGCCATTTGCCCCCATAGCGCAGGGCGTTCGCACAGTTCGCGCATCAGCAATAAATGCGACGGCAGAGATGCCCATGCGCCATCCGGCACGGCACTCGGATGGCCTCGGCCAAGTGGTTTCTAAACCTGCTCAATTCGTTCTCGGATGCATCGTACCACTAGGTGCTACCCAATTGCCACGTCTTGCTGAAGCTGCCAACTCTGAGGTGCTTCCAACCCGGCAATTTCGCATGGCAGAGAAATGGTGAACTGCGTAAACCGCCCTTCTTTCGACGCCACGGTCAGGGTGCCGCCGTGCGTTTGGGTCACAATGCCATAGCTCAGCGACAAGCCCAGTCCGGTGCCTTCGCCCGGCGGCTTGGTGGTAAAAAACGGCTGAAATATTTTGGCCAGCAGCTTTTTAGGAATACCCGTTCCGTTGTCGCGCACCCGGATTTCCACCGCCTGGCCCGACGCCGCGCGGCGGGTACTCACCACCACCGTGGGCTCGTAGCCCGCCGGCTCACCGCCCGAAACGGCCGCCAATGCCCGCTGGCGCACGGCATACAAGGCGTTGGCGCACACATTGAGCAGCACCCGGCTCAGGTCCTGCGCCACCACCGGCACCGGGCCAAGCTCCGGGTCGAGGCGGGTGTGTAAGTAGGCCCGAAAAGCGTGGTCGCTACCGCACAGGTTTTGGTAAGCCAGCATCAGCGCCTCTTCTACCAGCGCGTTGAGGTCGGTGGGAAGCCGCGGGGCAGCACCATTGCGCGAGTGCTCCAGCATGGTCTTCACAATGGACGACGCCCGCTGGCCGTGCTGCCGAATTTTTTCCTGGTTGAGCTGCACATCCGCGGCCAGGTTTTCCAGAGCGGTGCGGTCCAGCACCGGACGGCTTACCTCGGCCAGCAACTCCGCGGCCAGCTCCGCGCTGGCGCCCGCAAAGTTGGCGACGAAGTTGAGGGGGTTTTGCAGCTCGTGGGCAATGCCGGCGGTGAGCTCGCCCAGGAAAGCTAGCTTCTCACGCCGCATCAATTGGTCCTGGGCCGTTTTAAGGTCGGCCAGGGCCGTGCGCAAGGCGTCGCGGTGGGCTGCCAGGTTCTTGCTCCAGGTATAGAGCTGCTGGTTGGCCTGCTGCTTCAGGCGGTTGTTGCGCCAGAGCAGCAGCAGCAGCGGCACGGCCGCCAGCAGCGCCGCACCCAGGCCAAGCTGGCGGCGCTGGGCGGCGGCCAGCCGCTGCTGGTCGGCGAGCTCATCTTCGCGCATTCGTTCGCGGAGGTCCAAGGCCTGCACCTGGGCCATCTTGGCCAGGCCAAACAGGTTTTCGCGCGTGGCACTGGCCAGGGTCAGGTACCGGAAGGCGGCGGCATTATTGCCCCGAGCCGCATAGGCCGTGGCTAAAAATTGGCTGGCCTGGAGAATGCCCTTCGGGTAGCGCCCCTGCTGCCCGGCCGCCAATGCCTGTTTGGCAAAGTGCAGGGCCGAGTCGGCGCGGGCCCCGCCCAGGCGCTCAAACAGGCGGGCCTGGCCCAGATAAGCCCGGCACAAGGCAAAGGTGACGTGCCCAATTTGGGCTCGCCGGATGCTGTGGCGGTAATAGACCTGGGCCACCTGTGGGTTGCCCAAGGCGGCATATACGTTGCCCAGCATGGCGGCATCACCCATTTCGCTGGTCAGGTCGTGCTCGCGCGCATCCATCGCAAAGCCCTGCTTCAGGTAGAAAAGCGCCGAATCCAGCTGCTGCAGCTGCTCGTACACATTGCCAATGTTGCCCATTACCCGGGTGAGGAGCTTGACGTTCCCGCTTTTTTCGGCCACGACTTTGGCCCGAAAAAAATACGCCAGCGCCGGGCGGCTGTTGCCCTGCTCCCAGTACAGGTAGCCCAGCGCGTTGAGGGCCCGGCCCTGCAACGCCGGGTCGCGCAAAGCTTCGGCCAGCCGCAAGCCCTGCAGCCCGATTTGCAGCGCCGCCGGGTAATTGCCGGCCTCCCGGAACCCAGAGCCCAGCCGCACCAGCGCCCACCCCTCGCCCCGCCGAAACCGCAACTCCTGGGCCAGCTGCAGTGCCTGCTTGCCGTAACCGATGGTCGCCAGCGGGTCAGTCTGGGTGAGCTCATAAGCCAGCTCGTTGAGCAGCAACACCCGGACTGTATCGACTGAGGCCGTCCTCAACGCAAACCTAAGGCTGTCGACCCGGCCCGGCGAATGGGCCAGGTGCCCAAAGGCGGGCGCCAGCCACCACAAAAAAAGAGCGCAAAACGTAGTCATCGCGAAAAGCTGAAGCACTCGGATGGAAAACTTATCACCGTCACCAAGAGCCCGGCAAAAACAGTGGTGTTCCGTGCTTGGCCGCGAACACCTGCTACCGTCCTTGTTCAGACCTGCCCCCACTCCGAAGCCGTCTGTAGCAGTCCCAATGCCGACCAGTAGCCGTCAGCCACTATAAATATACCGATTTTTAAATGAATAATTATGACAACACCAAATTGGGAACTGTTGGTTCACTGCAGTTATACCAAGCTTTGCTAGCGCGATTCCGCACCTACTAGTGCAACAGTTGCGCCGGGTGCCAGATGCAGTTGGGCTACGCAGGGCGCTGGCCGACACACGTGGAGATTATCTTCTGGTTAGGCAGTGCAGGGGTGGCTTTCCCCACTTCGGGCCATTGCCACCGCCGCAACGGGCAGTGGCGGGGGCCGCTGGAGGTGCGGTAGCTGTGGTGCACACAGTTTTTATTCTTCAATAAAACTAACTTCTACCCGACGACTATTGGCTTGGGCTTTTTCATCCTGCTTATTTATCATAATACTTCCACCATTATCGCCCAAGCATAGCATCTGGCTGCGTGGTATACCCCGGCCTGTGAGATAATACATCACCGTTAAAGCACGCCGCAAAGAGAGTTGATAGTTGTGACTGCGCGTGCCAGTATTATCTGTAAAACCTTGAATCTGCAACTTGCCCGGATGCGCCACAACATAACGGGCAAAGCCATCTAGTCTATCGCGTTCTGTAGATGTTATCGCATATTCATCTACCCCGAACGTGACAGAAGCAGTAGGTAAAACAGGAGGCATCAATGTAGTCGACACAGGCTTTATTACTTGTCCGAAAATGCTGTCCCAGTTCATAGTTCGGCTTAGGTCGCGGTATTCAGCAAAGCCAGGTTCCGTTTTATCTTTTTCGCTACGCAACGAACCTTGTTCCAAGAAAACGCCTGAATCAAAAATATCATCTCCCACATCGCCAAGAACCATTTTTAAGTGGTAAAGCTGCCAAGGCTTTACATAAGCTGAAGCTGTAAGCACTCGCGTAAAGCCGTCGTATTCCACATTATTTACCAAAACCTGATTCAGTTTTTTCTTCTCACCAGGAAGCGTAAAAAAACCAAGTGGTGAATCATTCTTTTTATTGAATAAATTATTCCACCATCGGCGCAGAAAAAAGATTCGCGGCCGTTGTGCAATGTTTTTGAGTAGTCCGTAATTTAAGAAATAGTCGTTATTAACGTACAACTCTGGCCGCCGTCGAAGATTGACGGAATTTACCGCTACGCGTGCCGTACTCCTTGGTAGCAAAGCCATGTTCTTACGCTTGACTTTAGGACCAGTCAGCATAAATACAAAGGCGTCATTGAATGTTGAACCGACATATTCGTTGTATTCCTCCGAAGCAAAGCAGTAGCGAAAAGATGCTGAATTATGAGAAGGCACGAAGTCGAATTCTAGAATAACTTGGTCGTAAACCCGACAATGACATTCGCGGGCCAAGTCTTTATCAGGACGAAACTTTTGCTGCATATCGGCCGCAATTCCGCTTGTTCCGGGAGAGATATTGGCACGAGCCACAGAATCCACGTTTCCTGTTGAAAGCAGTAGCCCGCCTTTCATGCCAATGATGCTGGTGTCGCTGGCAAAGTAGCCGAGACTAGTGCGCAGGCCTGTCAGCTTCACGTTGCCAATGCGTACGCCTTGGCCTACCAAAACATTATCAACTACAGAATCAATAGAAGATGTAGACTCAATTCGCATCCGTGATTGGGAGAACGCAGCAGTATGCAAGAACAAGCAGATAGCTACCAGTAGCAGGAGAATTTGGTACATAGCGTAAAGGAAAGTGTGATATTTTGGATTACGTTATTCCGATAGTCAATATTGCGTGCACTCTCAACCCCACCCGTCCCGGCCGTACCTTTGCGGCCTATGAACTTGTTATCCGCCGAGAACATCTCGAAGAATTACGCCGACCGCTGGCTGTTTCAAAACCTCAACTTTGGCCTGCAACTGGGCCAGCGCGTGGCCTTTGTGGGCATCAACGGCACCGGCAAAACCACGCTGCTGCGCGTACTGGCCGGCCTCGAAACCCCTGACACCGGCTTGGTGAGCTCCCGCAAGGGCATCCGCGTGACATACCTGGGCCAGAACCCCGTGTTCGACGAAAGCCTGAGCGTGGAAGAAACCATCTTCGCCAGCCAGAACGACACGCTTAAGGCCATCCAGGAGTACGAGCACGTCGTAAACGACCCCGACCACAAATCCGACGACCTCCAGCGCGTGCTCGAACGCATGGACGCCCTCAACGCCTGGGACTACGAAGCCCAGGTGCAGCAGATACTCGGCAAACTGGGCATTCTCGGCGAGCTGCTCACGCGCAACGTCAGCCAGCTCTCGGGCGGGCAGCGCAAGCGCGTGGCCCTGGCCCGCGTGCTCATCGAAGAGCCCGACGTACTGCTGCTCGACGAGCCCACCAACCACCTCGACCTGGCCACCATCGAGTGGCTCGAAAACCGCCTGAACTCGCCCAATCTCACCCTACTCATGGTGACCCACGACCGGTATTTCCTGGACAAAGTGGCCAATGAAATCGTGGAGCTCGACAAGGGTACCATGTACCGCTACCAGGGCAACTACGCCTATTTCGTGGAGAAAAAGGCCGACCGCGAAATGCGCGAAACCGTGGAAGTGGAAAAGGCCCGCCAGCTCTTCAAAAAGGAGCTCGACTGGATGCGCCGCATGCCCCAGGCCCGTGGCACCAAGCAAAAAGCCCGCATCGACGCCTTTTACGTCACCAAGGAAAAGGCCAGCACCAACCTCACCAAGCAGCAAATTGAGCTGAGCGTGAAAACCACCCGCCAGGGTGGTAAAATCATCGAAGCCGACAGCTTGAACAAGAAATTCGGCGACAACGTGGTACTCGACGATTTCAGCTACGTCTTCAAAAAGAAGGACCGTATTGGCCTCGTGGGTCCCAACGGCGCAGGCAAGTCCACGCTGCTCAACATGCTCACCGGCAAGCTGAAGCCCGATTCCGGCACCATCGACGTGGGCACGAACACCGTGTTCGGCTACTACACCCAAACCGAGCTGGAATTCGACCCCACGCAGCGCGTAATCGACATTGTGAAGGAAGTGGCCGAAGTGGTGGAGCTGGCCAACGGCGACGTACTCACCGCCAGCCAGTTCCTCAACCTGTTCCTGTTCCCGCCGGCTCAGCAGTACACATTGGTAAACAAGCTGAGCGGCGGCGAAAAGCGGCGCCTGCAGCTACTGCGCGTCCTCATCAAAAACCCCAACTTCCTCATTCTTGACGAGCCAACCAACGACTTGGACTTGGCCACGCTCAACATCCTGGAAGACTTCCTGCTGCACTTCACCGGCTGCCTGCTCATCGTGAGCCACGACCGGTACTTCCTCGACCACCTCGCCGAGCACCTCTTCGTGCTCGAACCCGGCGGGGCCGTCCTCAACTTCCCTGGCAACTACACCGACTACCGCGAGTACCTCGAAGAGCGCGAAGCCGAAGCCGCCATCGTCGAAGAAGAAAAAGCCGCCAAAGCTGCCCGCGCCGCCGCCAAGCTGGCCGCGCCCGTAGCCGTGAGCACGGCCGTAGCCCCTACGCCCCAAAAGCGCCGCGCCACCTTCGCTGAAAAGAAGGAATACGAGCAGCTCGAAAAAGCCATGGCCACGCTGGAAACGGAGAAGGAAGAAATCACCGCCAAGCTGAATGGCGGCGCAGGTAGCCCACAGGACTTTGCCGCCTGGGGTGCGCGGTTGTCAGCTATCGAAAAAGAGCTAGGCGAGAAGGAAGAACGGTGGCTGGAACTGGCAGAATTGGGGTAGTCAATCTTGTTGCTATTTTAAATAAACAGGCCGCCCCGAAACAATCGGGGCGGCCTGTTTTGGTTACTACCCGTGAGCAATGCTTTTTACTTAGAAGACTTGACTTCGAGCTTAATCATGCCATTGTACCTGCGCAAGCCATTGGTTTGAGGTAGCAAGCTCCAACCTTCTCCCAGTGCATAACTCCAGGTTTTGCTCTTCTCTAAATCGAAAGATGGGCGCAGGATATAACCCGATGGAAAATATTCATCCAAAGAATGTTTGTCATAACGGACTTCCATCTCACCAAATTCCATGGCGACGAACAAGTCTCCCTTGGGAACAATAATGTCGTAGCCGCTTAAATCCCATGTACACCACCCATTTCCTTTTGGAAAAACACAAACAACATTTTCCTTTAACAGCTGATGTTACGCAGTATTTTTCCGATTTAAATACGCTTTTCGATGGCCTGCACGCTGGATTTA